>CAYVDO010000321.1:0-9484 GCA_964450125.1 uncultured bacterium
ACATCAAGCGAGGAGCCTGTCGGCGTGCGAAGCACATTTTCCGACAGGCTCCTAGCAGCGAGCCCGCACTTCGTGACCTCTCGCATCATCGCAGCGTTGAGCGCCGAGCTTCGCTCGCGGCGGTGCAACGTCTACGACTCGAACGCGCGCGTCCGTGTGCTCGCGACGGGAAACGCCTACTACCCGGACGCGAGCGTCGTTTGCGGGCGTCTGGAGCAAGACGACCAAGACCCCCTTTCGATGACCAACCCGATCGTGCTCGTCGAGGTGGCGAGCCCGAGCACCGCCGAGTACGACCGCACCGACAAGCTCGCGGATTACCAGCGCATCCCATCGCTTCGACACGTCGTCCACGTGGCGCACGATGAGCCGCGCATCGATGTCTGGACGTGCACCGCCCAGGATTGGGAGCATCGCGCGTACCACGGCGGGGAGTCGGCTGCGCTCACCGCGATCGACTGCCACCTCGACGTCGCCGAGATCTTCCGTGATCCACTCGCGGCGGTGTGAGCGAGCGGTCGTCAGCTCACGACAGAGCAACCGACGTCGCGAAAGTCGCGGTCGTAGGTGAACACCGCCTCGGCGCGATGGGTCTCGATCACGGCGAGCGTCGTGCAATCGGTGAACGAGAGATCGTGGTCCGCGTAGCGCCGGTGTAGATCCCAGGCGCGCACGAAGAGCGACCGGTCGATCTCGAGCAACGCTAGCGTAGTGCTCGTGAGCAGCGCCTCGCCTGTGCGTCGGGCAGCGTCGAATCCGGCGCGGCGCCGCATCAGCGTCACGGTTTCGTCGAAGACGTAATCGCTCGAAACGATTCGGGCGCGGTCTCGCTTGAGGCGTTTCCAGGCGGAGGCGGCGCGCCGGTGATCGCGGTCGCGCTCGTCGAAGAGCGCGGCCCACGCCGCCGTGTCGACGAACACGGTGCTCATGGCTCGTCGTAGATCTCGTCGTCGTGCGTCACGCCGGCATGCCCACCGGCGCTCACGAACCCGATCAAGGAATCGATGGGATCGGGTGCGGGCGCGGATCGTGCGCTCGCTTCGGCTTCCTCCACGTATCGTTCGAGCGCCACGCGCACCAGGTCTGTGAGGCTTCGCCGGGTGCGCAATCCGAGCGCTCGGGCGCGCTGATGAAGCTCGGGGGGGAGGTACACCTGAGTTCGCTGAGCGGTTCGTGATCTCATGACATCAACATCATGACATCAACATCACGAATTCTGCAAGGGGTTGAAATCATTTCAATTGTTGGCGGGGCCTCGCTCGCACTCAGGCCAAATGGACAAGTGAAAATATGTTCACTATGTTGAGACTCCGTGATCGCGCTCGCGCAATCCCTGTTCTCGGGAAACGGTGTTCGGTTCGACCGGGCGCTCGGACGCTGCAGGCGCATCCGGCTCGATGCCACGGCCTGGGTGGATCACGCGCCGGCCTGGCTCGAAGGGCATGACGAGGTCTTCGCGGCGCTTCACGACGGGCTTCGCTGGCGCGCTGGCGAGCGCACCATGTACGACCGCGTGGTCGCGGTGCCACGCCTTTACGCGCGGATTCCCGAGGACGGCCCCGGCCATTCGGTGCTGGCGGAGCTGGGTGTGGCGCTCGCGGAGCGCTACGAGGGTGCCTTTCCGTGGGTGAGCTGCAATCTCTACAGGGATGGCGCGGACAGCGTGGCACCGCACGCGGACCATCTGCCGGCCGAGAACCGGTTCGATCCGCTGGCCATCGTATCGGTCGGTGATCCGCGGCCGTTCGTGCTGCGCCCCAAGGCCGGCGGGCGCTCCATCACGTTCCGGCTCGGCTGGGGCGATCTGGTGGTGCTGGGCGGCACCGTGCACGTGGACTGGCTCCACGGCGTGCCCAAGATCGCCCGCGCCGGGCCGCGCATCAGCATCCTGTTCCGGCGTGGCTACGAGCCCGATGAAAAAGTGCTCAACACGCCCTCGTCCGAGGGGCTTCACGCGGTGGAGCCGGGCTCGAGGAGGCTTGGGGCCTGCCTGAGGCTCGAGGAAACGCCTGCATCGACTCTGTAGCCCCCAAACCCCAAGCCCCACACCCATCTCGAAAGTGTTCCATGCCGCTCCAGCTCGCATCCCTGCCTTCTTCGGTTCGCTTTGGCGACCAGGCGCTTCCGTCGCGCTCGGCACCGGCGCGTTTCGAGGTGGCGGAGCTGGCGGGGCGGCTGGTGGAGATCTCGGGTGCCGAAGCGAGCGCCGCGCTGACCCTCGCCGTGGGGTTGGTGCTGGATGCGCAGCGTCAGGGTGAGCTCGCCGGCTGGGTGACGAGCGAGGAGAGCTCGTTCTACCCGCCCGACGTCGCCGAGAGCGGAGTCGATCTCGAGTCACTGGTGGTGGTGCGGGTACCGTTCGGAAGCCGTCGCGTTTCGGTGCCCACCGCAGCCGAGCGGCTCGCGCGCTCGGGAGCGTTCGCGCTGGTGGTCTTGCACCTCGGCAAGAACGCGACCGTGGCGCCGCCGCTGCAATCGCGGTTGCTCGGCCTCGCGCAACGCCATCACACGGCGCTGGTATGCCTGACCGAGAAGGACGAGCGGGCGCCGTCGCTCGGCTCGCTGGTTTCGCTGCGTGCCCAAGGATCACGGGAATGGACGGCCGTCGGCCGGTTTCGCTGCACGCTCGGCATTCTCAAGGACAAGCGCCGCGGGCCGACCTGGTCGCACGTCGAGGAGTGTCGTGGGCCGAGTGGCCTGCGTTAGCGTCGCCGCATTTCCGCTCCAGCTCCTGCTGAGAAGGCATCCAGGCTGGGCGGAGCTGCCGGCAGCGGTCGTCAGCGAGGACAAACCCCAGGGCGAAATCTTGTGGGTGAACCGCGCGGCACGTAGCGGCGGAGTCCTGCCCGGGCAGCGTTACGCCGTGGGGCTGGCGCTGGTGCCGGGGCTGCGCGCCGGCGAGATCTCGAACGACGAGGTCCGGGACGTCCGCGAGCGCATTCTCGAATGCCTGTGGCGGTTCACGCCTGACGTCGAGACCGCACCCGAGGAGGGGGTGTTCTGGCTCTCGGCCGCTGGGCTCGAGCGGCTTCATCCCTCCCTCGAACGCTGGGCGCGTGCGCTGCGCGAGGAGCTCTCGCGCACGCTGACACTCCGGGCCGTGGTGGTGGTTGGCTTCTCGCGCTTCGGCACTTACGCGGTGGCGCGTTCGCGGCGCGAGAACCGCGTCTTCGTGAGCGAGGAAGAAGAGCGCACGGCAGCCGGCAGCGTGGCGCTTCGGCTGCTCGATCTCGATCCCGAGCTGCGGGATCTGCTCGCCAAGCTCGGGATCACCACCGTGGCGGGATTCGTGGCGCTGCCGGCGGGCGACTTGCTCGCCCGCTTCGACGAGCGCGCGCATCGCTTGCATCGGCTCGCCACGGGCGAGCTCGCGCCGCCCTTGCAACCCACCGCGTACGTCGAGCCGCTGATCGAGCGGCTCATCCTCGACGATCCCGAAACCGATCACACCCGGCTCTTGTTCGGGATGAAGCGCATGCTGCACCCGCTGCTCGCGGCGCTGGTGCGTCGCGCGTGGGTGCTGGCAGCGCTCCACGTGCGTTTGGTGCTCGACCGGCGGCTGGGAACGCTCACGGCGGAGCTTCGCCCGGCGGTTCCCACGCTCGAAGGGAACGAGATCCTCGATCTGGTGCGCCTGCGCCTCGAATCGATGACGCTGGCCGCGGGTGTGGCCGAGGTCGAGCTGGAGGCGGACGGTGTTCCCGCCACCAAGGAACAGCTCGGGCTCTTCACGCTCGATGGTGTTGCTGGGTCGGCGAGCGCTCGGGACCACCGCGATCACGCAGAGCAACCGGCAGAACGTTTCCACGCTCGGAGTCTCAGCTCGCCCGGCGCCAGCGGCGCCGCGTCGAGCGAAGCGAGACGGCTCGGGGGTGGGGCCCCGCAAAAACCACGCTTTTTGCGGGGCGGGGGGCTGGAACAGCCCCCCGAGGAAACATCGGCAAGCGGGCGAGGTAGCGCGAAAGACAGCACACCGCTTATCCAACCCCGTCGTGATCTCGCCGCCGCCAATCGCGCCCTCGCCCGCTTGCGCGCCGAGGTTGGCGAACAGGCGGTGGTGCGCGCGGTGTTGCGCGCGGGCCATCTGCCGGAAGCAAGCTTCGCGTGGGAGCCGCTCGACGCGGTGCGTGCGCCGCGCGTGGTGACGGTGTCGCGGTTGCCGCGGCCGCTGGTACGCCACGTCTACGCCAAGCCCATCCCACTGCCCGCCGTCCCCCGCGCCCTTCGCGACGATGGCTGGCTGGTGCGCGGCCCATCCCACGGCGCGGTCACCAAGCTGGTCGGTCCGCACATCCTCTCCGGTGGCTGGTGGATCCGCGAGATCCACCGCGAGTACTTGTTCGCGCTCACCACGCGCGGGGCGCTGCTGTGGGTCTTCTACGATCGCCGCCGGCGCCGCTTCTTCCTCCACGGGGAAGTGTCGTGACTCGGGCGCGGGCGGCGCTGTGGTGCAAGAGCAATTACTCGTTCCTGGAAGGGGCGAGCCATCCGGACGAGCTGGTGGAGGAAGCGCAGCGGCTGGGGATTCCCGCGCTCGCGATCACCGATCGCGACGGGGTGCAGGGTGTGGTGCGTGCCCATTTGAAGGCGCGCGAGCGTGGCGTGCCGCTCGTGATCGGCTCGGAGATCACGGTGGAGGACGGCTCCACGATCGTGCTTCTGGTGCGCGATCGTGCCGGCTACGCGAACCTCTGCCGCCTCGTCACACGTGGCCGGCTGCGCCACGAGAAAGGCACGTGCACCGTCGCATGGGAGGAAGTCTGTGCCCACGCCGGCGGGTTGCTGGCGCTCTGGGGTGGTGACCGCAGCCTGCTCACGAGTGCTGCGGGCGAGGACGATCCCGCGGCCCTCGATTCCGTGGCGCGGCCGCTCGCAGAGGCGTTCGGCGACGCGCTCTACGCGATGGTCGCGCGCCATCGCCGCGCCTCGGAGGTGCGCGAGGAGGCGCGGTTGCGCGCGCGTGCGGCGCGCTACGGCTTTCCGCTGGTGGCGGCGATCGAGGTGCTCTACCACACGCCTGCACGCCGGCCGTTGCAAGACGTGCTCACGTGCATCCGGCATCACGTGACGCTCACCACCGCGGGGAATCGTCTCAAGCCCAACGCCGAGCACGGGCTCGTGACACCCACGGTTTTCGAACAGCTCTTCGCGGACGATACCGCGGCATTGGCGCGCATCGACGAGGTCGCCATGCGCTGCACGTTCTCGCTCGCCGAGATCCGTTATCGCTACCCGTCGGAGCGGCTACCCGACGGCACCACCACCGGCGAGTGGCTGCGACGGCTGGTGTTCGAAGGAGCGGCGCGGCGCGAACGCGGTGCCGTGAGCGCGGCCATGCGCGCCCAGCTCGAGCAGGAGCTCGGGGTCATCGAGCTCCTCGACTATGGCGGCTACTTCCTCACGATGTGGGAGATCGTCGAGTTCTGCAGGGCGCGCGGCATCCTCTGCCAGGGGCGCGGCTCGGCGGCCAACTCGGCGGTTTGCTATTGCCTGGGGATCACCGCCGTCGATCCCGTGCAGATGGGCTTGCTCTTCGAGCGCTTCCTGTCGGTGGAGCGCGCCGAGCCGCCCGACATCGACCTCGACATCGAGCACGAACGCCGCGAGGAGGTGATCCAGCACGTCTACGAGAAATACGGGCGCAGCCACGCTGCCATGGTGGCGAACGTCATCCGCTACCGGGCGCGATCCGCAGTGCGCGACGTGGGCAAGGCGCTCGGTTTGCCCGAGACGGCGCTCGATCGTCTGGCCAAGGTCTGCTCGCACTGGGACACCATCGACCCGCGCTCCCTCGAGCGCGCTGGCTTCGATCCAGCGGCACCGCTGCATGTCCGGCTGGTGGAGCTGGTGGCGGAGATGCTCGATTTCCCGCGTCATCTCTCGATCCATCCCGGTGGCTTCCTGCTCGGGCACGAGCCCGTTCACGACCTGGTGCCGATCGAGAACGCCACCATGGAGGCGCGCACCGTCATCCAATGGGACAAGGACGACGTCGAAGCGCTCGGGCTCTTCAAGCTCGATCTGCTCGGCTTGGGTGCGCTCACGCATCTGCACCGTTGCTTCGATCTGTTACGTGAGCACCGCGGGGTGGAGCTTTCGCTCGCCACCATTCCCGACGACGATCCCGACACCTACGCGATGATCCGACGCGCCGATACCGTCGGCGTCTTCCAGATCGAGAGCCGGGCTCAGATGGCGATGTTGCCGCGCCTCAAGCCCAAGAACTTCTACGACCTGGTGGTGGAGGTGAGCATCGTGCGGCCGGGGCCGATCACGGGCGGCATGGTCCATCCGTACTTGCGGCGCCGCAACGGCGAGGAAGCGGTGGCCTATCCGCACCCGTGCCTGGTGCCGGTGCTCGAAAAGACCCTCGGTGTGCCGCTCTTCCAAGAGCAGGTGATGCGGCTCGCAGTGGTGGCCGCCGACTACACGCCCGGCGAAGCCGATCAGTTGCGCCGCGACATGGCCGCGTGGCGGCGCAGCGGCCGCATGGAAGGGCATCGCGAGCGGCTGCTCGTTCGCATGCAGGCCAAGGGCATCGCCGCGGAGTTCGCAGAGCGCATCTTCAAGCAGATCCTGGGCTTCGGCGAGTACGGTTTTCCCGAGAGCCACGCCGCGAGCTTTGCGCTCATCGCCTACGCCACGTCGTACTTGCGCCGGCACTACCCGGCCGAGTTCACGTGCGGGCTGCTCAACGCGCAGCCGATGGGCTTTTACATGCCCGCCACCATCGTCGACGACGCCAAGCGCCACGGCGTCACCATCCTCCCCATCGACGTGTGCACGAGTGAATGGGACTGCGCGATGTCTCCGCGGGGGTCTGTTCCAGACCCCCGCCCCGTCGAGAGCGTGGTCTCGACGGGGCCCCACCCCCAAGTCACTCGCTTCGCTCGTGCGGTGCCGCCGGCACCGGGCGAGATGGAAGCCGAGCGTGGAGGCCAATCTCGGGAATTTCAGCCAGGTCTCCATCTGGCTGATGGAGGGGCCGTCTCGTGCCGGTCCGCAGCGATCGCAGTGGAGGGGGGAGCCCCCCGTCCGCAGACGATGTTCGCCGTGCGGATGGGCTTTCGCTACGTGAAGGGCTTTCGCGCCGACGCCGCCGAGCGCATCCTCGCCGCCCGCCACGACGCGCCGTTCGCTTCGCTCGAGGATTTCGTGCGGCGCACCGCTCTCGACCTCCGCTCGCTCACCGCTCTCGCCGAGGCCGGTGCGTTCGAGAGCCTCGGCGGCTCGCGCCGCGAGGATCTGTGGGCGGTGCGCGAGCTGGTGCGCTCCCGTCGCGAGACCTTGCCGCTCGCCACGCGCAAGCGCCGCCACGAGCGCGCGCGCTTCGCTTTGCTCACCCCATTCGAGCAGGTCGCCTGGGATTACGGCGCCACGAGCCACAGCCCCCGGGCGCATCCCTTGGAGTCCTTACGCGCCACGCTTCGAGCACGCGGCCTGCCCACGGCACGCGAGATCGCCGCCATGCCGGACGGCAGGAACGTGCGCTACGCGGGCATCGTGATCTGCCGCCAGCATCCGGGTACGGCGGCAGGAGTGACGTTCATGACCCTCGAAGACGAGACGGGTTTCGCTAACCTGGTGGTCTGGAAGCGCGTCTTCGACGCTCACGCCACCTTGGTGCGGACGGCGTCGTTCCTCGGCGTGACCGGTATGCTGCAAGTGGAAGAGGGCGTGGTGCACATCGTCGCGGAGACGCTCTGGTCGCCGCGCTCGCTCGATGCCCCTACCCGGGTTGCGAGCCGCGACTTCCATTGAACGCCTCGAATGGGTGGTGTAGAGCGCAATCGCGGAGATACCCGCAACACGCGCAACCACCATGCGGATCTCGCTGGGACTTCCCACTCTCGACATCGAGCACGGCGACGAGTTCCTGAGCGCTGCGGCGATCGCCGAGGTGGCCGCCGCCGCCGAGCGCGCCGGCTTCGACGCCTGCTACGTGACGGACCATCCGTTCCCGCTCGCCCGCTGGGTGCGGGAGGGCGGCCACCACGCCCTCGATCCGTTCGTGGCGCTGTCGTTCGCCGCAGCCGCCACCACGCGTCTGCGGCTGCACACCCACATCCTGGTGCTGCCGTACCGCAACCCGTTTCTGGTGGCGCGCGCCGCGGCGAGCCTCGACGTGCTCTCCGGCGGCCGGATGATCCTGGGTGTGGCCGCCGGTTATCTGCGCAGCGAGTTCGCGGCCCTGGGGGCCGACTTCGAGAACCGCGCCGCCATCACGGACGAAGCCATCGACGCCATCCGCCGCGCGTGGTCGGGCGAGGAGATCCACCTCGAAGGGCGGCATTTCCATGCCGTCGGCAACGTGCTCGCTCCGTGCCCGCTGCAGCGCCCGCACCCGCCGATCTGGGTGGGTGGGAACAGCCAGCAAGCGATCCGGCGAGCGGTGGAGCGCGGCGACGGCTGGTCGCCGTTTCCCAATCCCTCGGCGGCGGCCGTGCACACGCGCACCGCCGCGATCGAGAGCCACGCGGAACTGGCAGAGCGGATCGCGTACGCCCGCGAGCACGCGGCGCGAATCGGGCGAACCGAGCCGCTCGAGGTCTGCTACGCGCTGGGCTCGCTCGCCGCGGGCGCGTTCGACGTACGCGTGGTTCGCGATTCGGTCCGCGCACTGGCCGCATTGGGGGTGACCTGGGCTACGGTTCGGCTCACGGCGCCGTCGCGGGCAGCCTTCGTGGCGGAGGTGGAGCGATTCGGCGCCGAGATCCTGCCCGTGACTCGCTCGGAGGCTCGTACGTGACCGCACTCCACGGATTGCCGTCCACCGTAGCGACGGCCTTCACGGCGGCCCGCAGCGCTTTCTCGCAGATCCACGCTTCCGCAAGCACGAGGTGATCGCATGGACTGGCACAGGATCGATCGCATGCCGTCGATGGCGGCGGTCATGACGCCTTTCCCGTACTCGGTGAACGTCCACGATCCCATCGAGCGGGCGTGGGACCTCATGCACCAACACAAGATCCGCCACGTGCCCGTGCGCGATCAGCACGCGCTCGTGGGAGTCGTCTCCGAACGCGATCTGGTCGCGTTCGGCGCCAACGTGCGCGCCGACGCCAGCGGCGAGCCCATCAAGGTGGGCTATCTGTGCCGCCCGGACCCGTACGTCGTCGAGACCACCGCGCGGCTCGATGACGTGGTGCTCACGATGGCCACCCGACACATCGGCTCGGCCATCGTGGTCAAGGATGGTCGCCTCGCCGGCATCTTCACGTCGAGTGACGCATGCCGATTCCTGGGTGAGCTTCTCAAGTCCCGCTTCCCCGGTCCCGGAGCCGATCTCGTCGCGTGAATAGCGCCACGTGACGGAAGAGCGATCCGAGGGCGCTCGCGCGGCGCGGTAGCGAATTCGCCCCGCCACGCTTCGTGACTCACCTCGAGCGATGCACGGCGGCGGGGCTCGGCCCGGAAACCTCGGACGGCTTCGTTACGAGACCGACAAGTCGCCGTCAGATCGCGGGGAACGCAGGGCGACGGC
>CAYVDO010000322.1:0-9402 GCA_964450125.1 uncultured bacterium
AGCCGAGCCTGCGGACGCGCGCCGCGTGGCCCTGGTGCTGCGTGGCCGTCCTGGCGCCGTGATCCTCGATCTCGCCGGCCAGCCGGGACGTGGCCAGGCACCCGCGCACATTCCGCCCGTGCTCTGGGATCTCGATCTCAGGCGCATCCACCACTGGATCGTGGAAGAGGTCGCGGGGATCGACATGCCCGCGCAAGCGCGCAAGGAGCACCTGCACTTTCTCACCGACGAGGTCGAGGCCGAACGCGAGGTACGCAGCGGCGCCGGGGACGTGGCAATCCTGGTGCGCCCCACCCGGATCCAGCAGGTCACGGCGGTGGCGCTGGCACGCGAGGTCATGCCCCAGAAGTCGACCTTCTTCTACCCGAAGCTCGCCTCCGGCATGGTCATCCACCCGCTGCTGCCGCCGGAGCCGCTCAGCCCCTGAGCACGGCCTTGCTCCAGCGGTTGGCGATGGCGAGGCGGCGCATCTTCTTCTGCAGGCCCACGCGGCTCAGGCCGAGCGCGATCGCGGTGCGGGTCACGTTCCCCGACTGACGTTCCAGCTCGCGCTCGATCATGGCGCGATCGAGGTCGTCGTGTGCGTCGGCGCGCGCACCGCGCGTCGCGGCGCTCGCGTGCGCTGCGGCGGCCGCCGCGGCATCGAGATCGTCGAGCGAGGCGCCCGACTGCGAGACGATGCGCTCCTCGATGTGGTCGAGGTCGATCGCTCCGCCCGCACCCGCGAGCACGCAAGCGTGCTCGAGCGTGTTCTCCAGCTCGCGCACGTTCCCTGGGAACGAGTAGGCCTGGATCACCGCCAGCGCCTCGGGCGTGATCTCGCAGCGATCCTTGCGGCGCTTCTTGGCGATCCGGTCGAGGAGGTGATCCACGAGCGCGGGGATGTCCTCGCGGCGATCCCTGAGCGCCGGGAGCTCGATCGGGAAGACGTGGATGCGGAAATAGAGGTCGCGACGGAAATGTCCGGCCTCCACCTCGGCTGCCAGATCGCGATTGGTCGCGGTGATGAGCCGCACGTCCACCGGGATCTCCTCGGTGGCGCCGACCGGGCGGATGCGCCGCTCTTGAAGCACGCGCAAGAGCTTCACCTGCATCGCCGCGCTCATCTCCCCCACTTCGTCGAGGAAGAGCGTGCCGCCGTTCGCTTCTTCGAAGAGCCCGCGGCGATCCGTCTGGGCACCCGTGAAGGCACCCTTTCGATAGCCGAAGAGAGCGCTCTCGAGGAGGTTCTCGGGGAACTCGGCGCAGTTCACCGCCACGAACTTGCCCTCGACACGGGGACTCGCGTCGTGGACGAGGCGCGCCACCAGCTCCTTGCCGGTGCCGGACTCGCCGCTGAGCAGCACCGAGGTCGCGTCCCACTCCGCCACCCGCATCGCGCGTTCCAGCGCTCGTTTCACGGGCGGGCTCTTGCCCACGAATTCCTCGAGCTTCCAGCGCTCACGCGCCTCGGTCTTCAACTGGCGGTTCTCGACTCGCAAGCGATCGTAGGCAACGCCGAGCTTGCGGTTGGCCTCGCTCAGCTCCGCGGCGAGCCGGCGGTTTTCGAGCGCCGCGCGGCGATGCTCGAGCGCCCGCTCGACTCGTTGCCGAAGATCGAACGGGTCCCAGGGCTTGGTGAGGTAGTAATAGATGTGGCCGTCGTTGATCGCCGAGACCACGGCCCCCATGTCCGAGTAGCCCGTGAGCAGGATGCGCATGGTGTCCGGGTGCTCGACGTTGATGCGGCCCAGCAGGTCGACTCCCGTCATGCCGGGCATGCGCTGGTCGGCGATGACCAGCGCGATCGGCTCGTGGGCGAGGAGCTCGAGCGCCTGGGCTCCGCCGTTCGCGCGGTGCACGACGTAACTTTGCTCGAGCGCCAGCTCGAGTGCATCGAGGCCGAGCGCCTCGTCGTCGACGATCAGGATCGCATTGTCAGGAGGACTCGACACGGGGCTTACCTCGGCTTGCAGCGGCGTTGAGCGGCAGTACCACCCGGAACTCGGCACCGCCGTCGGGGTGATTGCGCGCTTCGATCACGCCGCCGTGGTAGCGGACGATGCCGTAACTGACGGAGAGGCCGAGACCGGTACCCTGCCCCGGCGGCTTGGTGGTGAAGAATGGTTCGAAGAGACGTGCCGCCGCATCACCGGGAAATCCCGGTCCGCTGTCGCGGACCACGGCCTCCACCCACGGACCCGGCACCTCGCGCAGGACGCCGCGCGGCGGATCGGTGCGCTCGCGAGTGCTGAGCCAGATGTGGCCGTGCTCGCCGACGGCGTCGAGCGCGTTCGCCAGTAGGTTCACGAACACCTGATTGATCTCGCCACCGCGACCCAGGACCCGCGGCAGCCGCGCGTAGTCGCGGTGCACCTCGATCCCTTCGCCGATGCGATGGCTCACGAAGGTAACCGCAGCTTCGAGATTCTCCACGAGATCGATGGTGTGGAGCGTGGCCTCGCCCGGTCGCGCGAAACGCCTGAGCCGCTCGATGATCTCGCGGGTGCGCTCGGTGCCCACGCGACAGCCATCGAGCAGCCGATCGACGCGGCGCGCGAGGCGGTCGATCTCCGCCAGCGCCTCGGCACGCGCCGTGGCGTCGCGACCGCGCTCGGCCTGAGCGCGAGCCAGCTTCTCCAGGGATTCCAGCGCCTCTCCCAGCACCCGCACGTTCGAGTACACGAATCCCATGGGATTGTTGATCTCGTGGGCGACGCCCGCGACCATCTCGCCCAGCGCCGCCATCTTGCCGGCATGGACGAGCTGGTGCTGCGCTTCTTCGAGCTCGCCCTTGGCGCGGGCTAGCGCCGCGTTGCTTTCTGCGAGGCTCGCGTTGCGTCGCTCCAGCTCGTCGAGGGTGGCGCGGTTGGCGAGCCTGAGACGGCGATGCTGCAGCGCGCGCCCGATCGCGATCATCACCCGATCGAGCGGCACCAGCGGCTTCTCGATGAAGTCGTATGCTCCCAGCCGCACCGCCGCGATCAAATCGGGCATCGTGCCCTGACCCGAGACGATGATGCACGGGACGTCCGGCCAGCGCCGCCCCACGTGCTCGAGCAGCTCGAGCCCGGACATCCGCGCCATACGCAGATCGGTGAGCACCACGTCCACAGACTCGCGTTCGAGAACCGCTAGCGCCTCGAGACCGTCGGCGGCTGCGTAGACCACCAGGCGCTCGTCCGTGAGGTAGTCGACGAGCGCGTCGCGATTGGCCGCCTCGTCCTCGACCACCAGCACGTGCGCCGAAGTCATGCCGTACCCTCGCCCAGCAGGCGCCGCACCTTTTCCGCGAGCGATCCCAGCTCGTAAGGCTTCACCAGCGTATCTTCCGGACCGATCCCGATCGCGTGCAGCGATCTGCCAGGCACGAAGTCGGGTGAGCCGGTGATGATGAGCAGCTTGATCCCAGGCTCCATCGCCCGGAGCTCGAGCGCCAGCTCGGTGCCGCTCATCCCCGGCATCCGCAGGTCGAGGATGCAGAGCGCGAATCGCCCGGCGCGAACCAGCTCGATGGCTTCCGCGCCACTCGCCGCCGACAGCACGTGGTAGCCCTCGTCCGAGAGGAAATCGACCACCGCGTCGCGCACCGGCCGCTCGTCGTCCACCACCAGGATTCGCGTATCGCTCATGCCGCCTCCCGCGCCGGAAGCTCGATCACGAAGCGCGCACCGCCCGTGACCCCGTCCTCCACCCACATTCGCCCGCTGTGGCCTTCGGTCACGATCAGGTAGCTGATCGAGAGCCCCAAACCCGTGCCCTCACCGATGTCCTTGGTGGTGTAGAAGGGCTCGAAGATGTGCTCGCGTGCCGCTTCGGGGATTCCTGGACCGTTGTCCTCGACCTCGATCCGCACGTGCTCCTCACCGCACCGCACGCGACAGCGCAGGCGCGGCTCGAACGTGGGCTCCGCCTGGCGGCGGGCAAAGAGCGCTTGCGCCGCGTTGTTGACCAGATTGAGCAGCACCTGCTCGATGCGCTGCGTGTTGCAGCGAATCCGCGACACCTCGCCCACCACCTCGACGCTGAGATCGATGTCTCGAAAGTCGTGGCGCTTCTCGAGATCGAAGGCGGCGCGCGCCAGGAGCAACGTGTTCTCGATCAACGCCCGCGGGTCGGCGTCGACGTGCTTCTCGCCGCGTGCCGAGAAATCGCCGAGGGTTTTCACGATCCCGTCGGCCCGCAATCCGCACTCGCGGATCACCGACACGTAGTGCGGGATCTTCTGGGAATCGAGGAACTGCTGAAAGCGTTCGATGACCTCACCGTCGAGCCCCGCCTCCTGCATGCGCGTGCGCGCCACCGGTGAGCTGGGATGCAGGCGGCGTTCGAGGTTGTGCAGATTCCACAGAATGCCGGCCAGCGGGTTCTTGATCTCGTGGGCCATGTTGGCCGCGAGCCGGCCGATCATCGCCATCTTCTCGGCGTGCACCATCATCCGCTCGATCTGCTCTTCCGACGTCACGTCCTCGCTCGAGAGCACCACGCCGCCGGCCTCGCCACTCGTGCCGAGCACCGGGAAGAGCGACACCCGACGAATGCCCTTCTCGCCGCTCGCCAGCTCGTACACCTCGCGCGCGCCCCGTACCGGGCGACCTTCGGCGAGCACCCGCTCGAAGACTTCGCGGTGCGCAGCGAGCTCGGGCACGCGTGCGAACAGATCGGCGCCCAGCATCGTACGCCGCGACTGGCCGGTCTGGCGCTCGGCCGCTTCGTTCCACTGAAGCACCTGGCCCTGCCGATCGACCACCATCACCGCCGCGGGGGTGCTCTCGATCACGTTCTCGAGGGTTGTGCGCAGGCGGATCGACTCTTCGAGCTGGGACGCGAGCTGAGCGCGGCTCGAGCGCAGCGCCTGCACCATCTCGTTGAAGGCACGCGCCACGCGTCCGATCTCGTCGGCCGGCCCCTCCGCCACCTCCGCCTTCAGGTCGCCCTCGCCAGCGCGGCTCATCGCCTCGGCGAGATCGCTGAGCGGGCGCGTCGCCCAGCCCAAGCCCCACAGGCACGCAGCACTCACCACCACCGTGAGCGCCGCCGTGAGCACGTAGATGTCTCCGGGAAAGAGCGAGGTCGCGAAGCGCCCCCGCGACGGCGGCGTCACGAGCACCAAGCTCCAGCCGAGCGCGCGGATGCGGCGCGGCTCGAGCGCTGGCACCGTGAGCGCCACCACGCGCCCGTCGACGTTCCCGACGCGCACGGCCGAACCGGCGTGCGCGGGAGCCAGGCGCGACGCCAGCGCTCCATCGCCCCCACCGAGCGCACCGCGCATCTCGCGGGGCCAGTCCGCGTTGGGGTCCTGATCGCCACCCGCGGAGGTGACTACCGGCGCCCCCGCGGCATCGGCCAGCGTCACGCGCATCGGTGCATCGCGGCGGGCGCGAGCGAGCTCGGCCGCGATCGCGTCACGGCCCAAATCGAGAACCAGCACACCGATCTCGCTCGCCTCGACGTCGGGTTCGCCGGTGTCGACGACGGTCGCGTAGCGCACGCCTTCCGCCGTGACCTCGGGCGGCGTCTCACGCCCGAGGTCGCCCTCGTTCGACGCACCGAGCAGCCGCGTCCCGGTGGCGGCGAGTCCGCGCACGTAGTCCGTTCCTTCGCCACACGGTGGCGAAGGAACGCATTTCAGCACCGAGACCGACCACGGCTCGGCGACGGACGCGCGCCGCGCGGTGAGGTAGGCCACCGCTCGGTACTGCGGCGCCTTGGCCCGGAAGTTGGCGAGGAACCGCTGCAGATCGCCGGAGCGCTCGGTGGCTTCGGCTTCGAGGCGACTGCGCTCCCAGAAGATGGCGTCGTGAAAGTCCGCGGCGCGCGACAACGTGAGCAGATCGCGAAAGGGATCGTCGAGGAGCTTTTCGATCCCGTCGAGGGTTTCGACCAGGATCAGCGAGGCCTCGTTCTGATAGCGCAGCGCCGACTCGCGGTCGGCGGTGCACTTACTCATGAGCGCCAGGCTCGACAGCACTGCGGGAAAGATGCCGAGATAGAGCTTCTGCCTGAGCGTGAGCGCCGCCCGGCCAGCGGCGCGGTTCGCGCTGCCGCTCATCGGTAGCGATCCTCGAGTGCCTTCACGCGCTCATCGGGAATGCCCAGCTCGCGCGCGACCACCCGATCGATCACGACCTGTGGCTTCACCTCGAGTGCGGGCAGCCGTACCAGGGATTCGCCACCGAGGAAGCGCGCCGCCAGCTCTCCCAGGGCGCGGCCGGTATCGACGGTGCGCAGGTTGAGCGCCACCAGCGCGCCGTCGCGCACGATCTCGCCGCTGTGCACCATGAGCGCCAGGTGCGAGCGCCGGGCGAGCGCCGCGAGGGCCGGCAGCACCTGCCGATTGATGAGCATCGAGTCGAGCGGCAACCACAGCGCTTCCACGTCCTCGAGATAGCGAGCCACGCGACCCGTCACCTCGGCTCGTGATTCGACACGGATCGGTTCGATCCTGAGACCGAGCGTCGCTGCGACATCCTCGGCTTCGCGAAGCGCATCGACGCTGTTGGCCGCCGTGTACGGCACCCCGATGGTGCGCAGGCCCGGCACGAGCGCCTTGAGCTCGCGAAGCTGAACCGCCACAGGCACCGTCTGCGGAACACCGCGGATCGTCGGTCCGGTGAGCTCGCGAGGATCGAGCACCATCGCGTAGAGGATGGGTGTCCCCTCCAAGCGCTGTTGCGCCAGCTCCGAAGCTCGGATGCCGAGAGTCAGGATCAGCGCTGGATTTGCCGCGCGGATCGACTCCACGAACGCGGTCTCGTCCTCGCCGTCGCCGGGAAGGATGCGCTCGTCGGGACGAAACCCGAGCCGGCTCGCGACCCCATCGAGCACCTCGTCGTAGAGCGCCAAAGCGCCGCTCTTGATGGCGATCACGTGGGCGTGCGGCGCCGCCGCTGCCGGGGTCTCCGCGGCGAGCGCCTGCGCGCCGGCTGCCACCAGCGCGATCAACGCGACGAGCCGAGCGGCGAGGCGTCGCAGTGCGCGCGCCGGTTCAGTAGCGCAACGTGATCTCACCGGTGAAGATCCGGTTGCCGCGGCCCCACGCGGGAAGCGGCTCATCGAGGAGGTTCCATGCGGCGAGCGCGACGTCCAGCCGGCACGGGATCGCTTCCCACGCGAGCCGCGCGTTGAGCATCCGCGTCTGGGGAACGTCGGTGAACTCGCTCAAGCCGGGGACGAGATCGTCGAGGCGGATCTCGCGGCCCAAGAACGGAAACGCCGACGGCAGCGTGTTGCGGACGCTCGAGCTCGCCTGGTAGAGGACGCTGAACGAAAAGCCGCGCAGCGCTGGCGTGGGGATGGCGCCCTTGCGGAAATCGAGCGTCAGACCAATCGAGCCTCGGTGTCGGCGAATGGTGTCGCCGAGGTCGGCACCCGGGGCGCGGCTCGCCGCGTTCTGATCGTCGAAGGGGTACGCGAGCCCGTACGTGGCGTCCAGGCTCAACCAATCGAGCGCCGCCCAGTCGAGGGAGTACTCCACACCGACGACCGAGTAGCCGCCCTGGTACGAGATCGGCAGGCCGAAGGTGAAGGGATTCGAATCGCCGTCGTCGTCGAGAGCCGCGCCCGCTCCCGGCAGATTTCGCACCCGTTCCCAGTAGACCTCGGCGCTCGCCGAGAGACGCGGCCCGGGGAAGCGGCCGCGCCAGCCCAGCTCGGCAGCCCAGAGCTCGGGCGGTGGCGCGTTCGGATCGCCACGAACGCTCAGGCTCACGTCACGCAACAACGCCAGGTCGAAGGGCGGTGTGGCGTTCGGCAACCCGAGGGGTGTGACGGGCAGCGCGCCGCCCAGCTCGTAGCTGGTGGGAAACGACACTCCGCGCGCCACGCTGAGCCGGAAGCTCTGCTGCTCCTCGACCGGTTCCCACACGATGCTGCCGCTCGGCAACAGCTCGAAGCCGGCGGGATGCAGGCCCTCGGCGCGCAAGCCACCTCGAATCGCCACGCTCTTGCCCAGACGGCACTCGTTCGACACGTAGCCACCGAGGGTGCGAATGGTGGGCTCCGCCGAGCGCGCGAGCACCTCGCCCCGGCCTTCGGCCCAGCGGAACGACGTACCCACGAGGAGGTCCTGCGGGCAGCCGAGCTCGAGCTCGACCTCGTGCCGAAGCTCGCTCGAGACGTTGTGCGATCCGGTGAAGAGCCGGCCCTCAGGTTCCAGCGGATCGCGGTCGGTGAGCGCCGCCTGGTTCACAGCGCGCCCGGTGTAGCCCTCCCACGACGCTTGCGCAGTGGTCGTGCCGGCGAACCAATCGCGCTCGTGTCGCACCAGCACGCTGCCGTCGGTGATGTCCCGGCTCTCGATGGGCACGAACACGTAGCCGTCGTATTGACCGCTCACGTAGCTGGCGATCGCCTCCCAGCGTCCACCCGAGCCGCGATCCCATTCGGCGCGCCACGAGGTCTTGAAGAGATCTTCGCCGACGTCGTTGCGGTCGCCTTCGAGCTGCTCGACGAGCTGGCCCTCGGCGTTGTGGGTATCGGGGCCGAGCTCCGCTTGGTACCCGTAACTCACCATCAGCTTGTTCGCGATCGGCCCCAGCTCGAAGCCCTGCACGGCGATGCCGTCGCCGAGTGCCGTCGGGCCGCCGCCGCGAAGATGCACGAGCGTTCCCTGGGCGCGCGACGGCGCGCGGGTGGTGATGTCGATGAGGAGGTTCAAGCCACCGGATCCGTAGATGGCGGTATCCGGTCCGCGCACCACCTCGATGCGCTCGATGTCCTCGAGCGCCACGGGCATCGACGCGAAGCTGGGTGTGCCGCCGAGCGACTCGTCGCGTAGCGGGCGGCCATCGAGATAGACCTCGACGAACGGCAGGAACGCGAGGATGCCGGTGCCCACGCCGCGCGCGTCGTCGATGTAGGTCTCGGCGAGGCTACGTACCGTGAGGGTCAGCCCGGGTACGGTACGGAAGAGCTCGCCGAGATTGCGCGCTCCCGAGGCGGCGATGTCTTCGGAGGTGAGCACGGTGACCGCGGTGGGCGCGCGGAAGAGCCGCTCGCGACGGCGCGACGGCGCGCGCACGTAGTGGCGTTCCTCCTCGGACCGGAGCCAACACTCGAGCTCGTCGAGAGGATCGCTCGAGGTTCCACAGGTCAGGTCCCCGGCGATGGCCTCCGGCGCTGGGCAGGACTCGGCGGCGCGTGCCGCACCGACGCACGCTGCGGCGACGATCCACACCGACACGACGGCCAACGCAGCGAGCAGCGAGGCGCGGGCCGAGGATCGTCGGGGCACGTTCGGTCGCTCGTCGGGGGGGCGGGGAAAGGCGGCGGATTATCTCACGGGAAATCGGGAAGTGGATGGGGTCGGGATGCGCGCGTGGCGATACGTGAGCGCCTGGTCGTGTTGTCACGGGGGGCTGTTCCAGCCCCCCCCCCCCTGCGGCACAGCCGCAACCGGGCCCCCCCCCCCGGCCCACGCAA
>CAYVDO010000323.1:0-9340 GCA_964450125.1 uncultured bacterium
ATCAGCTTCACCGCCGCCGCGTAGCCGCCGAGCTCCGAAGCCCCCAGGTAGTGCTGGATCATGACCTGATCGATCCGGTTGTAGATCACCATCAGCAACGCGTTGAGCGCCAGCGGCCAGCTCGTGGAGCTCAGCTCGCGCATCAGGCGCCAGCTCGGGCGCAGCTCGGGTCGCAGCATCTGCGCACCTCGGTATCCGATGACCACCGCCGGAACGACGCTCGTGATCACCAGCGCGAGCCAGGGAGCCCACGCTTGCCGGACGACGGCGATGCCGAGCACCGCGAGCACAGCGTAGGCCGCGTTGCCGACGGCATTCGCCGCGACCGGCGTCTCCATGTGCATGGTGGCGCGAAACACGGCGCCGAACGGCAACGACGCGTAGCTCAGGATCCACGCGCAACCGCCGATCACCATCCAGCGCACCTGCGGCGAGCGATGATCGGCGCCCACGCTCGGCAGCAGCGCCACCACCGCCGCGCAGGCCGCCACCGCGAACGAGAACCGCAACAACGCGGCGTTGAACACGACTCGCGCGCGGTCGGGCCGCTCGCGCGCCACGTCGCGCACCACGATCTGCTGCAGGCCCAGATCGCCGAGCACTTGGAAGATCCCGATGTACGCCACCACGAAGCTGAAGCTGCCGAGCTCCGCCTTGCCGAGCATCCGGCCCATGGCGACGTAGACGATGGCGCTGGTGACACGGCCGAATAGCTGCCCGGCGAGCACCAGCCCACTGGTGCGCAGGACCCGACGGAGCGTGCTCACGCGCGTTCCGTCGTGGACACAGGGCGGCGCGCGATGCGGCGCGCAGGCACACCGATGGCCGTGGTGAGCGGCGGCACGTCGGCCGTCACCAACGAGTTCGCCGCGACCACCGCGTGATCGCCGATGGTGACGCCCATGAGGATGGTGGCCTTCGCTCCCACGAACACGTAGCTACCGATGCGGATGGGCGCCTTCTGCACCGCCGATTCGTCGCGGAGCCAGTTGCGCTCCACGGGTGTGGTCGGCACGTCGTGCGCGGAGTCGACGAGGGTGGCGTACTCGCTGATCACGGTCCAGCGCGCGATGGAGATCGCCTCGGCGCAGTGGACGATGCAGCGCTGGCTCATGCCACACATCCCGTCGAGCACCAGGCGCCCGCCGAAGACGTGTACCAAGCACTCGCGCTTGATGGCGCTGCCGGTGCCGAGCTCGACGACCGCGTCCACCAGGTGAAAACGCACGGCGTCGGCCAACGTGACGTCGTCACCGAGCCACAAGCGAACCCGCCGCCCGCCCAGCTCCACGCGTACGTCCTTCCCCACCACGAAGTTCTGGCCCACCACCAGATCCAGCGCGACGCCGCGCAACCGCGCTTCGAGTCGCAGCCGCGCCAGGAACCGCATCCGGCGCCATGCGAGCAACACCGCCAGCGCCGTCCCACGGACGCGACGCAGCCAGGAGAGCGAATCGTCGGCGACCGTCATGAGCGCTGGCGCTCGCTTTCGGGCGTGCAGCGAGCGAGGAATTGGCGCGCCAGGAAATCGCGTGCGGCTCCCAAGCTCAAGGCCCCCAGCCAACGGGCGGTGCGCGACGCGTGAACCTCACCGCGCAGCTCATCGACGCGATAGCCGGCGCTCGCGAGCATCTCGATCAGCGAGCGGCGCGTGAAGAAGCGCAAGTGGGTGCGATCGAGCACGCCTTCGTCCTGATAGCGCCACTCGCCGCGCAGCAGCCCTAGCACCACCGGATAGTGGCGGACGTTCGGGACGCTCACGATCGCGATTCCCCCGGGCGCGAGGAGCGCGCGCTGCGCCACCAGCAGCTCGCGCGGCTCGCGTAGGTGCTCGAGGACGTCCGCGTAGATGAGGCAGTCGAAAGGTTGGCGGCCGAGCTGGGCGCACCAATTCGTCCCGGGCCACTCGAGATCGATTTCGAGCACTTCGTCCAGGACCGCTCGCGCCGCTCGGGCTGCCGTCGGATCGCGCTCGATCCCCACCACGGTGCACCGCTGGCGGCGCTTGAGCGCCGCACCCACCACACCGGCAGCGCAGCCCACGTCCAGCACGCGCGTGCACGTCTCGGGAACCAGCGCCACGACGTCGGTGCGCGGATAGCGAAAGTACGCGCCGACCTCGCTCACGCGCACCCCGACGCACGTGCCAGGACGCGCGCGAAGTCGGCCGTGAGCGAGCGCAGATCGAAGTGCTCGATCACGCGCTCGCGCCCGCGCCGACCCATCGCGTCCCTCGCCTGCGGGGGCATGGCGAGTATTGCCGCGAGGGCCTCCGCGAGCTGGTCCGGATCGCGGGGGTCCACGAGCTTGCCACAATCCTCCGTCACGGCTTCAGGCAGCCCGGCAACGCGGGTCCCGACGACGGGTACTTCGAGACTCATGGCCTCTTTGAGCACCAGCGGCATCGAGTCGCGATCGCCATCTGGCGTGATCACGGCAGGCAGCACCAGCGCCGCCGCCGCTTCGATTTCGTCGCGCACCGCCTCGTGATCCATCGCTCCGAGGAGACGCACCCGCTCGTCGAGTCCCGCAGCGCGGATGCGGGCTTCCAGCAGGCAGCGCTCGGGGCCGTCGCCGACGATCCGCACCTCGAATGCGACGCCACGCTCGTGGAGCAGGCGTGCCGCTTCGATCAGATCGGCGAATCCCTTCTTCGCGACCAGCCGCCCCACCGCAACCAGCCGCGGCGGCACCGGACGGTCGACGGCCACGCGCCGGAAGCGCTCGGAATCGACACCGCAAGGCACCACGTGCAGGCGCCCGCCCGCGAGCGCCGGATGGGCCTCGCACACCTGGGCGCGGTTGTATTCGCACACCGTCACGAACCAGCTCGCTTGCGCGAGGCGCACGGTCACGTCGGCGGCGAGCGGAAACAGATCGACGGCGTGCCCCGTGACGCCGAACGGCACGCCAGTGGCGCGATGCAAGCGATGGGCGACCCGCGCCGGCTCGCTCGCGAAGTGGGCGTGGATCCGGTCGGCCGAGGAAAGCCACGGATCCCACGCCCAGGAAAGCAGGCGCACGAAATGCCGCGCCTCGCGCCAGCCGCCACGAGCGAGCGACGCACGCACGCCCCGAATCACGACCCGCGGGTGTGCGGCGGCGAACGCCCCGATCCGCGCCAGAGCTCGCCCGCGGCTCTCCCGCGCGAGCACCGACACCGGCGCGCGCAGCCCACCGAGCAGGGCCCGCCCCGCATCGTCGCCTTCGCCCAGCGCGAACACCCGCACCTCGTGACCGAGCTCCTCCATCACGCGGATCTCCCCCGCGACGAAGGTCTCCGACACCACGGGAAACCGGCCGAGGACGTACGCCACCTTCATGAACACCCTGACATTCGCGGAGGAATCTCGTAGCCTCGCAGGATGCGCGCGCCCCACGAGCGATTCACGAGCGAGTGGTCCTTCGTGCTGACCGCGCTCGGCATCACGCTCGGCACGGGCAACGTTTGGCGCTTCCCGCGAATCATCGCACAGGAAGGCGGCGTGTTCCTGATCCCGTGGGCGCTGGGATTGGCGCTCTTCTGCTATCCGTTGCTGGTGGGCGAGGCCGCACTCGGCCAGCGCGCACGATTGGGTGTAGTCGGCGCCTTCGCGAGCCTGGGCGATTCGAGGCGTGCAGCGTTGGGCACGTTCCTCGGCCTGGTCACGCTCGGCACACTCTGCATCGGGGCCGTGGTGTGCGGCTGGTGCATCCACTACTCCCTCCAAGCCCTCACCCGCGACCTCTTCGCGAACCCGCTCGCGGGCCAGACCTACTACCACCAGATCGAATGGTCGCGCTTCGCCGGCACGTGGGACACGCTGCCCTACCTGGTGGTGGCGCTCGCGGTGACGTGGACGATCGTCAGCCGCGGCGTGCGCCGCGGCATCGAGCGGGTGCACCGGGTGGCGGTGCCGCTGGTGTTCGCCGTGCTCTTCGTGCTCGCGGCACGCGGGCTCACCATCACCGGCGAAGCGAGCGGGCTCGGCCGCGTGTTTCGCATCGAGTGGGCCCGTCTCGCCGAGCCACGGCTTTGGTACCAAGGGCTGCTGCAAGCGGTCGGCACCACCGCCGCCGGGTGGGGCTGGATGCTGACGTACGCGGGATCGATGCAGCCAGGCACGAGTCGCTCGCGCGCCGTGGCGAAGGTCGTCGCGGGTTGTGCGATCGCGAGCCTCCTCGCGACGCTGGCGCTGATCCCCCTCGCCTATGGCGCCGAAGCGTCCGAAGCCGTGCGACGAAACCTGGTCTCCCGTGCCGGTGGCTTCATGTTCGTGTGGGTTCCGACGCTCCTCGCACGGGTGAGCGGTGGGGCCATCCTCGCCGTGCTGCTCTACGGCGCACTGGCGCTCGCCAGCGCGCTCACGCTCGTGGCACAGCTCGAAACCGTGGTGCGGATCGGCATCGACCTCGGCACCGAACGTGTGCGCACCAGCGCGGGGCTCGCGGCGCTGACCGTGGTGATCGGCTTTCCCGCCGCCATCTCGATGTCCGTGCTGGACGCCGAGAGCTGGATTCTCGAGACCCTCGCGCTCGCCGGACCGGCGCTCGTGGGTCTCGGCATCACCCGTTACGGAGCCGAGCGACTGTATCGTGAGGTCTTCGCGCCCGAGCCCCACCCCGGGATTCCGCGCCGCGCCTTCGCGATCGTTTTCGGTGTGGTGGCGCCGCTCGGCTCGCTCTGGCTCATCGCCGGCCAGCTGCTCGGCACGTTCGCCTCGTCCACTGCGCCAGCGACCGCGTTCTTCGCGCCCACAGGGCTCGGAACGGTGCTGGTCGGACTCGTGGCCGCAGTGCTGGTGGTCCGAAGCTTCACGCCCGAGCTGGTGCGACGCACGTTCGAGCACCAGATCGCTGGCCCGCGCGAGTAGCGCTTCTTGGTGGCTCGAGCTCGCGACCCGGCGCCCCTGAAACGCCGCTCGACGCCCTTCGCCGAGCAGCTCGAGACGCGTCGCGGTAGCGCTCGTGCCTCCTGCCGCCCTCTCGCTCGAATGGCGTCGCGATCCCGGGGAGGACTGCGATCGGATCGGCGCAAACCCCGGGTCCGTGAAAGAGATCAGCGCGGTTGCACGTCGCGAAGCAGTGTGCCGAGGTCGAGCTTGTCGCCGGCTTGGATGCCGTTCCGCGCGAACCAACCGGATTCCATCTCGAGTGCCAGGCGAACCGGCGCGCGCGAGTAGTAGCGCGGCTGCTGCTCCGCGGCGATCCCCTGGCCCGCCGCCATCTCCTCGATGTTCACGACCGTGCCGTCGTCTTCCAGGAACGCGATCGAAAGTGGGATGGGCACGTCGAGCATCCAGAAATCCAGCCCCCGTCGCTCTGGAAACACGAACACCATGCCGCTCGACGGCGCGAGCGCCGTGCGGTGCATGAGGCCGAGCCGGCGCGACTCCGGGGTGGCCGCCACCTCGGCACGGATCTCGGCGCTACCGGCGTAGAGGTAGACCTCGCGCGGCTGCACCGCGGGCGGCGTGGCTCGGGTGGTGACGGCGCGGGGACTCGGCTCATGCGCTGGCCCGTCCTTGCATGCGCTGCCACCCGCAACCACGACGAGCAGTGCCACGAAGACGTGCGCCGGGCCAGCGGCGCGAATGCGATTTCGAGCACGGGCGAGCCCGGCCACCGGGCAGGATTCAGTCGCGCGACGGCCCCAGCTGCGAGACCGCGGGCACCTCACACCACATCCAGCTCGTGCGCGAAGCTCACGGCGATCCCATGGCGCGACGTCACTCCGCCGACTCCGCCATCGGCCACCATGAGCGGCTCGACCCGCACCACGCGAGACGAGCACTGCTCGGCGACGGGGGCTTCGGCGGGGCGTTCCGGGTCGCCGAACCACAGAAGTAGGTCCACGTCGCTCATCGGTGGCACGCTGCCCTGGGCGATCAGGTAGGCACCTCCCCGGCTCAAGTTCACGATGCGCGCGTCGCGCGTGAACGTTTGGCCGCTGGGATCGATCCCCTTGAGCGTCGCAAGAAGCTCGATCTTGCGTCGCGTGTGCCGTCGAAGCTCGCCCATCCGGACCTCCCAATTGCCCTCACCGCACACCCACGGAGGGGATTTACCACAAGCATCGCAGCCGAGTCGCGCCGTTACCCGTCGGGCAGATCGCCCGACGCCCACGACACACGCGTCTTCGTGAACAGCGGACGACGAAACGTGTTCTCAGCGTGCCCGAGCCAAGGTACGATCTCGCGCCCCGATCCCAGTCCCCAAGCGCGAACTCCGGCTGCCGTGAGCGATCCCTTCGAGCTGCTTCGCGACGAGCGCGTCCTCGACGTCCGCTCCGCCACCCACTCCTTCAACTGGATCTTGGCGTCGGATGGCCTGCTGCACCTCACCAACAAGCGGCTGGTATTCGTACCCACGGGCAGGCTCGATCGCAGCCTCGGCATCCACGAGGTTGCGGTCCCGCTTCGCAACGTCCTGGACCTCGGCTTCGAGGGCGGGCGCGAACCCAAGCTGGTCGTGAAGACCGAAGACAAGAAGTACGTGTTCCGGCTCGCCGAGGTCGCCGCGGAATTCGTCGACGCGGCGCAGGTTGCGATCGAAGAGCTGCGCCGCAAGCGCGCCTCCACACCCGCCCCACCCGCAGCCGGCCGCGCCTCGCACACACCGCCGCCCATCGTCACGCAGGGCGGACCGCGGACCGGGCCGATCGAGCTCTCCACCCACGGGCGCGCCGTGCTCGTCCTCGGCGACACCGACTTCTACGACGTTGCGTTGAGCGAGCTCGTGAAAGAGCTCAAGGTGCCCGTGGTGGTGACCGGGACCGCCGCCGAGGCCTTGGAGCACGTGGTGACCCAGCGCGGCGAGTTCGCGCTGGTGATCGTGAATCTGGTCGACCTGCGGCTGGGCGGAAACGAGCTCCTGGAACGTCTCGCAGATCCGTCGGTGTTCGTCGGTGCGCCGGTGTGGGTCATCGAGCCGCTCTTCGAGAAGCGCAGCGACGGCGAGCTGCAGTCGCTCGGTGTCTCCGGATTCCTCGACAAGTCCATCCTGCCCGGTGAGCTCTCGGACCTGGTGAACCGGCTGCTGCGCGGCAACGAGACGCCGCCACACCGGCGGCATGCCCGGGTGTCCGTGCACTTTCCCGTCGAGTACCACGCCGACGAACGCGTGCAGACGGCGTACGCGCGCACCATCGGACTCGGCGGCTGCTTCCTGGAGACGCCCGAGCCCATCCCACTCGGATCGGCACTCAAGCTCCGCTTTCGCCTGCCGGCCCTCGAGATCATGCTCGAGCTCGAAGCGCGGGTGGTCTACGTTCGGCCGCGGCGCGACGACGCCCAGGCCGCGCGCGGCCCCGGAATGGGGCTCAAGTTCGGCGACATCGGCGACATCGCCCGCGACACGCTTCGCACCTACATCGAGGAACATCTCAAGTACAAGGTGAACGAAGCGACCGTGCCCTTCGGCCTATGAGCGCCGATCCCGCCGCCGCGACGGCCAAGCTACGCTGGCCGCGACGCCCCCCGATCGAGGTGCCTCCGAGCACCGAGTGCCGGGGTTGCGGCCGAGTCGTGCCACTCGAGGGCCTCGAGCCGTACCGCCGCTTCTACTGTGGCGAGTGCTCGCAGATGATGCGCACCACACCCCGACAGTTCGCATTCCGCTTCACCGCCGACCACAAGCGCAATCAGCGCAATCTGCTCTGGCTCTTGCTGGCGATCCTGGCGCTCTTCCCGATCTGGGCGCTCGACGAGATGACGAGCCGCTCGGAGCTCTGGGCGGCGGCCAAGGACGCCTACGTGGGGATCGCGTGGGCCGTCGGTCTGGGTGGCGCCGTGCTGTTTCGACTGCTCCGACCGATCAGCAACGACATCCAGTACTGGGGCGGCTTGCTGCTGATCGTCTCGAACGCCGAACGCCTCGCGATGAACTGGATGGGGACGCGCATCGGCGCCCCCTTCCTGCTACCGCCGCCCTGGTTCGGTCTCGCCAACGGCGCAGTGATGCTCGTCTGCCTCCCCATCGCTCGCCGCATCTGGCCATCCCGCTGAGCCGAGTCGAATACTTGGCGCGGTCGAATCAGAACTCGACCTTCACGCCGGGGATGAGCTCGCGGGCGCGGTCGAAGCATTCCTTGGCCTGCCGTGCGTCACCCATGAACTTGAAGTTCTTGGCCTGCTGGACGTTGAAGTTGGCCGCGAACTTGATCTTGTCGGCGGAGATCACGCTATCGCGGTATCTGCGGCGAGCTTCGGCGGTCTGGAGGCTGCGGTAGGCAGTCTCGATGCGGTCCAAGACCTCGCGCGTCTTGTCGCGCGCCTCCTGGGATCCCGCCTGGATCTCCTTGCGATCGAGGCTGTACTCGCGGCGCAATCGCTCGTAGCTCGCCTGGATCTCGTGCTCGAGGGCCGTCCAGTGCACCTCGAGGACGTCGAAGTGGGTGGCGCCACGCATCGTGTTCAGCTTCTTCTCGACGTCCATCGCCGCCTTGCTGGAGACGACGTCCATCTTCGCGTTCTCTTGGAACTTCACGATGCCGGTCACCACCAGCGCGTGCATGAGCTGCCAGGTCGAGGAGCCTTTGAGCGTCGAGTAGCCGATGATCTGGCGCAAGGTACGGGAGCCGTCGATCACGCCGTCGAGGAATCGTTTCTCGCGGTCGGCCAGCTTGAGGCGCGCCACCGCCTGCACCATTTCCGGGTTGTGAACCACATAGCGGTCCTGGTCCCGTTCCAGCTCGATTCGCGCCTTCTCCCAGGGAAACTTGGTCTTGAGGCCGAAGAAGAGCACGCGGCTCATGTCGATCTGCGTCAAGACCAGGTCATCGCGCTCGCGCTCGTCGGCGGTGAACGTGTAGTTGCCGCGGTCCCAGCCAAACACCTCGGAGATGCGCACTTCCACGAGCGTGCGCACGATGCCCTTGATCTGGAACTCGGTGAGACTGCCCAGCTCGACCAGCACCAGGCCGAGGAGCAGATTCTCCTTCTGCGCGATCTTCTGCGCCTCGGCGATGTCGAGCGGACTGACCAGGCCGCTGCGTTCCAGCGATTCCCCGAACTTGTACTTCGGGTTGGGCTCGCGGACGTAGTTCGGGTGGCCGCGGAAGAGGTAGAGCTCGCGCCAGTCCTTGTCGGTCTCGATGCGCAGCAGGCCGGTGCGCTTCTCGTTGTAGTAGTCGCGCAGCAGCCGATAGATGGGATCGTTCTTGAGACTTCCGGTCTCGACTTTCCCGTTCGGTTTCCAAGGTGCTGCGTGCTTGCGGCGCACCGGCGCGGGTGCCACCGGTGGCTCGGGCTCCGGCGCGCCATCGAGGTCGAGGCGGTCCAAAAACTCCGCTTCGACCTCGGCCTGGCGTTTGACCGCCGAGGGCGTCGGATCGTGCCCGGGCCCGCCGCCGCTGCGAATC
>CAYVDO010000324.1:0-9243 GCA_964450125.1 uncultured bacterium
GGAGCGCATCCTCCATCGCGCGCACCGAGGCGATGGCGTGCACGGTGGTGCACACCCCGCAGAAGCGCTGCGCGAAGATCCACGCCTCGCGCGGGTCACGGCCACGCAGGATCGTCTCGATTCCGCGCCACATGGTGCACGAGGCCCAGGCCTCGTGCACGGAGCCGTTTTCGACCACGGCGTCGATGCGCAAATGGCCTTCGATGCGGGTGATGGGATCGATCGTGATGCGCGCCATGGTGGACCTCGCTCAAGACGCCGGGGCGGGATTCCGCCGGCCACTCAAGATCGGGAAGAAGCGGATCATCAGCATGTAGCCAGCGATCTCGCCTGCGACGAGGCCGGCCGTGATGAGGATCTCCGCGACGTTGGGGAAGTAATGCCAATGGGCTCCGGGGCTGAACGCGACCAGGAACACGTCGAAGCGGTAGAGCGCGCCGGCGAAGATCAGCACCAGCGCCGAGCGGACCAGGTTGCCGAGGTCGGCGCGCTGTCGTGACGTCGCGAGCATCGCGATGCCGGCGACGAAGAGCGCGAGCTCGACGAGCGAGAGCAGGCTTGCGGTATCGAAGGCGAGAAGTGCCGCGAGCTGACCGCGGACCGCCAGATCCACGATGCGGATCGCCAGGTACACCCCGACGATGGGCACCATCCAGCGGGCGAGACCGGCCAGCATCTCGCGCTCGGGCTTGCGGCCGAGCAGCCACGATGAGAGCCCGCTCTCGAGGACCACCGCGCCGAACCCCATGGCGATGCACGAGATCAGAAACAAGAGCGGCAGCATCGGCGTGTTCCAGAGCGCGTGCAGTCGCGGACCGCTGATCAAGAGCAGCGCTCCCAGCGACGACTGGTGCATCGTGGGCAGCAGCACTCCCAGCGCCACGACGTAGAGCAGCAGCTTCTGGATCACCGGCAGGCCGTGGCGGCCCACGGCGCGCATCGCCGGCAGCGCGCTGTCTCGAGCCCGCTCCAGGAAGGCCGGCATGAGCTCGATCCACACCACGAACACGTACCCCATGATGCAGAGCGCGACCTCGAGCAATACCGAGTTCGGGTTCCAATGGCCGACGAAGAGCGGCACCTTCCAGATCAGCCACGGGCGGCCGACGTCGAGAACGACGGAGAGGCCGGCGATCGTGTAGCCGAAGGCGCTGGTGACCATCGCCGGCCGCACCAGCGGGTGGTACTTGCCGCGATTGAGCGTGTAGGTCAGCAACGCGATGGCGTAGCCGCCGCACGCGAGGGCCGTTCCCGTCACCACGTCGAACGCGATCCAGAGCCCCCACGGGTAGCCGTCGTTGAGCGCCGTCGAGGCTCCCAGGCCCACCACGAAACGCCACACGATGAGCCCACCGGCGACCGCCGCCAACGCCAGCAACGCGAGCAGCGGACGCGTGACGTAAGGGCCGCCGACCGGCCGGGGGGTGGGGTGCGCCTCGGTGACGCCACCCGGTGTCCACCAGCGCTGGGGACGATGGGGCGCGCCCGCGATCGTCTTCATGGCGAGTTCTCCTCGTCGTCGTCGCGAGTCGCCACACCGGCCGTGCCCGCGTTCGCCCGCCGGTTACGCAGCAGCACGCCCACCAGAGACGCATAGAGCGCCACCGGCGCCACGAAGCCGCGATAGATCGTGTGCTGGACGGTCCGCACCGTCTCCGGCACCGGGCGATCGTCGTAGGCGGGCAAGCCCAGCTTCTCGAACGGAACTTGCGAGAGATAGAGCACCTGCGTCCCGCCTGCTTCGCGCTCGCCGTAGACGTGGTGGAGGTAGCGGTCGGGCTCGGCGTCGATGCGGCGATGGGCTTCGGCGAGAAGCTCCGAGCGCAGCCCGAAGATCACGGCGCCGACTGGACAGACCTCGCAACAGGCCGGCTCCTTGCCGTCGGCGACGCGCTCTTTGCAGAGCTCGCACTTCACCATCTTGGGCGCGGCCTTGCTCCACTCGAATTTGGGCACGTTGAACGGACACGCCATCTGGCAGTAGCGGCAGCCGATGCAGAGGCTCGGGTCGTAGCTCACGATGCCGTGCTCGCGCTTCTGGTAAGCGCCCAGCATGCAGGCGGTGGCGCACGCGGGATCGAGGCAGTGCATGCACTGCCGCTTCACGTAGGACTGCTCACCGCTCTCGGGGTCGCGGTAGAGCTGGATGATGTTCTTGGCGTGCTCGTTGAGGTCTTGCGGGGCGTGCCACACGCCCCCGGAGCTCGCGGTGTCGGGAGTGAGGTCGTTGGCTTCGTTGCACGCCACCATGCAAGCCTTGCAGCCGATGCAGCGGGTGGCGTCGTAGAGCATGCCGACCGCGCCGGGCGCGGCTTCGGCAACGGCCGCTTGTGCTGGGGATGGCTTGGCGGCCGTCGCCAGCGACGACGCGGAGGCTGCGGCTACCGCTTTCAGGACCGAGCGTCGGGAGATGCTCATGGCTCACCCTCCCTTGGGCCGAGTGGGAGGCGCAGTCGGCAGCTCGCCAGCGCTCTTCGCACCGACCTTGCGTGACGCGACGAAACCGCCGCCCGCCAATGCTCCCACGATGGTGCCGGCGAGAGCCGTGGCCGTCGGGCTCACGCGGCCCTGCGGCGCGGCGATGGGCGCGTAGGTGTCGGGTGGGGTGACCTGGTGGATCGGAATCGTGTCGAACATCGGCACGCGGAACGCGAGCGATTGCTCGGTGCAGCCGAAACACGGAGCGCCGATGCCGATGGGCCAAACGTCGGGGATCTCGTTGAAGTGGCGCGTCGAGCAACCCGCGTGGGTCGCGGGTCCCTTGCAGCCGAGCTTGTAGAGGCACCAGCCCTGGCGATGACCGCCGTCCCCGAACGCACCGGCGAAGCGTCCAGCGTCGAAGTGAGCACGGCGTGGGCAGTGATCGTGGATGGCGCGGTCGTAGGCGAACTTGGGGCGCTTGAGGGAGTCCAGCTCGGGGAGCTTTCCGGCGGTCGCGTATTCGAGGACCGTGGCCAGCAGGTTGTAGGGGTTGGGAGGGCAGCCAGGGATGTTCACGATCGGCTTGCCGGCGACCAGCACGTCGACGCCGACGGCATCCGTGGGATTGGGATCGGCCGATGGCACGCCGCCCCACGACGCACACGAGCCCATGGCGATCACCGCCGCAGCGCCCTGCGCCGCGTCCGCGAGCACCTCGAGTGCTGGGCGCCCAGCGAGCTTCATGTAGATGCCCTGGGCCTTGCGGGGGATGGATCCCTCGACCACGAGGACGTAGGCACCCGCGTTCTCGGCCATGGCATCACGAAGGCATTTCTCGGCCTGGTGACCCGCCGCGGCCATCACGGTTTCGTGGTAGTCGAGGGAGATCAGCTCGAGAATCAGCTCGGCCAAGTCCGGCTTCGAGGTGCGCAGCAGCGTCTCGGTACAACCGGTGCAGTCCTGGAAATGCAGCCAGATCACCGAGGGGCGCCGGGCCTTCGCGATGGTGCGCGCGATCTCCGCCGCGCGGGCTTTGTTGGTGAGCGAGAGCCCGAAGGGCGCCGCAACCATGAGCGAGGCGCAGAACTCCACGAAATCGCGGCGGCTCACGCCAACCCGGGCGAGACGGCTGCCGATGGTTTCGTCGCGATGAATGGATCGGGTCGCGTCAGCCATGAAGCACCTCCATCGCATTCGGACGCGCGCCGGTGAGCGTGCGGTTCCGTACGGATTCGATCCAGGCGAGCCAGCGAGTGAGGCCGTCGCCGCGTCGCGCGGACACGGAGATCGAGCGCGGCGCGCGCATGGCCCGAGTGATCGCCGAGTCGAGCGCCGGATGGTCGAAGTCCGGCAGCGCCGCGAGCAGGTCGATCTTGCTGACCAGCACCAGATCGGCGTTGCGGAACATCACGGGGTACTTGAGCGGCTTGTCCTCGCCCTCGGTCACCGAAAGCGCCACCACGTTCACGTGTTGGCCCAGGTCGTAGATCGCCGGGCACACCAGGTTCCCGACGTTCTCCACGAAGAGGTAGTCGACGTCGTGCACGAGCTCGTGGTGGCGCGAGTCGTCGTGAAGCACGTGGTGCACCATCTCGGCATCGAGGTGGCACGCGGAGCCGGTGGTGATCGCGGCGGTGGGCACACCGGCAGCGCGCAGCCGCTCCGCGTCGCGCTCGGTCTCGAGATCGCCGGTGATGGCCGCCAGCCTGCGCTTGCCGGCGAGGGCGCGGGCGGTGGCTTCGAGGAGCGCCGTCTTGCCGGCGCCCGGCGAGCCCATCACGTTCACGACCGTCACACCGTGCTCGCGAAAATGCTCGCGGTTGTGGTGGGCGATCCGGTCGTTGCCGGCGAGCAAGCGCTCGTGGACGTCGACCGAGACGATGTTGGTGTCACCGCATCCGCAGTCCTGACACATCTTGAGGCACCTCGAGCTCGATGCGTTCGAGCGTCAGCGCGTCTCCCCCCGTGAGCCGGACCGGCCAACCACAGGCCGGGCAGGCGAGCACCTCTCCCTCGGGAATGGCGGCGTCGCACGAGGTGCACCGCCAACCGAGCGCTTCGGTCTGGATCTCGAGCGCGGCGCCATCGGCGATGGTGCCCGCACTCAGCACGTCGAACGCGGTGGCGAAGAGCGACCGCTCCACTCCGGCGAGTGGGCCGATCCGCACCGCGACCTTGTGCACGGCGCTGGCCCTGCGCTCACTCGCCTCGCGGGCGACGCGGGTGAGGAGCGCCTGAACGAGCGAGTATTCGTGCATGGGCCTCGCTCACTCCGTGGTCGCGCTCGTCTGCGGCGCGGTCACGCTGCCCCCCCGGTGGGCGTGGCATCGGAGGTGGCTACCGCGCCGGACTCGATCCGTTCCCACTCGGCGCCGTGCTCGTCCTTCATCGTCTCTTCGTCGAGCTTGCCGGTGACCATGCTGCTTTGGAGCGGGTAGATGTCGGGGCTGAACATCACGAAGTAGAAGTGCCAGACGATGATCGCGAGCGTCGCGAGCCACGCTTCGTAGAGGTGGATCACGGTGAGCAGGTCGATCACCCAGCGCGGCGAGTACGCCAACGTGGCGTCCTTCGCCCACAGCGCCACGCCGGTGACGCCCATCACGATCCCGCCCCACACGAGCGCCCAGTACTCGGCCTTCTCGGCGTAGCTGTAGCGCTCGAAGCGCGCGGGCGCGATGCGAAAGCCGAGGTTGTGGCCGACGGTCCGGATCGCATCGACGAGATCGCGGAGACCGGGGGCGAGCGCCACCAGGTGTGCACGGCCGCGCGGCGTCGCGACCAGCCACACCAGGTGGATCACCGCGAGCCCGAGGAACAGCACCGCAGACACGCGGTGCAGCCAGCCGCGCAGCGCGAACACCGTCGCGTAACCCGCGAACGGCTTCATCCACCAAGCCGCCGGGTAGCGCAGCGCGAAGCCGGTGATGGCGAGCAGGATGAAAGTGCTGGCGAGCAACCAGTGCTGGATCCGTTCCCACACGGTCCAGCGCAGATACCCGCCTTCGACGCGCACCGTGAGCGGTGGGCGCTGAACCGTGCGGGAATCGTGGGCTTTCACGAGTGTGCTCCTCGGCCGCGGGCGGCGATACGCCGCTGGCTGCGGCGGACGAAATCGAGTCCGTTGTGCCCGACCATGCCGCCGATCACCACGACGATCAGCGCCAGGTAGATGCGCTCGACCCACAGCACGATACGACCCGGTGGTGTGCCGCTCGTGAGGTGCACCGAGCCGCGGGTCACGTTGGCGCCCGCGTTGGGGTGACAATGGCCGCAGGTGGTGGGGAGATTTGCCGGATAGATCGAGGATTCCGGGTCCGTCGAGCGCAACACCCGGTGGTTGCCGTGGCACGAGGCGCAGTTGGCGGCGCGCACGTCGCCACCTTCGAGCGCTAGGCCGTGGAAGCTGGTCGAGAACGTGGCCAGCGCCGCAGTCGGCAGGTTGAACTTGGCGGCGAGCCGATTCGAGCCGTGGCATCGTCCGCAGGTTTCCGCGGACACGTGCTTCGGATTGACGGGGGAAGACTCGGTGGCAGGCGCCTCGACGTGATGCTCGCCGTGGCAGTCGGTGCACGTCGGTGCCTCGCGCACGCCCCGCGAGAAGGCTTCACCGTGGACGCTCTGCTGGTAGTCGGCGAGCTCTTTCTCGTGGCACGTGCCACAGGTGCGCGCGACGTTCGCCGGGAAGATCGACGACGCCGGGTCTTGGTTGTCGCGGATCTCGTGAGAGCCGTGACAGCTCGTGCACGATGCGGCCTTCGGGTTGCGCTCGGTGAGGATCGCGATCCCGTGGACGCTGTCTCGGTACTGGGCGAGTGGATCGCTCACCACCGGAGAGTGTGCTTTCGCGAAGTCCGGTGACGAGTGGCAGCGGGCACACGTCGCCGCGACGGCGAGGGGGTGAACCGGCGAGCGTGGGTCGTCGACGGCGACGATGTCGTGCCCGCCGTGGCAATCGCCACAGTGGGGAGCCGCTGGATCGCCGCTCGCGAGCGCCTTGCCGTGGACGGTTCCGGCCACCGCGTCCTGCGCGTCTTGATGGCACGACTCGCAGCTGGCCGCCGCTGGCGGGTGCGGATGGGGAGCTTCGGAAGCGTCGGGATGGCAGTCCACGCACTCGAAGTCGGCGTGAACCGATGCGGCGAGGGCCTGGGTGTCGACCCACAGCGTGCGGGCAGGGCTGTCCGGCGTGGGCTTGGTCGTGAGCTCCCGATCGTCGTGACACGATTGACAGTCCTTCGTGTCCGATGCGGTCTCACCGGGTTTCGCAGCGTCGGCAGCACGGCTGGCGATCGGCGCGGCGAGTGCCGCGGCGAGCATGCCGACGGCCATCGAGAGTCCGAGGAGGTGACGGCGCGGGATCACGGTTTCTCCGCGTATCCGACCCGCAACACGGCGGCCTGTGCTTCCGGCAACCGCGTCCGGTCGAGGTGACGTCGCGCACGGCTGTCGCCGAAGTGCGGCGCTGCGTGAAGCACGCCGTGTAGCGAGACTGCCGTGGCGGAACGGGAAAGATTTCGAGCCTCGCGAGATCTCGCGGGATGGGCACAGAAGCGTCTTGCGACCGCCCCGGACGCAGCGGCGGCACAGAAGCGTTTCGATGGAGACGGTGGGAACTGCGCGTCGTCGCGCGGGCTTTTCGCGCCGAGCCCCGACCGCGCCGCGATACACGAACGCGCGCTGATCGCTCCGGTGCTCGCTTGGGCCGAATGGGCGACCCGGTGGCGCGAGCCGAGCGAGTGAACGGTTTCCACTTGAGTCTGCGTCGCGTTCGGTCTGTTTCTCGTGATGCGAAGAGGTCAGTGCTCGACGGCCCCTGCACGAAGCGTTCCTCGGTTGGTCGGCGCTCCTCGCGCCGCGCGACGCTCGCGTGCGGCGTTTGCAGCCGGCGTGCGCGGTGCGCGGCCACGCCGCGCCTGGGGGTGAAAGGGAACGCGGGCTGCGTGGTGCGGTGCTTGGCTCGTTTAGTGCTGCGGAGAGAAGCGGCATCCCATGCGCGTCACCGACTCACGCACCCCTGGCGCGGACGCGAGCCTTTCGGCGATTGCCGCCGAGGAGGCGCGGCTGGAAGAACGCCTCGCCCAAGCGCGAGCCGAGGCGGAGCGCATCCGCTTCGAAGCGATCGCCGACGTCGAGTGTCGACGCAAGGCGCTGAGCGAGCGGCTCGCCGAGCTCGAACGGTCGTTGGCCGCTCGCGCCGCCGCGGGGCGCGAGCGCCGGTGCGAGCAGATCGAGCGCGATGCCGAGCGGCGTTGTGCCGTGTTCGCCGCCGTGAGCGAGACACGGGTGCGGGCACTCGCCGACGCCGTCGCGCAGCGCCTCGTGGATTCGTTGCCGATCGGGTGAGCGACGATGATCGTGCCGATGGTCAAGGTCGAGGTCGTCGGTCCGCGCAAGCGTATCGGCGAAGCGATCCTGGCGCTTCAGGACGCGAGCGTTCTGCACGTCGCTCCAGTCTCGCCGTCGGGTCTCGCCGCTCACCCGGTGGAGCCGTCGCGCCGAGAGTGGCGCCGCCGCGAACGCGTGGCTCGGGCGCTCGCTGACGTGGAGGCGGTGTTGCGTGCCAGCGATCCCCCAGGGAGCGCGTCGTATGCGCGCGATGCGAACGTCCTCGATGCCGGATCCTCGATCTTCGCCGCCGTGCGCCGCGCGCGCCGCCTTCGTCGCGGCCTCGCCGCCCTCGATGCCGAAATGGCTGCACTTCACGAAGAACGGGCGCTGATCGTGAAGTTTCGGCCCTTCCTCCGTGCTTTCGGCTCGTGGCTGGGCGCACCGCGGCCGCTCGAGCACGTCAGCGCCTATCACGTGGTGTTGCGCCCCGAGCAGGCGGCTGCGTCGACTCAGCTGCGCGCCGGCCTCGACGAAGCCCTGGGCGGCGCTTACGAGCTGCTCGTCGAGCCGCTCGGCGCCGGCGAGCTGGCGTTGCTGCTCATCGTGCAGCGCAGCGTCGCCGCACGCGTCGACGCGATCCTCGCCGCCAGTCGCGTGCACGAGGTCGCCCTGCCGCGGAGCTACGGCGCGTCACTGCTCGACGCGTCGCCGCGCATGGTCGCGCGCCTCGCCGAGATCCCGCGCGAGCTCGCCCAGCTCGCCGCCTGGCGTGCCGAGGTCCTCGCGCTGGCCACGCCGGCACTGGTGAGGGCGTGGATCGCCCTCGCGGACGAGGCCGAGCGGCTCAGCGCCCGCCACGCAGTGGCGCTCGACGATCACGTGTTCGTGATCGCCGGCTGGGTACCGGAGGCGAAGCTCCCGAGCCTCGCCGCGGCGCTCGCGCGCGCGTGCGACGGCGAGCTGGTCGTCGAGACGGTGGGCCGCGAGCAGTGGAGCGCCGACGAGCCGCCGGTGGTCCTCGCCAACCCGCGGCTCTTCCGCCCCTTCGAGGTCATCACGCGGCTGGTGCCGCTGCCGCGGTACGGCTCCATCGACCCCACGCCGTTCGTTGCCGTGTTTTTCCCGATGTTCTTCGGGCTCATGCTCGGCGACGTCGGGTATGGGGTGATGCTGATGGCGCTGGCGGTGGTGCTCGGCCGTCGCGCGCGGCCCGCGACGGTGTTGCGCGCGATCGCGGAGATGGCGTTCGTCTGCGGCACCTTCGGCGCACTGTTTGGCTTGGGCTTCGGTGAGCTCTTCGGCGACGTGGGGCAGCGTTGGCTCGGGCTTCATCCGCTCTTCTTCGATCGGGGCGAGCGGGTGGTTTCGTTTCTAGGCTTGGCGCTCGCGTTGGGCGCGGTCCACGTCCTGCTCGGTCTGGTGTTGGCCGTGCTCACGAACCTCGGTCCGCACCGCCGCACGGCGGTGGCGCGGGCGATTCAGGGCGTGATG
>CAYVDO010000325.1:0-9212 GCA_964450125.1 uncultured bacterium
CATCAAGCGAGGAGCCTGTCGGCGTGCGAAGCACATTTTCCGACAGGCTCCTAGCCCTGAAAAGAGCGCTTCGCGCGCCCTTCAGGACCAGCGCAGCTCAAGCCGCGATGGGATCGTCGTACACGACGCTTTCCACGCGATGTCCGGAAGCCCAGATGCCATCGAGAAAGGCCGCCGTGCGCGGTCCCGCAACCTGCACGATCGCCACGCGATGCCCGCCGTGGTGGGAGGTCACCACGCTGAGCAGCTCGACCTCATGCTGTTTCGCGAGCGCCACCACGGTGCCGAAGACGTCCTCGTGGGTCGCGATCGCGAAGTTGATCCGGACGCCCTGCGTCCGCGGCCCGAGCAGCGCCACGAACGCGCGGGTGACGTCGTTACCCGTGATCATGCCCACCAGGCGACCGGAGCGAACGACCGGCAGCGCGTGAATGCGCGCGATACCAGCTCCTGCGCCGCGCGCTCGATGGGCGCGCCCGGCTCGACCGTGATCGGATGCCGCGTCATGACGTCGGAGACCGGCCGATCGAGGCCAGCCGGCAAGCGGGCGTTGCCCCGTGGATTGATCTCGCGCGGGTGCGCTCGCGCCACGTCGTAGGTGGAAACGATGCACACCAGGATCGCGCCGCCGGGATCGGGCCGGATGACCGGCACGTGACGGACGTGATGCCGCGCCGTGTCGGCGACCACCGACGAGATCCGGCTCTCCGGAGTCGCGGTGATCGGATGGTCGGTCATCCAGTCGTGGACCAACACGTGCCTCACCTCCCGAGGGAGAAATCGGCAGATCGCCGCCCGGACTGAAGCCGCGCGGCTGCTCTCGGGGTCTACACCACCCGCTGCTGGCGGATGCACTCCGAGTACCAGGCCGCGCTGGCCTTGGGGATGCGGCGTTGGGTCTCGTAGTCCACGTAGACCAGGCCGAAGCGCTTGCTCGTGCCCCACGACCACTCGAAGTTGTCGAGCAGGCTCCAAGCGCAATACCCGCGCACGGGATAGCCCTCGGCCACGGCGCGGGAGAGCTGGCGCAGGTAGCTGCGCAGGTAGACGATCCTGTCGAGGTCGATCACCTCGCCACGTGCATCGAGCGCGTCGCGCGCGGCACAACCGTTCTCGCTCACGAACAACGCACCGCGAAAACCGAGGGTGTCGACCGCGTGGCGCACCGCCCAGTAGAGCGCCTCGGGCACCACGTCGAGCCACGGCATGTCGAGCTTCGGATAGCCGCTCGGAAACGGCAGGACCTCGAAGCCCGTGGCGTCGTCCGCTGCCCGCACGTATTGGCCCGTGTACACGTTGAGGCCGAGCTCGTCGAGCGGCTGACCGATGAGCTCGAGGTCGCCCTCTTCCATCGCCGGCATGTGGCCCTGCGCTTGCGCTGCCGCCACGAAGCGCGGCTCGTAGCGGCCGGTGAGCGCCGGCACCAGCACGCCGCCGTTGGTCCCGAGCACCCCGACGGCGCGCTCGGCCGCGGCGACGTCGGCATCGCTCTCGCGGTACGGCACGGGCACAGCGAGATTGTCGACCAGACTCACCCGACACGCCCGTGGCGCGTGGGCACGGATCGCCTGGACCGCGAGCCCGTGACCGACGAGCGCGTGGTGCGACGTCTGCCACACCTCGCGTCGCGAGCCCACCTCGACGCCTGGCGCGTGAAAGCCCGGCTTACCGACGTCGTACGAGAAATGCGTGAAGCAGGCGATCTCGTTCAGGGTCGTGAAGCGGACCACGCGATCGCCCAGCGCCCGCACCACCACCGCCGCATAGTCGGCGAAATCGTGCGCCATGCGGCGCGAACGCCAGCCGCCGTAGCGCGCTTCGAGGGCCTGGGGGTGGTCCCAATGGTAGAGGGTGACGCGCGGCTCGATGCCGTGGCGTCCCAGCTCGTCGAGAAGCCGGCGGTAGAAGTCCAGCCCGCGCTGGTTCACTGCGCCAGTGCCCTCGGGGAAGACGCGTGGCCACGCCACCGAGAAGCGATAGACCCGAACCCCGAGCTCCGCCATGAGTGCCACGTCGGCGGGCATGCGGTGATAGTGGTCACACGCACGATCACCGGTGTCGCCACCGAGCACCCGAGCGGGTGTGTGGGCGAACTCGTCCCACACCGATGGCCCGCGTCCTCCTTCCGTCACGGCGCCTTCGATCTGGTACGCGGCCGTGGCCACACCCCATTCGAAGTCCACGGGAAACTCCGGATTCATGGCGTTGCGCATCGGCACCAGCCTGTCTTTGCTTGTCGATTCGCGTATGTGAGACTAGCTGCCTTTGTTCGCCGACCCCGAGCGAGATCCATGACAGCTCCCGAAACTCACCGTCGTTCGGCGTCGTGCATGGCGCTGGCCCTGGCGCTCGCCGCATCGTTCGCGGGCCCCGTGGCCGCGCAGACGCCATTCAGCCTCGAAACCGTGGTGGAGCGCGCGCGCAAGCTGGCCGCCGAGCCCTACCACGAGCCCAAGGGCCAAGTTCCCGATTGGCTGCTCAAGATCAGCTACGACCAATGGCGCGACATCCGCTTTCGGCCCGACGCCGCGCTGTGGGCCGATCGCCCCTCGCCGTATCGCAGCCAATTCTTCCACGCCGGACTCTTCTACAACAACACCATCAAGATCAACGTCGTCGAGGGCACCTTGGTGCGCCCGCTCGACTTCAATCCCAATCAGTTCGACTACGGCCGCAACGAGTTCGCGAGCCAGGTGCCCCAGAATCTGGGCTTCGCCGGGTTCCGCCTGCACTCCAACTTCAAGACCAAGGAGTACTTCGACGAAGTGATCGTGTTCCTCGGCGCGAGCTACTTCCGCGCCGTGGGTCGTGACCACGTGTTCGGCCTGTCGGCCCGTGGTCTCGCCATCGACACCGCCGAATCTCGCGGCGAGGAATTCCCGCGCTTCACCGAGTTCTGGCTGGTGAGCCCCGTGCCGCGGCCGCGGCCTGCCGCCGAGCCGCCGAAGGACGCTGCCAAGGGCAAGAGCAAGGCGAAGGCGCCCAAGACCGCGGAGCAGCCCCGCGCCAATTACCCGGAAAACCCCAACGAAGCGACGGTCTACGCGCTGCTCGACAGCCCGAGCGCCACTGGCGCCTACCAGTTCAAGATCACCGCTGGCGAAGACACGATCGTGAAAGTGGACTCGCGCGTGTTCGCGCGCACCGAGATCAAGAAGCTCGGCATCGCACCGCTCACGTCGATGTTCTTCCACGGCGAGAACAGCGTGCGTCACTTCGACGATTTCCGTCCCGAGGTCCACGACTCGGACGGGCTGCAGATCGCCATGCGCAACGGCGAGTGGCTCTGGCGGCCCCTCGACAATCCGAAGGAGCTCCGGGTGTCGAGCTTTCTGACGGAGAATCCCGCCGGGTTCGGGCTCGTCCAACGCGATCGCAGCTTCGACCACTTCCAGGATTTGGAGACCCACGCCGAGTCTCGTCCCAGCGTGTGGATTCAACCCGAGGGAAATTGGGGCGCCGGCCGCGTGGAGCTGGTCGAGATCCCGGTGTCGTCCGAGTTCAACGACAACATCGTCGCGTACTGGATACCGTCGTGGCCGGCAAAGGCCGGCGGCATGCTGGCGCAGGCCTACACGATGCATTGGTTCACCGACGATCCGGCGTTCCGTCCCGAGGGACGTGCCGTCGCCACGTTCCGCGACTCCGCGGGCAAGGACGACGAGCGCCGCTTCGTGATCGATTTCGAGGGCAAACGCCTCTCGGAGATTCCCGCCGATCGGGTGCTGCACGGCACGGTGAGCGTTGCGGGTGGCAGCGAGATGGCGGACATCGTCGAGCAACAGGTCGTGAAGAATCCGCACACCGGCGGGTGGCGACTCACCTTCAAGCTCGCGATCAAGAAACGCGGCCCCATCGATCTGCGCGCATTCATCGACGAGAAGGGTGAGGCGCTCACCGAGACTTGGACGTACCTGCTCGGATCGTGACCGCATTCGACACCGCGACCGCTTCGAAGCACGCCCCGGCGGCTTCCACCACCGCGGGAAGCGACGCGCGCGTGCTGTCGCTTCCGGAAGAGCGCGTCCTCCAGGACTGGAAAGAGGCGCACGAGCGATCGCTCGCCTACTTGGCGGCGCTCGGGGTCGCCGAACCCACGCGCAGCCGGCTCGCCACCGACGCGGTCGCGCGGGCATTGTCCCTACCCTGGGAAACGGGAAGCGACGCCGTTCGCGAGACGCTTCGCGCGCTCCACGTGGTGGTCCGTGAGACTTATCCCGCCGCGGAAGACGCGGCGTTCGAGTCGGCTGAGGACGCATTCCTCGGCTGGCGCCTCGCGCATGCCGGACGCGGCGCACCCGGCGCGGTCGAGCGGCCGAGCTCCCCTGCCCCGAAGGGCGAGCCGCTGCGCTCCATGCCGCTGGTGTTTCGCCGATCGATGCGCTCCGACGAGACCCTCGAACGCAGCATGCTCAAGCGCTGGTGGCAGCGGCTCGCCGGACGACGAACCGCCGACGCGGCGACCCATCGACGGCCGCTTCGACAGGCGCGGAAGCAGCTTCCGTGGACGCGTGTCGCGCGCAGACGCCGCCTGCTGCTGTTTTCGTTGATCCTGCTGCCGACACTCGTCGCGAGCAACTTCATGGCCGAGGTGCTGCCATACAAGGGGCGCACCGGGCTCGAGCTGGCGATCGTGGTGTTCTTCGGTGCGCTCTTCGGCTGGATCTCGATCGGGTTCTGGACCGCGACCTTGGGCTTCCTCAACCTGGTCCGAAAACGCGACAAGTTCGCCATCACGCACATCGAGCCTGGGTCCAGCGACGAGTCGGTGCACGGCCAGGCCGGACGCCCGCCCTGGCCCGACGAGGCTCTCGCCGCACGTACCGTCGTCATCATGCCGATCTGCAACGAGCCCGTGGAGCGCGTGTTCAGCGGATTGCGCGCGATCTACGATTCGCTGGCACGCACGGGACGCGAGCGCGAGTTCCATTTCTTCGTGCTCAGCGACACCGCCGACCCCACGCTGGCCGCTCACGAGGTCGAGGCCTGGTTCGAATGGTGCCGTGCCGTGGACGGCTTCGGCCGCATCTTCTACCGGCGCCGCAAGGTGCGCATCGAGCGCAAGAGCGGCAACGTCGCCGACTTCCTACGTCGTTGGGGAAGTCGCTACGAATTCATGATCAGCCTCGACGCCGACAGCCTCATGGCGGGTGAAACGCTGGTCAAGCTGGTCGACCTCGCCGAGCGCCATCCTGACGCTGGGCTCATCCAGACCGTGCCGGCCGCGGTCAATCGCACCTCGCTCTTGGCCCGCGTGCAGCAGTTCTCGAGTCACCTCTACGGCCCGATGTTCGCCGCCGGGCTCCACTACTGGCAGCTCGGCGACGGCCAGTACTGGGGACACAACACCATCATTCGCGTGAAGCCGTTCATGGATCATTGCGGCTTGCCGCGGCTGCCCGGAGTGGAGCCGTTGGGGGGCGAGATCCTGAGCCACGACTTCGTGGAAGCGGCCCTTCTCGGACGCGCCGGCTGGACGCTGTGGCTGGCATACGACCTGGGGGGCAGCTACGAGGAGGTCCCGAGCACGCTGCTCGAGGAAATGAAGCGTGACCGGCGTTGGTGCCAGGGAAACCTCCAGCATCTGCGCTTGCTCTTCACCGAGGGCTTCTTCGGCCCGCACCGCATGCTCTTCCTGAACGGCGCGCTCTCGTACGTCTCGGCGCTCTTGTGGTTCACGTTTCTGGCGCTCAGCACCGTGGAGGCCGTGATCAACAAGATCCGCCCTCCCGAGTACTTCCCGCACGGCCGCGGACTCTTCCCGGAATGGCCGGTGTGGCGGCCCGACTGGGCGCTCTCGCTCGCCGCGGTGACAGCGGTGATCCTCTTCCTTCCGAAGCTCTTGAGCATCCTGCTGGTCATCTTCAAGAAGCGGCAGCTCAGGCAATTCGGCGGCTTCTTCGGCCTGTCGGCAAGCGTCCTCACGGAAATCCTGATGTCGAGCCTCATGGCTCCCATCCGCATGGTCTTTCACAGCCGCTACGTGGTCCTGAACCTTCTGGGGCGCACGGTGGGCTGGAAATCGGGCAGCCGCGACGAAGAGGACACCTCCTGGGGTGAGGCATTCCGGCACCACGTCGGCGACACGCTCTTCGCGAGCGCCTGGGGAGCGGGGCTCTACTGGCTCAACCCGGGCTACTTCTGGTGGGTCATGCCGATCATCGGCGCGCTCATGGTGTCGATCCCGATGTCGGTGTGGACCAGCCGCACGACGCTCGGTACCAAAGCCCGGAAGCTCAATCTCTTCGTGATTCCCGAGGAGCACACGCCCCCGCAGGAGATGGTCGACCTGCACCGCTACGTCGAGGTCGCGGAAGCCACGAAGTCCGCCCTACCGGAGCTGGAGAAGGATGGTTTCGTGCGCGCCGTGGTCGACCCCTACATGAACGCGCTACACCGCGCCGTGGCCGGACGCCGGCGCCGGGTCAAGCCCGGCGTGCGTGCCGCCAGACGACGGCTGATCGAGCGTGCGCTACGGGATGGCCCGGCCGTGCTCTCGCCACGCCAGCGCCGCTACCTGATGCACGATCCCGAAGCGATCGACGAGCTTCACGAGCGAGTCTGGTCCCTACCCGACCGCTTCGACGCCGCGCGCTGGGGCCGCCCCGGATCCCACCCCGGCCACGCCTGACCGCGCGTATCCGTTTCAGACGCCTGCCGCGGCGGCGCCGTGCACGATCGGGCGGTGGACTCGCTACATTGCGTGGAATGGCGAGAGCTCGGCCTGATCCGCGCGCCACGACGCACCCCGAACGCAGCGACGGCTCGCACGCCGTCGCTGCGCCCCGTCACGCGACCCGCGCAGCGCGCTCCATCGTCGCGCTGCTCGCCTCGATCGTATTGACGAGCTGTACCGTTCGCAGCGGCCACGAGCTGGTGGTGTGGGCCATGGGTAGCGAGGGCGAGGCGGTGGCGAAGCTCGTGCCGGCTTTCACGCGCGATCACCCCGACATCCGCGTGCGCGTGCAATCCATCCCGTGGAGCGCCGCACACGAAAAGCTTCTCACGGCGTTCGTCGGCGAGTCGCTGCCCGACGTGTTTCAAGCGGGCAATACCTGGCTGCCGGAGCTCCGCGAACTGGGGGCGATCGACGCGATCGACGCGCGCCTCGACGCGAGCGGCACCCTCGCGCGTGCCGACTTCTTTCCAGGCGTGCTCGACACCAACGTCCTCGAAGGCCAGACCTGGGGCGTCCCGTGGTACGTCGACACCCGCGTGCTCTTCTACCGGAACGACTTGCTCGCCGAGGTCGGAATCCGCGAGGCGCCGGCAACCTGGGATGCCTGGCTGGCGGCGATGGAGGCCGTGCAATCGCACGCCCGCGCTCGCGAGGCGCACGCGGTGCTGCTGCCGTTGCGCGAATGGCAGGTACCGGTGATCCTGGCGCTCGGTCTGAATGCCACGCTGCTTCGCGATGACGACGGTTACGGCAACTTCCGGAGCGAGCCGGTCCGCGAGGCGTTTGAGCGCTATCTCGAGATCTTCCACCGCGGACTCGCAGCGAGCGACAGCGCCGCCACCAGCGGCAACGTGTATCAGGACTTCGCGCGCGGTGCGTTCGTCTTCTACGTCACGGGGCCTTGGAATCTGGGCGAGATGAACCGACGCCTGCCCGACACGCTCGCGAATGCGTGGTCCACGGCGCCGATGCCGAGTGTCCGCGACGGCGTCGCGGGCGTCTCCCTCGCCGGTGGCGCGAGCCTGGTGCTCTCGTCGTCGAGCCGGCGCAAGGACGACGCGTGGCGACTGATCGAGTACCTGGCAGCGCCGTCACAGCAGGCCGCTCTCGAACGCGAGACGGGCGACTTACCCGCGTGTCGATCGGCGTGGCAGGCACTCGGCCTCGCCGACGAAGCACGCACGCGAGCGTTCTTCACCCAGTTGCAATCGGTCCGAGCCACGCCGAAGATTCCCGAGTGGGAGCAGATCGCGAGCCAGATCGCGCGCCATGCCGAGGCCATGATCCGCGGAGACGAGACGCTCGACGAGGGGCTCGCGGCGCTCGATCGCGATGCCGATCGCATCCTCGAGAAGCGCCGCTGGCTGGCCACCCGTTCCCGTGTCGCCGCGCCGCATGTCGACTGATCGTTCGGCTGCGGCGTGGGCATTGGTGACGCCGGCGCTCGCCGCGATCGGCGTCTTCTTCGCGCTGCCGGTGCTGGCGGCGTTCGCGCTGAGCTTCACCGACTTCGACATCTACGCCCTGGCCGACGTCGGCCGGCTGCGCTTCGTCGGCTTCGCGAACTACGCGCGACTCTTTCACGACGAACGTTTCTGGATCGCGCTCGGCAACACCTCGTACTTCGTCTTCGTGGGCGGGCCGCTTTCGATCGCGGTCTCGCTGGGTGCAGCGCTGGCACTCGACGCGCGTAGCGCGCGCTGGCGGCCCTTCTTCCGCACCGTTTTCCTGCTGCCAGTCGTCACCACCTTGGTGGCCGTGGCGGTGGTGTGGCGCTATCTCTACCACCCGCGTGTGGGGCTCTTGAATCACGTCCTCGGCCGATTCGGCGTCGCGCCCATCGATTGGCTCGGCGACCCACGTTTCGCGATGCCCGCGATCATCCTGCTGGCTGTTTGGAAGAACTTCGGCTTCAACACGCTCATCTTTCTGGCAGGGCTGCAGACGATCCCTCGGCAGCTCTTCGAGGCTGCAGCACTCGATGGCGCCAGCACCGCGCAGCAACTCCGCACCGTCACCCTGCCGATGCTCGCGCCGACCTTCTTGCTCATCGGCGTCCTCACCCTCGCCGGCTATTTCCAGCTCTTCGCCGAGCCCTACGTGATGACCTCCGGCGGGCCGGGTTCGAGCACGCTGAGCGTGGTGCTGCTCATGTACGAGCAGGGGTTCCGGTGGTGGAACCTGGGCTACGCAGCCGCGGTGGCGTTCGTGCTGTTCGCGATCTTGTTGGCCCTGACCGCGCTCCAGCTCGGGCTGCGACGGCATGCGGATGCAACCGCCGTGACGACTCCTGCCGCGGCCGAAGGCGCACCGTGAAGCGCACCGCGGCGCCACTCGCCGTCAACGCTGCGTTGGTCGCGCTGGCCGCGATGACCTTGGTTCCGTTTCTCTGGATGGTGAGCGCGTCGCTCATGCCCACTGGCGAAGCGAGCGCGATTCCGCCTCACTTCGTACCCAGCCGGGTGACCTTCGAGCATTACCGGACGTTGCTCACGCGCCTCGATCTCGGCCGTCACTTCGCCTTGAGCCTCGG
>CAYVDO010000326.1:0-9205 GCA_964450125.1 uncultured bacterium
CTGCGTGGATCGCACGGGCTCGCGTGAACCGCTGGAATCGGCCGCGTGCCAACGACGCCCTACCGGTGGTGTGGCGCGATCGCCGTCCCGTCACCCAAAGCGTCAAGCGGGTGATTCCGAGCGACGGCTTCGACGCCATGCGTGCCGCAGCCAAGGCCAACGGGCTCTCCTTCAACGACGTCGTGCTGGCGGCCGTGGCGCGGGCGTGCGTCGCGTTCGCCGCGGCTCGCGGCGTGCGGATGCGCAAAGTGACGCTCTCGGTGCCCATGAACCTCCGGGCCTATCGGCGCCTCGACCCGCGCGAGAGCGTCGCGAACCAGGGAATCGCCGTCGAGATCCACGTCGCCACGCGCTGGCTCGACGATCGCGACGAGCTGCTGCACGCGATCCGCGCCCAGACCCGCGCCTACAAGGCGACGCCGCTGCCGCTGGTGACGCTCGCGCGCTCGTTGTTCTTGTTCGGGCTGCCGTACCCGTGGGTGGTGCGTTCGATGCACGCGATGCTCGCCCGTAGCCGAGTGCCGCGGGCCGCGCCCACGCTCACGGTCAGCAACGTCGGCCCCATCTGGCGGCGTGCAGACGGCAGCACCATCGACCACATCGCCGGTTGGCCGGTGGTGTACACGCGCCACGTCTATCAGAACGGCTATCCGATGCCCGGCACCATCGCGCTCTATACGTACCGGAACGAAGTGCAGATGGAGATGAGCTTCGCCGCCGGCGGCCTCGAGCGCGGCGACGCCGACGAGCTTCTCGGGCGAATCCGAAGCGAGCTCTTCACGGTGCTGGCGCTCGAGGAAGCCGATGGCTGAGCGCTCGCCGGAGAGCCTCCGCGCCCGTGCCGAGGGCATGGGCGTCCGGCTGCTCTTCGCGGTGCTGCGGCTCGTGCCGTGGCGTTGGGCTGCGCCGACCGGACGGTTCGCGGCACCCGTGCTCGCGGCGTTAGACGCTCGTCACCGCCGCATCGCCCGCATCAACCTCGAGATCGCGTTCGGCGCCGAGCTGGCGGCGCTCGGTGGGGCCGAACGCGTCATGCGCGGGATGTACGCGCACCTGGTGGCGATGCTGATCGAAACCGCCCACATGTGCCGCGCCACGCGCGAGACGATCCAGGCTCGGGTCCGCTACGAGGGGCTCGAGCACTTCGAGCGGCTACGCGCCGCCGGCCGCCCCGTCGTGATCCTCACGGGTCACGTCGGAAACTTCGACCTCATGGCGCTCGGCCACAGCGCCTACGGCCATCGCCTGAGCTTCCTGGCGCGGCCGATGGACAGCCCCCTCGTCTACGAGCACCTGAACCGCATGCGCACCCAGTTCGGAAACCTCGTGCTCGACAAGAAGGGCAGCGGCAAAGAGGCATTCCGCGTGCTGCGCAGCGGCGGCGTGCTGGGAATCCTGGGCGACCAGAACGCGACCCGCGAAGAAGGTGAGTTCGTCGAGTTCTTCGGCACGCTGGCCTGCACCCACGTGAGCATCGCCAAGCTGGCGCTCAAGACTGGTGCTGCGATCGTGCCGGCCTTCATCGCACGCAACGGCGACGGTTCCCACACGATCCACGTGGGCGAGGCGATCGAGCCGCTCTCGACGGGCCATCCTCGTGACGACGCGATCGCCACGACACAGCGGGTAGCGCAGGTCACGGAAGCGATGATCCGCCGCTTCCCCGAGCAGTGGCTGTGGGGACATCGGCGTTGGAAGACGCGCCCCGTCGGCGAAGCGAAGATCTACTGACCGACTGCCGAACGACTCGCGGCGCACGTCGGCGGCGAACGCCGATGACCGTCAATTGATGGAGTAGGGCTCGCTGAGGGAGAACGCCGCGATCTCGGCGTCGAAACGATCGTTCTTCGCGCTCACCATCTGATAGGTGCCACGCATCGAGCCGAACGGTGTCGAGAGCGGGCAGGCGGACGTGTATTCGAAGGCCTCACCGGGCTCGAGGATGGGGGTCTCTCCGACCACGCCGGGGCCCTTCACTTCCTCGACGTGGCCGTTCGCGTCCGTGATGATCCAGTGCCGGCTCACGAGCTGCACCGTCTCCTCGCCCTCGTTGGCGATGCGCACGGTGTAGACGAAGAACCACTCGCCCTGGGATGGCGCGGAACGCTCGGGGACGTATTGCGAGCGGACGTGCACGCGCACGTTTCGAGTGATGGCTTCGGACGATCCCATGGAGGTTCTCGTATTTCGCGGGCGCGAAGGCTAACGGGCGCGCTCGGTGCCGTCTACGACCACGCAGGTGCTCGACGTCGGCGACGAGCGCGTGGCACACTCGGTGACGCTTCCGACGCCTTTCCGGCGACTTCGCAGGCGACCTACGATGCGGCGAGCCGAGCAGCGACGACCTCCCAAGCCGATCCGGCTGAGCGCGTTCCAGGTGGAGCGAATGCGCGAGGTGGGACGCATCGCCGCGTGGCTGCTGGATCGCGTCGAAGCCGCGATCCTGCCCGGCATCACCACCGGTGAGATCGACCGGCTGGTGGACGACGCCACGCGCTCGGTGGGAGCCGAGAGTGCCCCCTTCGGCTACCGCGGCTTTCCCATGCACGTGTGCACCTCGATCAACGAGGTCGTCTGCCACGGCATCCCTCGCGACGATCAGGTGCTTCGCGACGGCGACATCATCAACGTCGACGTGACGCCGGTCCTCGATGGATTTCACGGCGACAGCTCACGCACGTTCTACGTCGGCAACCCGAGCCCCGCGGCTTCACGCCTCGTCGAAACCACTCGCGAAGCGTTGTGGCGAGGCATCCGGGCGGTGCGCCCGTCGGCCACGTTGGGCGACATCGGCCACGCCATCCAGAGCTTCGCCGAAGGGCGCGGCTACTCGGTGGTGCGCGATTTCACCGGCCACGGTATCGGCCGCATCTTCCACACCGCACCGACGGTGCATCACGTCGGGCGCCCGGGCACGGGCGAACGGCTGCGGGCCGGCATGACGTTCACCATCGAACCGATGATCAACGCGGGCGATTGGCGGGTGGAAGTGCTTTCCGACGGCTGGACGGCCGTCACGCGCGATCGATCGCTCTCTGCGCAGTTCGAGCACACCGTGCTGGTCACGGACACGGGTGTCGAGGTGCTGACTTTGAGCGATCGCGAGCGCGCTGAGCTTGCCGCCGAGCCGCGCGCCGTGCCGCTCACGTCCGGCGCCAGCGTGGCGCCTCGCTCGACCGCCCCTCAGGCGCCCGCCTGAGCCCACCCCCGGCGCTCTTGAAGGCGTTCCCGGACGCATTCGATTTCCAGGAGTGGCTGGTCGCGCGCAGCGATGCCTCGCAGCACGCGGGGCAAGCCGGCGCCACGCGCCGCCTCGCCTCCAAGCTGGCGCTCACACCGGACGCGCGCATCCTCGACGTGGGCTGCGGCTCGGCGAAGAGCGCCACGTGGATGACGGGAGCCTTCGCCGTTCGCGCCGTGGGGCTCGATCGCTCGCCGCACAGCCTGGCGCGGGCGCGTTGGCGCATCCGTCGGGACGGCACGAGTCGCAGAGCCGCATTGGTGCGAGGCGACGGGCTCGCGCTGCCGTTCGCCGCAAGCGTCTTCGATGCGGTCGTGGTGGAAGCGGTGGCGTACGCGGCACCCCTCGACGATCTGCTGACCGAGCTAGCGCGCGTGCTGGTGCCGGGAGGGCGGCTCGGGATCGTGGACATCGCGCGGAAGCCCGGCGCCCGGCCACCTCGTGAGCACTTCCGCGAGCTTCTCGGCGAACGACGCCTCAACCTGCTCACGGCGGACGAATGGGCGGGTGAGGTGAGGGCGGCGGGCTTTCGCGTGGAGCTCGTCGAGGCCTTCCCCATCCGCCAAGAGCTGGCGACCGTTCGTGCCGAGCTCGGCGATTGGCTGCGATCACTGCCGCGCCAGATCCGCTGGCTCGCGACCAGCCGTGACGCGCGCAGGCTCTTTTTTGCGAACTACCGCGTGGGCCTCGATCGCGGCATGGAGGGCTGCCTGATCGCGGCCACCCGGCCGCCCTCATGAGCCTTGCCGCGCCCCTCGTTTCCGAGTCGGCCCGGCGTCGCGACGGAGTCTGGCGTCGTCGGGTCGGCGCCACCGTGTTCGGGGCCCTGGTGTGGTTTCCCGGCGGCCTGGTGGCGTTGCCCATCGTCGGCGCGCTTTGGCTTGGGGAAGCGCGTCTCCGCGAGCGTTTCGGGTGGCGAGGGTGGATCGTCACCGTCCTGTGGTGCGCCATCGCAGCGGCCAACACCTTCACCCTGGGCCGCCTCGGGCCTTTCCTCGCGCCCAGCGATTGGTGGTGGGCGTTTGCCGCTGCCGTGGCGGCGCTGGTCCTGTCGAGTTGGCCGCCGGCAGCGCGCCGACGTGCCCTGTGGCGGACGCTTTGCGTCGCGGTGCCACTCGCGATGGCGCCGCCGATGCCTCCTGGCCTCGTGACGCGGCTCGTGATCCTCGTGGCTGCGGCCGCGGGCTTCACGCTGTTTCAGCGCTTGGTCGGCACCGAGGTCGGCAAGCGCATGGTGCCGCCGGCGTGGGCGTTCGCAGTCCTCGTGCCGTCGGTGGCACTCCGAGCGCTGCTCTTCTGGCTGCTTCCAACGGCGGATCCGGCGCCCGTGTTGGCCGCAATTCCAGGGGCCGAGCTCGTCATGCCGTCGTGGCCGAACGTGCACCTCGGTCACCGCTACGGGATGCCCATCAACTGGCACGACTTGCGGGTGGCGATGGCGGGGTGCGAGCCCGGCAGCCGGATCGTGGGCACTCTGGACGCGCTCTACTTTCGCGCGCCCGGCGGGATCAACTGGAACGAGGTGCGCTTTCCCCCCGGCGATCAGCTCGCGCTCGACTGCAAACGCGGCAAGGTCTGGGTGCCCGAGATGGTGAAGGAGAAGCTCTGGGCCGTCGATCTCGCCACCCACGCCGTCGAGAAGCCCTTCGAGCACTGCGACTTCGCCGGCCCTACGGTGGTGAGTTTCGACCGGGAAGGGCGCGAGCTCTACGGTTACCCGGGTGGCGAGCACCTCGCGGCGTTCGATCCGGAGACGTTCGCCTGCCGCCGCGTGCTCGACGGCGGGACGATCATGGGCTTCAGCGTGTCCAAGTCCCGTGGCGATGGCTTGGTGGTGCGAAACGGCCGACTGGAGCGCTGCACCCTGGATGGCTCGGGACGCTGCGACCTCTGGCTGCGGCTCTACGACGAACGCCTACCGCGCTGGCTGCAACGCGACGGGTGGAACAAGGCCACGCTCGTCAATCACTTCAACAAGGTGATCGAAGACCCGGACGGCCGGGTGGTTTTCGCGACCAGCCTTCAGTCCGGTCGTGTCTACCGCGTGGATCGGGCCAGTGGCGCGCTGCTGGGCTCGAAGTTCCTCGAACCAGGGATTCGATGGGTACAGCTCGACGCCGACCGCCGTCGACTCTACGTCGGTGGCTTCGTTCGCGGGCACCTATTCGTCCTCGACCCGGACACCCTCGCCGTCGAACGCCGAGCCTTCCTCGGCCGCAAGATCCGTTACTTCGAGCCACTTGCCGATGGCCGGCTGCTACTCGCGACCTCGGCAGGGATTCTAGAGCTCGATCCGAGCCAGCTACCGCCCAGCGAGGCCGTGCCCTGAGCGACCTCCATCCGAACGCGTCCAGCTCGACACGGTCGCCAACGAATAGACAGCAATATCCAACGGTTGCTAGTCGAAGTTGAAGGAAAACCGCTGCAACACCGCGAGCAACGACCAGGACCGGCGGGCCGCCTGCGGCGCCGGGAGCGGACGCGGCGTGAACCGGATGAGGTCCAAGACGTTGCGTGGGCCGAGGCCGGCAAAGCTCGAGCCGTAGAGCACGAAAGCCGCCAGATAGAGCCGATAGAAAAGGGGATTTGGCGGCAGCCGGACCAGCTGCTTCACCACCGGCAAGAGCCACGGGAACGTCACCACGATGCTGAAGAACTTGTGGAGGTTCTCGAGCCGGGCGCCGTCGGGGTGATCGAGTACCGTCTTCTGGAAGTAATCCTCGAAGTATTCGTCGCTCGAATGGTCCGCAGCGAGCATTCCGGCGTCCACGGATTGCTCGAAGAGCCGTGTGCGCGGGAACGGGGTGGCGATCGAGCAGCGGGCGAATTGAGGCCGGAGGCGGATGTTGAAGTCGAGGGTCGCGAGTGCTCCGTCGAGGTCTTCGCCAGGCAAGCCGATCATGTTGAGCGTCTTGACGTAGATGCCGCGCTCCTTGAGGAGTTGTACGGCCTGCACGACCTCGCCGTCTTGAATTTCCTTGCGCAACAGGCTGTTGCGCAGGAACGGATTCGCCGTCTCGAAGGAGATCGTGACCGATGCACAACGCGCCCGGGCGAGCGCGTCTGCGGTCTCGCGGTCGATGGTCTCCGGTCGGCACTGGAGCACGAATGGCACGTCGACCTCACGGGCGTACGCCTCGAGAAAGCGGAACGTCCACTCGGGCTGGATCGTGAGGTGGTCGTCGCGCTCGAGGTTCAGGATCTCGAGGGGAAAGCGCGAACGGAGCTCGCGGATCTCCGCGATGATGTTCTCGGGGCTGCGCTTCCGAACCCACTTTCCCTTACCCGAGTAGAGCGCCATGTCCAGGTGGTTGTGGCAGAACGTGCACTGAAAGCTGCAGCCACGGCCGGTGAGCAAGGGCTTGGACCGCAGCCGCCGCAAGTACGGGTAGCGGTAGTAGAGATCCCAGTCGGGGAAGGGGATCGAGTCGAGATCCTGGGTGAGGGGGCGAACCTCGTTCCGGTAGACGGCGCCCTCTTCCTTCACCCAGAGATTCGCGATGTTCCGCGGACTCGCGCCGTTGGCCAACGCGTCCAACAGCTCGGCCATCGCTTCTTCGGCCTCCCCGCGGCACACCAGATCTACCGGCTCTTTTTCGATCACCTCGGGCGAGTACGTGGCGTGTGGCCCGCCGAAGAGCACCCGTGTCTCGATACGCGCCTTGATTCGCGCCGCCACGTCCAACGCCCAGCGGTGCATGCCGGTCGTGACCGAGAACGCCACCACGTCGGGTCGAGCGGCGACCACGCGATCGAGGAAGGCGGCGCCCTCGGCTCCCTCCAGAAGAAGCCGCGAGTCGTGGCCCGCACGGCGCACGATCGCGGACATGTACATGAGGCCGAGCTTCTCCATCGCGAGACGCTCGAGGAAGACGACTTGGAGCTTGCGCATGGGGTGTCGACTCGGGGACTCAGCGCAGCCCGCGAAGGGGTGCGGCGACGGTAGCACGCAGGACGCGACGTCCCCAACGCGATCGTGACTCCCGCGCCGTTGGGGGCAGGAGCCGTCCGACGGAGCTGCGTTCAACCCCGGCTGATCCGCGCTTCGCGCCAACCCCGACGACTCGAATCCCGCCCAGCGAGACACGCCGTGACCGGGGGATTTCGAGAAGCACCTTTTAGTTTACATAATACATATTATCAGACGCTCATGTGAGATCGCTGCATCGTGCCGACGAAGCTCGTATGGGCGTCAGCGCACTCGTGCACGGTTCCGTGGCCGCATGACTCCAGCGCGAGCGCAAGACGGAACGGCGCCCGGAAGCCGAAGCCGCCGGGCGCCGTTCAACGGCAAGTCTATGGACTGCGACCGCACGCGCGCTTGGCGCGCGCGCTCAGCCGATCGGTCGGCTCCTCAGGGCACCGCGCCGAGCGAATCCTCGGTCGGCGCCGCCTTCGGCTCTTCGCGCTCGACGAGCTTGAGATGCACCTTGCGCGCAGCGATCTCGCGGAGGGCGACCACCACCGGCTTCTCCTTGCGCGGCGCCACGCGCGGCTTGGAGCCGGTCAGCAACTGCTTCGTGCGGGCCGCGGCGGTGTGCACGAGATGGAACCGGTTGGGCACCTCTCGCAAGCAATCATCGACGGTGATTCGGGCCATCGAACCTCCTCGCTCGGCAGTCTCTCGTGGCCGAGCCTTGTGGTTGGGCCCGGATGCGCACTCGGCGCCCGGGCCCAGGTCTGCCTTCTCAGCGGCGCGCGCTGCGAGCGTGCGCCGCGATCTCGTCAGCTTCCGGGCTTGATCGTCACGAAGAGCGTCGAGCCCTTGCGTTCGACGAGCAAGAGCGCCGGCTGATCCTTCTCGAGCTCGCGGATCGCAGCAGCGAAGTCGTCGACGCCCTCGATCCCCTTGCGGTTCACCTCGCGAATGATGTCGCCGCGCTGAATGCCAGCCTCGGCTGCCGGGCCGCGCACCCGAGTCACGACCACGCCCTTCAAGTCGTCCGTGCCGAGCTGCTCTGCCAGCTTGCTGCTCAACGCTTGGACTTCCAAGCCGAGCACCTGGCTCTCCCCATCGCGACCCGCGGCCACCGCATCGTCCGCCGGGTACGTGCCTACCTCGATCGAGACCGCGAGCTTCTCCGGCTTGCCTTTGCCTTCGCCCTTGCCGCGATCGGTACGAAGCACCTCGAGCTTGACCTGCGTACCGGGCTCGACGCCCGCCACCGTCCGGCTCAGCTCTCGGGTGGTTGCGATCTTCTTGCCGTTGAACTCGACCACGACATCACCGCGCTTGAGTCCGGCCTTGGCCGCGGGTCCGTCACCGATCACCTCGGCGATGAGCGCGCCGCCTGCGGATTCGAGGCCCAGCGACTTCGCTAGATCCTCGCTCAGATCTTGGATCTTCACGCCGATCCAGCCTCGCGTGACCTTGCCCGACGACTTGAGCTCGTCGACGATCTGCTTCGCCATGTTGATCGGCACCGCGAAGCCGATGCCACTGCCGGAGGCCGTGATCGCAGTGTTGATGCCGATCACCCGGCCATCGATGTCGAAGAGCGGCCCACCCGAGTTTCCAGGGTTGATCGAGGCGTCGGTCTGGATGAAGTCGTCGTACGGGCCCGTGCCGATCGCGCGTTCCTTGGCGGATACGATGCCTGCGGTCATGGTGTGCTCGAGCCCGAACGGATTGCCGATGGCGATGACCCAATCGCCGATGCGCACCCCATCCGAATTGCCGAGCTCCACGTGCGGCAGGTCGCCCTTGCCCGAGGTCACCTGGATCAACGCCACGTCGGTCTTCTCGTCGGTGCCGATGATCTTCGCCTTCTCTTCGTGTCCATCGGAGAACTTCGCCACGACCTCGTCGGCGCCCTTCACGACGTGGCTGTTGGTGATGATGTAGCCGTCCTTGTCGATGACGAATCCCGAGCCGAGGCTGCGCTGCTTCACGTCCTCGTTGTCCGGCGCACCGAAGAACTTCCAGAACTCTTCGTTGTCTCCGAAGTACTCACGCAGGTCCGG
>CAYVDO010000327.1:0-3938 GCA_964450125.1 uncultured bacterium
CTCCGCGAGCCGCCAGGCGAGCCGCGAGCGAAGCGAAGCGACTCGGGGGTGGGACCCGGCGCGGCTCTGCCGCGACGGGCGGGGGGCTGGAACAGCCCCCAAACGAACGCCTCACCAAACGACTGGCCCATCGGTCTCCACGCGCGCCGTCCGTCTCTCCGCGAGCCGCCAGGCGAGCCGCGAGCGAAGCGAAGCGACTCGGGGGTGGGACCCGGCGCGGCTCTGCCGCGACGGGCGGGGGGCTGGAACAGCCCCCCGAGGAAACATCGCCAGCCTCGGAAAACTCGCCGGTGCGAGTTTTCCGAGCCCGCTCAATGGCCGCGCGGCGCGCCGGCGTGGGCGACGTACGCGAGCAGGCTGAGCGTCGCGATCAACCAGCAATAGAGCGCCGTGCCCGTGCGGTCCGACACCTCTTCGGGATTGGTACGGAGCGAGCGCACCGCGGCCACCACCGCGATCACCGCCAACAGCACCTCGCGGGTCGCGAGGAACGCAGCCCCCACGAAGAAGGCCGCGAACCAGCGCTCGCCGCGCGACATCGAGCGAAAGCCGCGGCTGCCGTCGAGGGACCAGATCGGGATCAGGTTGAAGAGGTTGATCCACGCGCCGGAGCCTGCGATCGCCGCCCAAATCGGCAGATTCGTGGCGCGATACGCCACGAAAGCGATCACCGCCGCCGCCAGCCCCCAGACCGGGCCCATGAGGCCGCTGCGCGCGTCGTGCACGGGGTCGTGAAGCGGCTGCTGCAGGCGGATGAACGCGCCGAAGCCGGGGATGAACATGGGCGCGGTGGCGCGAATGCCGAAATGACGAAGGGCCGCGACGTGACCCATTTCGTGGACGTAAATGCTCACCACCAGACCGGCGGCAAAGGGCCAGCCCCAGCTCACGGCGTAGAACCACATGCTGAGCGCCATCGACGACAGCGATCCCAGCTTGGTGAGACCGAGCAGCAGGAACTTGAGCTTCCCGAGCGCGAAGAAGATCGCGAGCTTGCCCTTGGCGAGGACGGCGAATAGCAAGGCGAGCAAACCGCCGATCGCGCCGCGAGAACGGTGGGCCTTGGCGCGCGGGTCCGCGGCAGAGGCGCGAGCTTCCAGGATTGGTTCTTCCATGCGGATACGTTTCGCATCCCGACGCGCTGGGGGAAGCGCACAGCGGTAGCGCGTCCCCTGCGGCGACGAGATCGACGTCGATCTGCCCACTCGCCGCAGACGCGAGAATAGCGTTCATGCGTGCACCTGCGTCCAGCCCGGCGCGAGCGCCAGCTCCCATCTCACCTTCGGCGTCGGTTGCCCGCCGCGAGCGAGTGGCTGCCGTGGCGCGAGATTCCGGTGGCGAAATCGCGCCTCGCGATGGTAGTCGTACGGGTGCGCGCACGGGACCGGGGACCCGCCTTGCGCCCCTTGCCGCGCCGGACCGATGGGCACACACCGCAAGGTCACTCGCCACGAGCGCGCGCCCTGGGGCTGGACGCTCGCGTGGCTGATCCTCGCATCGACGACCCGCGCCAGCGCCGCCGACGACAGCGCGTTGATCGACCTGATGTTCCCAGCCTCCGGCTTCGCACCGGTCGACTCGGCGTCGCGTCGCGAGCAATCCGCGGCCGCCGCGCCCGCGATCGTCACCGTGATCACGAAGCAGGACATCCGTGAGCTCGGGCTGCGCACCGTCTACGACGCCCTGCGCATCGTCCCGGGCTTCACGAACGTCCAGGACATCGACGACTCGGCGATCGGCTCGCGCGGCATCGTCGGTGACAACAACTACAACTTCGTGATGCTGATCAACGGCCACAACGTCACCAGCACGTTCAACCTGGGCATCAATCCGAATCACCTCTTCCCGATGACGCTCGAGAACGTGAGCCGCATCGAGGTGCTGCGCGGACCAGGCTCGGTGTTGTGGGGCGCCGGTGCGCTGCTCGGGGTGATCAACATCGTCACCGAAGACGGCGGCACCTCGGATGGAAGCGAGATCGGGGTGGGGCTCGGCAACCGCGACACGGTTCGCGCACACGCCAACGCGGGCCGAGTGCTCGACGACGGAGAGCGCATCTTCGTTTCGGGGAAGTACTACCGTTCCAACGGCACGGAGGCCGGAATCCGCCACTTCGTGAGCCGCGGAACGCAGGCCGGCGCCGACAGCGACGGCGACGGGATCATCGACATACCCTACCGCCCCCGCTCCGATCGCTACGAAGCCGGGCCCAGCTACGAGGTCTTCGGCAACTACCAGGCGAGCGGCTTCGACCTCACGCTGCGTGCGCTCGAGCTGAGCGGTGCCGATCGCTTCAACTTCGTCGGCGACACCGCGCGCACCTTCAGCGACTACGTTCAGCTCGGTTACACGCTCGACGCCACCGAGACCGTCCGCGTGCGTGCCGCGGCGTTCGGCGACTTGTGGAAGCACCGCGTGGTGTTCCGCGACGCCGGCGCGATCACGGACTTCGAGGAGCGCTGGTTCGGTGGCTCGCTCCTGGTGGACGCCCACCCCCATCCAGACCACCGGCTCACGTTCGGCATCGACGCCAAGAAGACGCTCTACGAGGACTACTCACACCAGCCGACGCGCACCGGCCGGCGCGTCGTCGAGAGCGAGCCGGCCGAGGCGTCGCCGTTCTGCCAGCACGAGTGGGCGGCTGCGAGCTGGCTCACCCTCACGGGCGCGCTGCGTTACTCCGCATCCGACATCTTCGAGGATGAGCTCGCGCCGAAGCTGGCGCTGCGCATCCACCCGAACGAGGAGCTGAACCTCAAGTACATCTACCAGACGGGCTTCCTGCGTCCTTCGGGCTTCCAGCACGGTGCGCTGGTGATCGCACGTCCCGGACAGACTCTCGCGGACATCGAGGCGCTCGAGCGCGCCCAGCGGCTACTCGACAACGAGGAGATCCGCTCGCACGAGCTGCAGCTGGCCTGGGAGCCCTCGCCCCGGTTCGGCACCAGCATCACCGGATTCGCGAGCTACCTCGACGACCTCATCATCTTCAACTCGAACGGCGCCAGCCAGACGTTCCGGACGTTCGTGAACTTCGGCGACGTCGAGTCCTTCGGCGTCGAGTGGGAAGGCCATGCGGCGTTCGGGCGGTTTCGTCAGGAGGCGAACGTCTCGTTCGCACGCGCCTTCCTCGAAGACTCGCGCTACGGCGCGCTCACCACGGCCGCAGCGGACGGTCAGCTTCTCAACTACCCGGAGTTGCGAGCCAACCTGATCTCGCGGCTCACGCTCGCCGACGGAGTCTCGCTGGCGACGATCGTCCGCATCAGCGCCGCTGCCCACTACTTTCCGACCACCCTCGACCGTCGTGCACGAACCGACGAAGAAGCGGCGACCAGCGCGCTTCTCGACGTCCATCTCCAGTGGGCCGACCTCCTGACGCCCGGGCTCGATGTCGGGCTCACCGTGTTCAACGTCTTCGACTCGGCGGTCCGCGAACCGCTCGCTGCGAACGAGGGGAGCGCGACACCCGAACGGTTCACCGTCTTCGGCGCGCTCGCCTACCGCCTGCCCTGGTGATTGCACCTCGTGCCGGGGGCTGGGATGGCAGCCCCTGCGGCCGCGCGCGATTCGAGGATGCGGTCCTCCACGGGCGTCACGCTCGCGGCACGACGCGGTAGCCGGAGTTCGCGAGCAACGCGCGCAGCTCCTCGATGTGCTCGGGGCCGCGGGTCTCGAGCGTCAGCTCGACGTCGGTCTCGCCCAGCTCGGCGGTGCTGAACGCGCGCTGGTGGTGGATCTCGACGACGTTGGCGCGCGTTTCCGCGACCTGTGTCGCGAGCTTGGCGAGGGCGCCGGGAACGTCGGGAATGCGCACGATCATCCGCATGAGCCGTCCATCTTTGACCAGCCCGCGCTCGATGATCCGCGACAGGATGTTCACGTCGATGTTTCCGCCGGAGATCACCAGCGCCACGCGCCGGCCGCTCAGCGCGAGC
>CAYVDO010000327.1:3948-9202 GCA_964450125.1 uncultured bacterium
GTTGACGAGCGCCGCGAGGGGCGTCGCGCCCGCCCCCTCGGCCACGGTCTTCTCGCGCTCCATGAGCGTGAGGATCGCGCTCGCGATCTCCTCCTCGTCGACGGTGGCGATGCCGTCCACCCAGTCGCGCACCAGCGGAAACGTGTGCTCTCCCGCCCGCCGCACCGCGATGCCGTCGGCGAGCGTGCGCCCGCCCGGCACCTCGACGATCCTCCCGGCGGCGAGTGCTGCCTCCATCGAGGCGACGCGCTCGGTCTCGACGCCGTAGACGCGCACCTTGGGATTCAGCGACTTCACGGCGAGCGCCAACCCGCCGATCAGCCCACCGCCACCCACCGGCACCACGATCGCCTCGACCTCGGGTAGCTGCTCCAGAATCTCGAGGCCAACGGTGCCCTGACCCGCGATCACCACCGGATCGTCGAACGCGTGAACCCAGGTGAGACCGCGCTCGCCGGCGAGCCGTCGCGCCTCGCCACAGGCTTCGTCGAAGTTGGTGCCGAAGAGCACCACCTCGGCACCGAAAGAACGGCACGCGCTCGTCTTCACGAGCGGTGTGCCGACGGGCATCACCACCGTGGCAGCGATGCCGAGGCGTTGCGCCGCCGACGCGACCCCCTGACCGTGATTGCCAGCCGAGGCACAAATCACCCCGGCGGCGCTCTCCGCCGCCGTCAGCGTGAGCAGCTTGTTGAGCGAGCCACGATCCTTGAACGAGCCCGTGCGCTGCAAGTTCTCGAGCTTGAGCCAGACGCGATTGCCCGAGAGCGCGGACAGCGCCTCCGTGAACTCGAGCGGCGAGCGGTGGACGTGACCGGCGAGGCGATCGCGCGCAGCCAGGATGTCGTCGAAGCCGACCATCGCGGCGCACGTTCTACCGCGACCAGGCTTCTCCCGGTAGCTCGCGCAGCCGCCCGCTGCGCTCGGGCACGTCAGGCGGCGCTGGCAGGCGCGGGAGTCTCGGCGGCGAGCCCGCCGGCGCGACCGAGGAAATCCGTGTGCTCCCCGGGCACGCAGTGCTTGCGCACGATCAACAGCGAGGCCGGGCACTCCGACGCGAGTCGTTCGTGCTCGACCGAGAACATGCGCGGCTCGAGGCCCCACTCCTCGGCCACGCCCACCACGACCAGGTCGTAACCCCGCTGCGCCTCCGCCACCACCGCGTCGAGCGGCGAACGCGCCGCCACCACCTTGAGCTCGATCTGATCCGCACGGAAAGCGCTCGCGGCGGCCGAAAGCCCGGCGGCCGCGTCGCCCGCCTGCCGCTCGGGTGGCACCACGTGCAGGATCGTCACGTGCCGGTCGACCGCGTCGAGCGCCGTCGCCACCGCGGGATCGCTGCCGCCACGCGACAGCCGCCGCGCCAGCTCGAGGGCACCGCGATCGTGGAGACCACCGAGATACGGGACCAGCACGCGCCGCCACGGCCCGAAGTGGCGCTGCACGTACACGACGACGTCGCAGCGCGCGTCGCGCATGACGTCGTGCACCGTGCCGCTCAAGATGCTGCGGCTCAAGACCGGCTTGTGCCAGCCCATGACGACGAGCCGAGCGCCTTTGGCGTGGGCCACCGCCGTGATGTCCGCCGCCGGGTCGCGGCTCACGAATTCGAGCGGATGGACGTCGAGGTCACGAGCGCGCGCCGCCGCGAGCAGCGGTTCGAGTGGCTCGAAATCGGCGCGGCCCGCGCGTTGCGCATCGAGCAGCGACTGATCGCTGACTCGCATCAGATGCAGGGCGTACACCGCGGGTTTCGGCCCTCGCGCCAGCGCTTCCGCCACGCGCAAGAGCTCCGGGCCTGCGCCTGGGAGCGAGATCGGGATCAGCACCGCGTCGCCGCTGTGCTCCTGGGCGTCGGCTTCGTCACGAATCAGCCGCGTCGGGTAGATCCACTCGAGCAGCGGGGTGGTCATGAACGTGGTGGTGAGCGCCATCAACACCATCATGACGAACAACGCCGGCGAGATGATGCCGAGATCCAGGCCGATGGTGAGGATCACCAACTCCATCAGCCCGCGGGTGTTCATGAGCGCTCCCAGCGCCCCGGCCTCCCGCCAGCTCAACCCCGTGGCACGCGCGGCGAGTGCCGAGCCGCCGAGCTTTCCGGCCACGGCCACCACCAGGATGAGCCCGCACTGAAGCCACATCTCGGCCCCTTGGATGAGGCCGATGCGGGTGCGCAGCCCCGTGAACGCGAAGAAAACCGGCAGCAAGAAGACCACCGTGAGGTCTTCGAGCTTGGCGGTCAGGTCGCGCACGAAGAGGCCATCCTTGGGCAGGATCGCGCCCATCAGAAAGGCGCCGAAGAGGGCGTGGATGCCGAGCCGCTCGGTGGTCCAAGCGGATGCGACCATGAGCAACAGCAACAACGCGATCACGTCCTGGGTGAGGACCCGTCCGCGATTGCGGTAGTGCACCTCGATCCGCGATACCGCCCGCCGCACCACCGTCAGCATCGCGATCGCGAACACCAGCGAGCCGCCGATCGTGAGCGCCAGCTCGCCGGGCGAGGCCTCGGCGCGCACCAGCGTCACCACCGCGGCCAGGATGCACCACGCGGACACGTCGTCCACCGCGGCACACGCGATCGTGACGGCCCCCACCTTGGTACGCAGCAGGTTGCGCTCGGTGAGGATGCGCGCCAGCACCGGAAACGCGGTCACGCTCATGGCCGCGCCCATGAAGAGCGCGAAACCGGCGAACTGCACGCTGTCGTCGGAGAGCCGCGGGTAGAGATAGAGCGCGAGCGCCGAGCCCAGGAAGAACGGCGCCACGATGCTCGCGTGGCTGGTGATGACTGCGGCTTCACCTCGTCCGCGCAGGAGCTTGGGATCGAGCTCGACGCCCACCAGGAACATGAAGAGCACGAGCCCGGTCTGGCTCAGCGCTTGGAGGGCCGGCAGACTGGCCGCGGGGAAGAGCTGCGCCGAGAGCGACGGCGCGACCCAACCGAAGAACGACGGGCCCAGCAGGATGCCCGCCACCATCTCGCCCATCACCTGGGGCTGCTGGATGCGGCGAAAGGCGAGCCCGACCAATCGCGACGCGGCGAGGATCACGCCGATCTGAAGAAGCAGGGTGAGCACCGCATGCATCGTGTGATCCCTCGGCTCGCTCTAGAGTGAGCGTAGGGTGCTCACTTCAGCGCCGGCTGATGTTGCCTCGCGGCGCGCCGCTGGCCCGTGCCATTCTCGCATTCACGAACCAGGCTCGATACTCGCTGCGCTCGCTTCAGAGCTAGCGCTTGGATTCGGCGGAATGCTCCGCACGGAACGCGAGCGGCGGGCAGACCGAACACCCGGGCCGAACGAGCTCGCCCGCCATGCTCTGCCGGGATTCGTCGCGTCCGATCGTTGCTGCGAGCGTCGTTGGCGTCTTGGATTCGCAAGCATTCGCGCCCCGCGGGGCAGGAAGCGTGACCTCCAGGCGTTCGCCGTGGAGCCGCCCGTCGCCCGAGGTCGACGCTGGCTCTCCGATCGTCACTGTGACGTGCGTCCCCGATTGCACGAGCGTGAACGGGCTGGTTTCCGCGACGGATTCCGTCGCGAAGCAACCGGACGCCGGCGACGTGCCCTCGGCGAAGGTCACGATCCAGCGCCCGCCCACCGCCATCGGCGGGGTGACGCGCTCGCCCACACGGATGATTCCGGCGACGCCCAGCGACGGCAACCCGACCAATCCCACGTAGAGCAAGAGCGCGCGCCTCCAGCCGTGCGACGGGCTCGACGCTTCGGCTGGCGAATCGAGAGGCGATGAATCGCTCGTCATGGCGCGCATCCTAACCCGATCCATTCATGAACGCGGCGTCCAGACACCAGGAATCACCCCGTTGACACCTGCCATCGTCGCAAGTGCCGTTCGCTCGTGCCCGCGACAGCGCGTCGGCGCCGACGGAGCAGGGGCCGCAGGCCCCGTGCCCTCCATCGGTTCGCTCGTACAAGACGCGTGATAGGGCCGCGCCCCGTCGCGGCCGCAGCGCGACGTTCGTGAATGATGCAGGCTAACGAAGCTCGCCACGCGCTGCCCACGCAGCGAGCTCCTCCATTCCCTGGTCGAGGCTCACGCGCGGCTCGTAGCCGAGCCACGAGCGCGCCCGCTCGATCGAGTACGGATGGGGACGGGTGACGAAGCGGATCGCATCGGGCCCGGCCGGCGGTTTGCGGCCGAGGGCGATCGCGGCGCGCGCCATCGCCGCGAAGGCAAGCCTCGCAGCGGGTGCCGGCAACGATGGGAAGCGTTTGCGACCGACGAGCTTGCCGAGGCGGGTGAAGTACTCGCGGAAGGTGGTCTCGGCGCCGTCGGTGAGCGTGAAGGCCTGGCCCGTGACGTCGCGGTCGAGCGCCAGGAAGATGCCGTCGATGAGGTTGTCCACGTGCACGTGATTCATGATGCCGCGACCACCGTCGATGAACAGGAAAAGCCCGCGGCGCATCATCTCGAGCGGCCGCACGACCCACGGCACCGAGCCCGGCCCGTAGACGTCGCCGGGGCGGATCACGATGGTTTCGAACTCACCGGGGCGATGGAGCGCACGTAGCGCATCCTCGCTTTCGATCTTCGTCTGGCAATACGGATTGCCCTCGCCACGCAGCGGTCCGTCCTCGCTCACGTAGCGCGGGTAATCGAAGCCGTAGACCATGACCGACGAGAGATGCACGAAGCGCGACACGCCGTGGTCGCGGGCCACGTGCGCGACGTGGCGCGTGCCCTCCACGTTCACACGGCGGAATCGCGCCCAGTCCCCGCTCTCGTCCACGATCGCCGCGGTATGGAACACCACCGTCGCGCTGGTGCAGAGCGCCCGCACCGCGGCAGGCTCGTCGACGTCGCCCACCACGGTCTCGAAACCAGCCTGCTGCGCGCGCCGCGCGGCGTCGGCGTCGAGCTCGAGACCGCGCACGCGGAAGCCGCGCTCGCGGGCGCGCTCGGCCATGCGCCGGCCGATGAAGCCACCGATCCCCGTGATCGCCATCAACCGCGCGGCGCCGCCCGACCGTCGCTTGCTCGTGCTCATCGCAATCGCTCCACCAACGCGTGCATCAACGCCACGAGCTGGTCGTGGATCTTGGGATCGACGAGCGCGCCGTCGGGACGAAACGCCTCGCCTGCTCGCGAGAGATTGAGCTCGCGGGGCAGGAGAAAGGCCCCCAAGCACGTGAGCGACGGGCGCAGCGCGGCGAGACCGCGTAGCCCACCGAAGCCGCCGGGCGAGGCGCTGGTGAGCGCCGCCCATTTGCCGTGGAACGGGTTCGAG
>CAYVDO010000328.1:0-9194 GCA_964450125.1 uncultured bacterium
ACCACCAGCGTGATGCGCAGGTGCGGCCGGTGGTAGCGCTCCTTCAGCGACTCGATGGTGTCGACGATCTCGGCGCAACCGTCGAGGGCCAGGAACGTGAGGTTGACCGGGATCACCACCTCGAGGGTCGCGAGCAGCACGTTCATCGAAAGAAGCCCGAGCGACGGCGGCGAGTCGAAGAGGATCCAATCGTAGCCGCGGACCTTGTCGATCTGGCGGGCGAGCCGTTCGGTCCAATCGCGGTCCGCGTCGGAGCTGATCGGCAGCGTGGTGAGGCTCTTGTTGCTCACGATCACGTCGAGCCCGTCGATGCGGGTGGGCATCGCCACGTCCCGCGGGTGGAGCGTTGGATCCACGAGCAGATCGCGCACGGTGCGTTCCGCGCGGCGCACGTCGAGCCCCAGGCATTTCCCCGCGTGCCCCTGGGGATCGAGATCCACCAGCAACACGCGCTCTTTGCGTGTCAGGGCGAAGTAGCCACCCACGTTCACCGTGAGCGTGGTCTTGAGGCTGCCGCCCTTCTCGTTGATGAAGGCGATGCGTCGGGTCATGGGCGTGGCAGCCGTCTGCGCCAGGTGCGCGAGCGTCGCTCTTTCGACGCTCGAACCGTAGGGACCGCACCGAGATGCGTCAAGCAGCGTCGCGCCGCCGCGGCACCGCGCCTTGGCGCGCACGGCGACGCGTGCCGGTGTGCGTTCGAGCGCGGTCAGCATCCGCCGAAGACAGCGCCGACACGGCCTCCAGGCGAGGCGTGGTGTGGCCATGGCGGGCACCGCCAGTCCGGGCGCAATGCCATCCGCATCACGAGAGCGCCGCTCGATCGGTCGTGGGTCAGTTTCGAGCTGAACCCTTTCCAGGCGCGAGGGCAGGGGGCGCGTCGAAGGGTGCTCCGCGGCCACGCACCTCGCGTCGCGCTCGTGGGCAGTGAGCCCCCGTCGCGTGGCGGCGGCTTGAGGCGGGCCTCCGGTTCCACGGAGTCGAGTGCGGGCGAGCCGGGCCCGCCGACGAGTCCCCAGACCCTCGCGACTCGACCGGCGCATGCCTGGCAAACTGACCCACCACCGCTCGATCTCGCGGTTTGACCACGGCTTCGGCCATGGGCTAGCTTCGCGCGCCCACGACGTCGCGCGCGCCCGTTTCGGCCGCCGGCGCCATCCCACAAGCCGGAGCCTCCCAACGATGGATCAGGCCTCCCTGAGCCTCGATCGCCGGATTCTCGTCGTCGCCGGCAAGGGCGGCGTGGGAAAGAGCACGTTTGCCACCGCGATCGCGCTGAACGCGGCGCGGGCCGGGCTCAAGACGCTCCTTCTGGGCTCGGACGCGCGTGAGGGGCTGAGCCACTGTCTCGGTACACACAAGCTCGTCTACAAGACTCACCGTGTGGAGGAGAACCTGTGGGCGACGAACATCTCCGGTCGTGAGAGTCTGGAAGAGTTCCTGATCCTCAAGCTCAAGGTGAAGTTCCTCTACGACCAGTTGCTCAAGCGCGATCTCTTTCACTACTTCATCGCCGCGGCGCCGGGACTCGAAGAGCTCTTCATCCTGGGCAAGATTTGGTTCCTGTGCCAGCCGGACGGCTCGGGCGTGAAGGGTGTCCAGTTCGACCGGATCGTCTTCGACGCGCCTGCCACCGGCCACGGCGTGAGCCTCTTCAAGACTCCGCAGGTCATCCTCGACACCATCCGGGTCGGGCCGATCCACCACTACACCAAGGACGTCCTCAAGCTGCTCACCGATCCCGATCACACCGCCTTCCACATCGTGACGCTACCGGAAGAGATGCCGGTCAACGAGTCGCTCGAGCTGGACCACACGGTGCGGAAGGACGTCGGGATGCACCGCGGCGCCACGTTCGTGAACGGTGTGTATCCCGAGGTGGTCCCCGCCAACCTCGCGGCGGCGTGGGAGCGCGTGCGCGGCAACCCCGCCAAGCTCGCGCAGGAGGCTGGGGTGGAGCTCGATCCTAAGATCGCCACGGCGCTGGTGGAGGGAGCGGAGCGGGTACTGGCGCGGCGCCAGCTCGGCGAGCTCTACCGCAAGCGCCTCGACGAGGAGATGCCCGGCCCCAAGATCGAGGTGCCGTATTTCTTCGACGTCGTTCCGGGGCGGCCGCTCACCGACGCCGTCGCCGACGCGATCTTGGCCCACGTGGGACGCGACGCGTTCGGCGAGCCGATCCCCGCGAATCGCGCGAAGGTGAAGCCGGGGAGGCGATCGTGAGCTTGGCCACGGCGCTGGCGGGCAAGCGGGTCATCATCTGCTGCGGCAGCGGCGGAGTGGGGAAGACCACCATCTCCGCGTCGGTGGCCCTCGAACACGCGTTGGCGGGCAAGCGCACCGTGGTGTGCACCATCGACCCGGCGCGCCGCCTCGCCAACTCACTCGGCCTCGATCGCCTCGACAACGAGCCGCGCCCGGTGCCGAGCGAGGCGTTCGCCGCTGCCAACCTCGACGTTGCGGGGGGCGAGCTCCACGCGCTCATGCTCGATACCAAGCGCACCTTCGACGCGCTGGTCGAGCGCTATGCACCCAGCCCCGAGGTGCGCGACACGGTGCTCGCCAACCGCATGTACCAGAACATCTCGAGCGCCTTGGCTGGCAGCCACGAATACATGGCGATGGAGAAGCTCTACGAGCTGACCCAGAGCGGCGACTACGACGTGCTGGTGCTCGACACCCCGCCCACCACCTTCGCGCTGGATTTCCTGGAAGCACCCACGCGCATCAACCACTTCGTGGCGAGTGACGTCCTCGACAAGTTCCTGCGGCCGTACTTCCGGCTCGGCCATTTCGGCTACAAGATGGTGCAGAAGGGCATGGGCCGCGCGTTCCAGGTGCTGGAGAAGCTCACCGGCCTCGAGGTGCTGCGCGACATCGCGGACTTCTTCGATGCCTTCGACGCGCTCTTCGACGGCTTCCGCGAGCGCGCCGATCGGGTCGCCGAGCTGATCCGCTCCCCCGACTCGGTGTTCCTGCTGGTCACCGGCCCGCGTCCTGACACCCTCGCCGAGGGCATCTTCTTCTACGAACGGTTGGCGGAGCTCGAGATGCCGTTCGGCGGCTTCGTCGTGAACATGGTGCACGAGCCGTTCGATCACGGCAAACGAATCTCGACTGCGGTGGAGCGGCTGCGCACCAATCCCAAAAGCACCAAGCCCGACTCGGCGCCGGGTGTCCAGCTCCTCAAGGCGCTCGCTCAGACGTATCGGGATCACGAGGCCCTCGCCGAGCGCGAATCGCTCTACCTCGACGACCTCAAGAGCCGCGTCGGTCGTCGCAGCCTGCCGATCTTTCGGGTGCCGTTCTTCGACGACGACGTCCACGACCTCGCTGGGCTCAAGACCGTCGCCGATCGGCTCTTCCGCCCCGAACCGTAGCGGTGGCGGCGGGTCGTCGCGGCTCCATCGCGACGACCGCTCCTTGTTCTTGCCGTTCGGCTGTGCCGCAATGGTGAGCCACCCCGAGGAGGCTCACCGATGACCACCAGCGGACACGACCACCTGCTGTGCGCGATCGAGGACGGCATCGCGCGCGTCACGCCCAATCGGCCCGAGCGATTGAATGCGCTCTCGCCCGAGATGGTCGAGGGCATGAACGAGATCTTCCCGCGACTCGAGCAAGATCCCGCGGTGCGGGTGGTCGTGATCCAGGGTGCGGGCGACCACTTCCTCGCAGGTGGCGATGTGAAAGGCTTCTACGAGCGGCTGTCGCTCACGCCGGCGGAGCGGCGGGTGCTCTTCGAGTCGATCGTTCACCGCTTGCACCCGGCGGTGATCTGCCTCCGGCGCATGCCCAAGCCGGTGGTGGCGAGCGTGCGCGGCGCTTGTGTGGGCTTCGGGATGTCGCTGATGATGGCGTGCGATCTGGCCATCGCCGCCGAGGGTGCTTTCTTCATGATGGGCTACGGCAACATCGGTGCTTCGCCGGATGGCGGCGGCACCTATGCGTTGCCGCGGATCGTCGGGGTGAGGAAGGCGATGGAGATTGCGCTCCTCGGAGATCGGATCGAGCCCGCAGAGGCACTCAGGCTTGGTCTCGTGAATCGGGTGGTGCCCGACGCCGAGCTCGACGAGGCCACCGCCAAGCTCGCGCGCAAGCTCGCCCGCGGTGCCACGGCCGCGTACGGCCGCACCAAGCAGCTCTTGAACGAATCGCTCGACCGGCCGCTGGCCGACCAGCTCGCGCGCGAGGCCGTGGGCATCGCCGAATGCGCCGCCGGCCCCGAATTCGCCGAGGGCGTCACCGCCTTCGTCGAGAAACGCCGCGCGACCTTTCCGAAGGCCGGCGCATGAGCTGGGCTACGCGCCCCCGCGGCGCGGCGGGCATGCTCGCCGTTCTTGCTGCGCTCTCCGGCATCTCCACGGCGGGTGCCGCCACCATTGCGGTCACGAGCACCGCGGACGACCTCGCCGTGAACGGCAACTGCACCCACGTCGTCATCTCTGTCGACGAGGGGGCGACGACATCGCTCGCGGCCTACTCGAGGCAGGCCCATTCGAGGAGGGGCTGGCGCTGGCCGCCACCGACGACGACGGATTCGTCTTGGCGAGCGCTGCGGGCGACGGTGCGGACCTGAACGTGCATCTCGTGCGGCTCGAATCCGAGGGCAACGTGCGCTGGGACCGCACCTACCCATCGGACGATTCGGTACAGCCGTACGCGGTTCGCGCGACCTCCGATGGCGGATTCGTCCTCGCTAGCGCGGGGTATGTCACGCTGCCGTGGGAGGGCTACGCCTACGCGGCCAAGATCGCCGGCAACGGCGAGCTCGAGTGGGAGCGGCGCTTCACCAAGACGATCGAAGGTCGTGCAGGCGACGTCGAGTTCACCGGCGACGGTGGCTACGTCTTGGCTGGCGACGCCTCGCGACCGATCGCTGGCTATCAAGCCTTGCTGATGAAGCTGGACGGGCTCGGAAACGAGGTCTGGCGTCGGTACATCGGCAACACCGCTTCCGAGAACTGGGAGGGGTTCTCCGCGCTCCGCGTGACGACGGATGGCGGCTACGTGGCGACCGGGCGCTGGGATTGGCAACGGTCGTCCGCCGACGTCTACCTGGTGACGACCGACGCCGACGGAGAAACGGGGCCACTCCCCCAGTGACGCGGGCGGCCGCCAAATGACCCTTCATGATTTGGATCGACCCGACCGCCAACCCGTAGGGGCGGGCGCAAGCCCGCCCGCAGACGCAAGGCGCTTGCGGGCGGCGTCGCGGCCGCCCCTACGAACGACTCGCGCCGAATCGTGAATGACCCTTCAGGATTCCGTTGCGACTGAGGCCGCGCAACGGATCCAGGCTCAGGATCCTGGTTCAGAGCGCCAGGCCGCCGTCGACGCGGATGACTTCGCCGGTGACGTAGCGGGCGGCGTCGGAGAGCAGGAAGAGCGCGACTTCGGCCACGTCCTCGGGCTTACCGAAGCGCGCCAGCGCGATCGTGTCCAGGATTCGCTGCTTGTACTCGTCGGCGAGGCCTTGGGTCATGTCGGTCTCGATGTAGCCGAGCGCCAGGGCGTTCACCCGCACGTTGCGCTTGCCGAGCTCGCGGGCCAGCGACTTCGTGAGGCCGACGAGCCCGGCCTTGGCGGCCGAATAGTTGGCTTGTCCGGGAAGCCCGGCGAGACCGCTCACGCTGGTGATGTTGAGGATCGCGCCGCGGCGCGCCTTGATCATGATGGGCGCCGCTTCCTTGGCGAAGAAGAAGGCCCCCGAGAGATTCACGCCGATGACCCGGCCCCAATCCTCGGCCTCCATGCGCAGCACCAGCTTGTCGCGCGTGATGCCGGCGTTGTTCACCAGGACGTCGAGGCCACCGAAGCTCGCCCGCACGTCTTCGACCATCGCCGCCACGGCGCTGGGATCGGCCACGTCGGCGGCGTAGGATTTGGCCTTGCCACCCGCGCTCTCGATCTCCCTCACCAGTGTCACGGCCAGGTCTTCGCGGCTCAGGTAGTTGAAGGCGACGGTGGCGCCGCGTGCAGCGAGCGCCATCGCGATCGCCCGTCCCACGCCGCGGGTGGCTCCGGTGACGATGGCGACCTTGCCGGCGAAGTCGTTCATGGGCGGGTTCCCTTGGCTCGGGTCTTGGTGGAAGCGCGTCGGGCGCGGGGTCTGCGCACCGGCGCGGCGGTGGGAATCTCGTTCTCCTCCGCATCGTCCACGATCGCGCCCACCAGGTCCCAACCTCGTGCGTCCTCGATGCGCACCTTCACGAAGTCGCCGGCGGTGGCGTGGCCGTCGGTCAAGATCACGGCGCCGTCCACCTCGGGTGCCATCGCCTCGCTGCGGCCGGTGCCGAGGAGCTCGCTCTCGGGGTGCTCGCCCTCGACCAGCACCCACTGCTCCGTGCCGATCTCCGAGAGCTGGATGGATTCGGTGATCGCTTCTTGGAAGGTCGTGAGCTCGTCCAGGCGCGAGCGGGCCGTGAGGTCGTCGATGCGCTCGGGGAGGGTGGCTGCGTGGGTGCCGTCCTCGGGCGAGAACTGGAAGGCACCGACCCAGCGGAAGCGGTAGCGGTCGAGAAGCGTCAGCAGCTCGTCGAACTCGCGGCGGGTCTCGCCCGGATAGCCGACGATCACGGTGCTGCGCAACGTCAGGTCGCGCACCCGCTCGCGCAGCCGATCCAGCGTTGCGAGCAAGCCCTTGCGACCGTAGGCGCGGCGCATCGAGCGCAGGATGCGATCACTCGCGTGCTGGATCGGGATGTCGAGGTAACGTGCGAACGGCGCCCCCGAATCGAGGAGCTCCATCACCTGCTCGCTCACCGCGGTGGGGTAGGCGTAGAGCAGCCGGATCCAGCGCAGCCCGGGCACGCCACCGAGCGCTTCCAAGAGCTTGCCGAGGTCGGCAGCGTCGCCCTCGGCGCGAAGGTCGCGACCGTACGAGGTGAGGTCGTGGGCGACCAGCACCAGCTCGCGCACCCCGCTCGCCGCCAGCCCGCGCGCCTCGGCCACGAGATCGGGGATGGTGCGGCTCGCCTGCGGGCCGCGGATCGCTGGGATCGTGCAGAACGCACAGCTTCGACCGCAGCCCTCGGCGATCTTCAGGTACGCGGTGTGGACGGGCGTGGTGCGGACGCGTGGCGTCGCGGCGCTGGCGCGGAATGCCTCGGGTGTGGTCGCGAGCGCTCGCGGTGCGTCCTCGCGCGTGAGCAGCTCGACGATGTGATCGATGCCCGCGGGGCCGAGGAAGTGATCGACCTCGGGCATCTCGGTGACGAGGTCTTTGCCGTAGCGCTGCGTCAGACAGCCTGCCACCACCAGGCGCTGGATCTTGCCCTGCTGCTTGAGCCGAGCCGCTTCCAGGATGGTGTCGATCGATTCCTCGACCGACGCTTCCAGGAACGAACAAGTGTTGACGATGATCGTGTCCGCGTCGGCATCGTCGCCCACCACCTCGTAGCCCTTGGCGGACAACGTGCCCAGCATCCACTCGCCGTCGACCCGGTTCTTGGCGCAGCCGAGTTGGATCAGGCGCACGCGATTGCCGGCGGGCGGCTCGGCACACGTACGCGGCGAGCGCGTCGTGCGCGCCTTGGATACAGGCTCATTCATCAGGAATGACTGAAAAAAGGGGCCGAATGGGCGCGGTGAGCCGAACCGTACCACCCGCCCTCCGAGGGCACAAGGAATCCCAGCAGCAGCGCATCGCTGGTGGAGGATGGCTTTTCGGTGGCCGGCGCGCGTACCGATCTACGGCAGGGGGAAGCCTGACGAGGCCCTGTCAGGGCGCGAAGCCGTAAAGACCATCGAGGAGCGTCGGTACCACGAGCAAACCGCTGCGCGACATCGAGCTACCCACCGTGGCGGCGTCGTTGGCCGCGATCGGCTCGCGATCGAGCACCGTGCCGGTGCGCGCGTCCACCACGAACAGGCTCAGGCCGACGAGCGTCCCCGGTGTGGTTCCGGCGACGTAGGCGATGCGATTCGCGCTCTGGACCGCGATCGAACGCGAACCGAGCTCGCTGCTCGTCCACACACGCTCGGCGTGATCGCCCGCGTCGCGAAGCGCGAGTGCCGCAGCGTCGAGGCTGCCGGTGGGGATGAGGGTGCCGTCGCTGGCCGTCGACAGGCTGCCGAGCGGCGTGAAGCCCAAGTCGTAACGCCAGATCTCGCGGCCAGAGGCCGCGTCGAGCGCCAGCACGTGGTTGGCAGCGTCGTTCACGTAGAGCCGCCGCCCGTCGATCGAGATGTCCGGGCTCGAGGCGCTCCCGCCCTCGAGCGTCGCGTTCTCCCAGAGCGGCTCGACGTGCGGCTCGGCGCCGCCCACGTAGCGCATCGCCACCAGCTTGGTCGGCGGGGCGGCGGGATCGGTCAGCGTGAAGTAGAAGCGCCCGGTGTGGAAGTCGATCGAGGGCGTGTTCGCCGCGTAGCAGCCACCTTCCGCGGAGCCGGCGAAACACGCGTAAGGGCTCGTGGCCGCCGGGTCGTAGACCACACCCGGCAGGGTTTCGTAGGGCTCCATCGCCAGGGCACCGGTTTCGCGCTCGAGCACGTAGATCCGCCCGATCTGGGTCATGAAGAGCAGACGCCCGTCGGGAGTGAACTGAGCGCTGATCGGGAAGCCTTCGATGGGCGTGCGCCAACGCACCGAGCCGTCGGCGCGGAAGCTGACCATGGCGCGATCGTCGCCGTGGTAGAGCTGACCGTCGGCGTCGATGAGCGGCGAGGACGTCGCCGCGAAGCCGTTCACCTCGCCACTGCACCAGCGCTCGGCGCCGGTGATTCCGTCGATGGCGAAGGAAATCGGACAAGGATCTGCTCGGTCTCACGCGCATCGGCCAGATCGTGGGCAACACGATTCAGGAGATGATCGCGGCCGTCAAGCCGGGCATCACGACCGGCGAACTGGACGAGATCGGCGCGCGCGCGCTGATGCGCCATCACGCCCGCTCGGCCCCGATCCTCGTCTACAAGTATCCGGGTGTCACCTGCATCAGCATCAACGACGAAGCGGCGCACGGGATCCCCGGCGACCGCGTGGTGCAGCCGGGCGACCTGGTGAATATTGACGTGTCGGCCGAACTGGACGGCTATTTCGCGGATTCGGGGGCCAGCGTGCCGGTGCCGCCGGTCACACCCGCCAGTCTGGCGCTGCTGGAAACGACTCGCGCGGCGCTCGACGCGGCGCTCGACGTCGTTCGCGCCGGCGAACCGTTGAGCGTGATCGGGAAGGCCGTCGAGGGAATAGCACGCAA
>CAYVDO010000329.1:0-9139 GCA_964450125.1 uncultured bacterium
CAGCGCGCACGGTGGTTCGCGCTTTCGTTGACCGGGATCGCGACATTACTTACAGTACTGTAAGTCAGCTCACGATCCTCGCCAAGGGAGCGCGCCCGATGTCGATCATCGCAGAGACCGTCACGCCGTCCGCCCACACGAATCCGACGCCGCCGCTGGACCCGTTCGCTCCCGAGACGGTGGAGAGCCCGTACGCGTTCTACGCGTGGCTGCGCCGCGAGGCACCGGTCTTCCACCTGGAGCGCGCCGGCTACCACGTGGTGTCGTCCTACGCGCTGGTTCGCGACGCGGCGCTCGCCGTCGACGACTATTCCTCGAACATCGTGGCGGTGCTGACCGCGCACGCGGACTCGCTACCCACCTTGCTCGACCTGACGGGGATGAACCCGATCGTGGACGTGCTGGCCACCGTCGATCCTCCCCGCCACGCGGCGCAGCGCCGCCTCGCCAACCAGGCGTTCTCGCTGGAGCGGGTGGCGGCGCTGGAGGACGACTTGCGGGCGCGCGCCGGGCGCCTGGTGGACGCTGCGCTCGCGCTGGGTTCCACCGACTGGCTATCGGCGCTCGCCGTCGCCTTGCCCATGGGGACGATCGTGCGCTTGCTCGGACTGCCGGAAGGCGATCTCGAGCGGCTGCGGGCGTGGTCGGACGCGACGGTGGCGACGGTCAACGGGCTCCTCGACGGCGACGGTTTCACCGCCGCCGCGATGCAGGCGATCGAGCTCGCCGATTATCTGCGGGCCCAATGCGCCGAGGCGCGGCGTGCGGAACGCGACGATCTGGTCGGCGAGTTGGGCGGCATGGTCGGCACCGGTCCAGACGATCTGAGCGAAGAGGAAGTGCTGTCGATCGTGTTCCAACTCTTCGTCGCGGGGAACGATTCCACCACCAGCCTGATCGCGAGCGCCTTGCGCCTGCTCGCGGCGGATCTCGCGCTGCAGGCGGAGCTACGGGCGCGTCCGGAACGCATCCCGGTGTTCGTGGAGGAGGTGCTGCGTCTCGAGTCGCCGTTTCAGGGGCATTTTCGGGTGGCGCGGCGCGACACGCTGCTCGGTGATCGGCCCATCGCTTCGGGGACGCGGCTGATGCTCCTCTGGGCCGCAGCCAACCGCGACGAAGCTGTCTTTCCGAATCCCGATGCGGTGGACCTCGATCGCCCGAACGTGCGCAGCCATCTCGCTTTCGGGGTCGGCATTCACCACTGCATCGGCGCCACGCTGGCGCGTCGCCAGGCGCAGATCGCCCTGGAGGTGGCGCTGTCGCGAACGGCGCAGATCGACCCCGCGTGGACCGTGCCGCCACGCCACGTGCCGAGCTTCTTCGTGCGGCGGCTCACGAGCTTGCCGCTCGCTGCGCGGCCCCGCTGAGGGTGGCGCGATCTGCCGCGCAGACGCGCTGCGGTGCGGCGGATCAGGGTCTGGGTCGCGGAGCGCGCCGCGGGCACCACCGCGGTCATGAGCGCGAAGCCGGGGATCAGGCTCGGTTCCAGTTGGCGATCGACGTGCACGCCAGCGCGTTCGAGGCGATCGGCGTAGGCGAGCGCCTCGTCGCGAAGCGGATCGAAGCCGGCCACCAGCACGTACGCCGAGGCCACGCCGAGCGACGTCTCTGCGGCGCCGCCGCGCCAGCCACGCGCGCACCCGCGGACTTCCCTGCGCCGCTCGCACCAGCGGCCGGCTCAGGTGAACGCGAGCGCGTGCTGCCGGCCCCAATGGCGTCATCGGCTATCGTTCGTTGCGGGCGTGCACTGTGCAGGAGGGCCGCCGCCGCAAACGCAGACGAGATCCGGCGGGCAATAGCATTCCGCGGGGACGAATCGGCAGCCAGCCTTCGACTCGCACTCCTCGGCGCTCGCGTCGCGCTGGAGGAAACCTTCTTCGCAAGCGTTGCGCGCGGCGACGCAGGCGTAGTCGCCAGGTCGCTCGCTCGCGACCACCAGCGTGCACCCGCCCGAGACGATGCAATCCGCCTCACTCGCGCTCTCGCAGGTGGGGCCGTGACTGGATCCGGCACAACCGCTGAACAAGACCAGCGTGGCCATCACGAGCAACATCCGCATCGGCGGCCTCCCGCGCCTGCGATGACGGGCGCTCACCGCGCGCCGCGCCCCGCGGGCGATCCCGCGACACGAAGCAGGAGAGCACGCGAGTCGTCGGCGGGGAAGGGAGCGGTCGAGGTCACTTCGCGCTCGTCGAGGAAGAGTGTGGGGGGGTGATGCCACCGCGCCGATTCGGCTGCGACCAACGCGAAAACGAGCGCCACCGCGATCCACCGCCGGACGCGAACGGTGCTGCCGCGCGCCGTGAGCCTTGGGGCGGCGCGCGTCACGAGCGCCACGAAGCCGCGACTCGCCAGCAGCGCTACCACCGGTACCACCGTTGCGCCGAAGCGGGCGTATCCGAAGAACGCCGCCGTGACCGCGACCTTGCTCGCGAGGTAGGCGATCCACGGCGCGAGCGCTCGTCGCTCCGGGCGGGCAGCTGCGCCGATGCACACGAGCACCAGCACCGCGGTCCGCCACACCGCGGCGCCCCAACCTCGCGCCGGTACCACGAGATCGACGGGTGCTCGGACTCCGGAAAGCCCGAGCGGAGCGTTCCAGCCGCCGAAGCCGAGCGCCGCACCGCTCCAGAAGATGGCGAGCTTCCTCGCGACGAGCTTCGCGAAGCGCGCTGGATTCGCCTGGATCGAATCCAGGCCGACGCGATAGCCATCGGCGAGCAGGTGTGCGTGGGGCGGATAGGTGAGGCTCAGCGATGCCGGTGGCAGTCCTGCGACGAGCGCCAGCGGATAGCGGTCGGCCCCACCTGTGAGGGGCGGCGGCGTGTCGAGTGGACCGCGCTCGAACCCACCGCTGGCGTTCGCGTCGTTTGCCAGAGCGAAATTGAGGCTGCCGTAGCTGGCCACGAATGGATGGGCCGGCAGCTTGTGCGGGATGACGCCGAACGCTTCGGTGAGGATCGCGAGCGCAGGCGACGTCACGAGCCGCTCGCCGCGCACCCAGTGCGTGGCACTGATGAAGAGGCGCGCCGTGTCGCGGCTCACGGCCGGCAGCCGCTGAAGCTCGGCCAGCGCTTCGGGGCGCCAGCTCACGCCGGCGAGTCGCCGGTCCATCTCGTCCTGCACTTGGCGCGCGCGAGCCTCGATCTCGACGGGCCCCTGATTGAGGCGATGGATGGCCGCCCACGCGTGGCGATGCCACGGCACGAGCGCCAGCCCGAAGACCAGCAGTGCTGCCGCGCAGGTCGCGAGCGCGGGGCGTGATCCCTTTGCTCCTCCCCGCCAGCGTGCGATTCCGAGACACGGGAGCAGCAAGAGGAAATAGAGAAGGTGCTCGGCCCGAACCAGACACGCCAGCGCATGCAGCACGGACCACGTTCCCAGCACCGCGAACCGCGCGTTGCTGCACACCGTCGGCCAGAGCCACCAGGTCGCGGCGACCACGAAGAGGTACGGCGTCTCGTTGTCGAGCGACGTGGCGAGGATCATCCATCCGGTGGAGGCGGCGCAGATCGTGCCGACGGCGAGCGCCGTTCCATGGCCGAAGGTGCGTCGGACCGAGGCGTGGACGAGCGCCACGGTGGCCGCTGCCATCACGCACCACACGAGCTTGAGTCGGGCGATCGGCGGTGGCCCGTCCCTCGACAACGCAGCAACGAGGTACGCGGCACCGGGGGGGCGAAGCGGCAGTCCTGATTCGAATGGAGTGCCGTGGCGGATGGCGCCCGCCCACCGCAGCCAGACGTGCGCATCGCCCTGAAAGGCGGCGCTGTCCGGCCAACCGCGATCCGCCGTGGCCTGCCAGAAGAGCAAACGCAGCAGCAGCGCCAGCGCGGCCAGCGCGAGGGGAACGGCGGCGCGGCCGAGTGGTCCGGGTGCGGTGGCTGCGGTGGACGCGAGCGGTCGCGGGGATCGAGGAGCGTTCGGCACGCCCCCGATCATCGCGCCACTCGGTCCCTCGCGTCTCGGGTCGAGGGCCGCGTTGCGGAAAACGAGTTGTCGCACCGTTGCGCCGCAGGTGCTCGTGGGCGTACCCTCGTATTCCGCTCCACAATCGCTTTCTCGATGTTCCGAGGATCACCGGGCCCGAAACCTCCGTGGTGCAGCGGCCCGCACACCGCCCACAGCATCGAGCCTGTGGGGAAAAAAAGGAGCAGTAGCGTGATGGCACGAAACCGTTCGCTTCTCGTCCGGTTCGGGCTCGCCCGGGTCGGAAGGCTGACCCTTGCTGGCGCACTCGCGCTGGCCGTGGCCGGCCCGGCTCTCGCCTTCGACGTACCCGACGCGTCGGGGTTGCGCGGCAAGGCGTTTCGTAATTCGGCGCTCGACATCGAAACCAGCTACAAGCTCCCCGCCGAGCTTTCCGGTGACGCTGCGTCCCGAGCAGCGAACGACCTCTCGGCGCTCGGTGTGGCGAGCGATCGTGGCCGCATCGACGTGCGCAGCGGCCGCTGGGCGACGATCACCCCGTCCCAGCCACTCATCCCCGGATCCGGGGTGGGCAATCGGTTGACCTGGCAGTCGCTGGGTGAGGCGGCTCCGGCCACCGACTCGGCGCTCGAGGGCGCGGCGAGCGACGCGCTGGTGTCGTACCTGAGCCGGAACGCCAAGGCGTTGCGGCTGGATCTGGCTCAGACCGCTGCGTCGCCGCGCGTGACCGTTCACGAGCACGGCTCGATCATCCACGTCTATCTGCCGCGCGTCGTGAATGGCGTGCCCGTGCGCGGCGAGTACCTGAGTGCCGTGATCAATCACGGCAACCTCACCCTGCTGGGCCTCGCGCAGTGGGGTGACGTCGACGTCGCCACCACGCCGTCGGTCACCGGCGACGCCGCCCTCACCACCGCCCGCGATCACGCGCGGCCGTTCGCGAGCGCGACCACCTGGGGCAAGACCGAGCTCACCCTGGTTGCCACGTCGAAGGACCAGGCTGCCGGCGAGGTGGGCCAGGGTTACGGCTATCGACTGGTGTGGGTCGTGCGGCCGCGCTTCGCAGGCAACGACGGTCGCTTCGAGGCGTTGGTCGATGCCCTCAGCGGCGAGCTCCTGTCGTTCGAGGACACCAACGACTACGCCACCGCGCGCGAGGTGAAGGGTGGCGTCTACCCGGTCACGAACGATGGCGTCGCTCCGGATGGCGTCGAGCAATCGGGCTGGGGCATGCCGTACGCCACGGTGACGACCACCGGCGGCAACGTGACGTCGGACGCGGGCGGGAACATCGCGCCCGTTGACGGCAACATCAGCGCCAGCCTGACCGGGCAGTACGTGAAGATGAGCGACGGCTGCGGTGCGAGCTCGCTCAGCTCGGCGACCAACCTGGATTTCGGTGCCTCGACCGGAACCGACTGCACCACGCCTGGCGTGGGCGGCGCCGGCAACACCCACGCATCGCGCAGCGGCTTCTACGAGCTCAACCGCATCAAGCACATGGCGAGCAGCTATCTGCCGAGCAACTCCTGGCTCCAGGGGCAGCTCACGTCGAACATGAACATCAACAATACGTGCAACGCCTTCTGGAACGGCACGACCGTGAACTTCTACCGGTCGGGCGGCGGTTGTGCGAACACCGGTGAGATCGCGGCGGTTTTCGATCACGAGTGGGGGCACGGTCTGGACGACAACGACGCAAACCCGTCGATCGTCGGCGTCACGCAGGAGGGCGTCGCCGATCTCTACGCGGCGTTCCGTCTCAACACGTCGTGCATCGGGCGCAACTTCACGGCCAGCAATTGCAGTGGCTTCGGCGATGCCTGCACCGCCTGCACGGGCGTCCGCGACATCGACTACGCGAAGCACGTGTCGGGTCAGCCGCACACGTACACGTGGGCAAACTCGAACTGCAGCGGGGCGGTGCACTGCACTGGCCATCCGTACTCGGAATCGGTTTGGGACCTGTGGAAGCGCGACCTCAAGTCGGCGCCGTACAATCTCGACGAGCAGACCGCCCACACGGTCGCGACCCGGTTGCTCTTCATCGGCGGCGGCAACATGGGCGCTGGCTATTCGGGCGGCGCACCCAACGGCGGTTGCGCGGCCACCAGCGGCTACCAGCAGTACCTTGCCGCCGACGACGACAACGGCAACCTGAATGATGGCACGCCGCACATGGCAGCGATCTACGCGGCGTTCAACCGTCACCAGATCGCCTGCGGCACACCCACGGTCGCAACCTCGGGTTGCAGTGGTACGCCCGTCGCCGCGCCGTCTCTCAATGCCTCCGGCGGCGACACCGTCGCCGACCTGAGCTGGAGCTCGATCGCGGGTGCCAGCTCCTACGAGATCTACCGCACCGACGGTGTGTTCGCGTGCGAGTTCGGCAAGATCAAGGTGGCGTCCACAGCAGGCACCTCGTTCCACGACACGGGGCTGCAAAACGGTGAGCCGTACTCGTACATCGTCCTTCCCAAGGGCAGCGCGGCGTCGTGCTTCGGCACCGCGTCGAACTGTGCCACCACCACGCCTGCTGCCGGCCCCGAGCTCGAGTACCTGTCGAGCACGGTGAACGACTCGGCCGGGGACAACGACGGCGTCGTCGAGCCCGGTGAGTCGATCCAGACGGCCGTCACCCTGGCCAGCAACTCGCAGCCCTCCACGGGTGTGAGCGCCACGCTCAGCACGGCCACCCCGGGCATCACGATCACGGACAACGCGGCGAGCTTCCCGAACGTGCCGGCGAACTCCCAGGCCACGTCGCTCGCGCCTCACTTCAGCTACTCGGTCGATTCGGGTGTCGCGTGTGGCACCACCATCGATTTCGGCCTTTCCATCGCTACGAGCCAAGGCAGCCACAGCGACACGTTCACCCAGGTCGTGGGCGCTCCCGTTTCCGGGAGCGAGAACACCTACGCGTCCACCGACACGCCCATCGCGATTCCCGATAACCCGGCTGCCGGAATCACATCCACTCGCACGGTGCCGAACATCGGCAACGTCTCGAACGTCCGGGTGGCGGTCGACATCACCCACACCTACCGCGGCGACCTGCAGGTCAAGCTGGAGTCGCCGAACGGAACGGTGGTGACGCTGGCCAACAATACCGGTGGCAGCGCGGACAACATCGTGGCCACGTATCCCGATACCGCCACGCCCGACGGTCCGGGTGTCCTCGCCGATTTCGTCGGTGATGCGACGGCAGGCAACTGGAAGCTCACGGTCCAGGACACCGTCAGCGTGGACACCGGTACCCTCAATTCGTGGACGCTCTATCTCACGGGCCAGAGCTACGTGTGCAGCGGCACGCCCGTCTGCTCCGATGGTGACGGTGACGGCTACGGCAATCCCGCGTCGGGGGTCTGCACCTTCCCGCAGCTCGACTGCAACGACGGCAACGCGGCCGTGAATCCGGGGGCGACCGAGAACTGCTCCAACGGCATCGACGACGACTGCGACGGTTTCGCGGATTCCGCGGACCCGAGCTGTGCGTCGGCGTGCGCCGACGGCGACGGCGACGGTTACGGCAATCCCGGCAACGCCGCGTGCCCGAACGGCTCGGCGACGGACTGCGACGATACGAACGCCGCCGTGAACCCCGGCGCGACCGAAGTCCCACGGGATGGCGTCGACAACGACTGCAATCCCAACACGCCGCCGCAGACGGGCTGCAACCCCACGCCGGAGTCGGCCGAGGCGGCAGTTGCCGGTGACGGGCAGCGTGGTCAAGAGCTGCCGATCGACCTCGGGCTGTGGTTGATCCCCGCGTCCCTGCTGGTCTTCGGGCTCCGCGCGCGTCGCCGCGCGTAACCCGTAGTCGAGGCATTTCCCGACGGGGCCAGAGCGTTCTGCGCTCTGGCCCCGTTCTCTTTTCCGGATCGCCGCGGGAGACGATCAGGGTTGCGTGTTCGCGCGAGGCGCGAGCGTCGAGAGCCGGATCGTTTGCCCGAACGCGCGCATGCCTTCGGCGTCGCGAACACCGAGGGTGACGACCGGGTCGGGCGACGACCAATCGATCTCGACCGTGCCGAAGTTCGCACCCCAGAACACGTCGCCGATTCGATGCCGGTTGATCTCCCAGCTCCACGGGCGGGGCGCGTTGAACGACGAAGCAGTCAGATCGAACAACGGGTAGGCAGCCGGATTCGCCGTGCGCTCGCCGGTCAGCGCGTCACGGCTGCCATCGGCGGGAAGCAACGACAGCTCGGCGTCGTGGCGATCGCCGGAGAGAAACACCACGCCGCGTGCCCCCGTCGACTGGATGAGCCTCAAGAGCCGCTCGCGCTCCCGCGGGAAGTTCTGCCACTTCTCGAAACGCTGGTCTTCGGCGAGCACCTGGATCGAGGAGCCGACGAGGCGAACCTCGGCGGGCCGGCGCAGCTCGTGCTCCAGCCACTTCCACTGCGTCTCGCCGAGCATCGTCGCTTCGGGGTCCGGGTTCGGGATGTAGCCCTCGAGGGTCGTGCCGTCCGGCGAGGTTCCGGCGCGGCCCGTGAACAAGGAGCTCCGGAACCAGCGCAGATCGAGGAGGATGATCTGGACGCGGCGTCCTTCGGGACCGAGGAGGTACGACTCGTACACGCCCTCGCGCTGGCGGCGCGCAGAGCCCTGCGGCTCGCCGAGGAAGTCCAGGAACGCCTGCTTGGACTCGGCACGTTTCGGATACTCGGCGCCGGCGTCGTTGCCGCCGTAGTCGTGGTCGTCCCAGGTGGCGTAGAGCTTCGTGGCCTCGCGCACGCGTTGGAAGCCTGGCTCGGCTGCGAGCTGGGCGTAGAGCGCGCGGATCATGTCCGCCTCCTGCCGCACCGTCGTCATCTCGTCGCGCAGCGCGGGGGCGGCGGCGCGCAGGAAGCGGATCAGCTCGCGGATCAGGTTCGCCGCCTCGGGCGCGCCCTTCTCGGCCAGCTGCTGCGCGCTGCCCAGCGTGTTGAACAGGAAGTGCGGCTCGATCTGCGCCTGCAGCAGCTTCAGGCGCGACTCGGCGAGCTGCCGCGACGTCTCGCTCTGGCGCGCCTCGGCCGCGAGGTGCGCGGTCAGCGCCTGGTACTCGCGGTTGCGCAGGTGTGCGATCAGCGCGGTCACCAGCGAGAACAGGAAGCCGAACACGAGCCCGGCGGTGACGACATGGCGCAGCTTGGTGCTGTCCTGGAAGAACACGAACGGGTCCACGCCCTTGACGAGGCCGGCGATGCTCGCGCCGACGAGC
>CAYVDO010000330.1:0-9133 GCA_964450125.1 uncultured bacterium
CTCAAGCCGCATTCGCGGCACAATCACGGTGTCCACGAAATCGGGTGAGGATCAAGGTAGAGCCTCGCCCGCAGACGGCGAATCTCGGCGCTGTCGTTCTCCGGCGCATGTTCCCACCTCGTTAGAGCATCGTCGAGAATCTCCCTCAGCTTGGGATCGATAACCCCGGAGTAATCTTCATCCACCGCAGCGGACTGCCGACCATCGACCACAGGAGCGAGCAACTGTACGACCTCCCCGTGCCGGTCGAGACCGCTCAACACAGCAGCCTGCCGACAGGTCGCCATAACCCTACAGAACATGCCGGTGCCTCCCTCGAAGCTCTCGGCCGGGAAGGAGCGGGCCGCGACGCCGAAGAATCGTGCAGCCTCCTCTCTTCGTCCTTCCTGCAATGCCCGCTCGCCGAGGAGAATGAAGTCACGTCCCTTTGCTTCTCCTCGGCGTAGCTGATCGTCCGACTCGCGCCGCTGTGCCTCCGCTTCAAGCAGCTCGCGAATCCGAGCTTGCTCCTCCGCAAGCTCTTCGGCGGTCTCAATGGCCTCTTCGTGCTGCCGGAGGAGGTCGTTCGCCTGTTCGCGGAGTGCGGACTGCATCTGGTCCACACCCCGCGCGGCATCGGCTGCCGACGCGGTCGAGCTGAGGAGCAGGAGATCCTCGAAGAGCCGTCGTCCGTTGGCCACGTGGTTCTTCCCGACGCTCAGCGCGCTGGGTATCCACGAAATGTATTTCGTGGGAACGCCAAGAGTAGCTCCCTACCGTCTCTGGCGCTATGGCCAGGGACTCGGGTCCGAAGACCCGTCACTTCAAGGGCGACCCGACGTACCGCGACCTCCTGAAGAGGGTCGCGACCAACGTCAGGCGGCTCAGGCGTCGTAACAGGTGGACGCAGGAGGAGGCGGCCGAGCGGTGTCGGCTCGCCCCCCGCGTCCTCCAGATGGTGGAAGCCGGGGCCGTCAATCTCACCTTAATCACTGTGGCTCGGCTTGCGTCTGGGTTTGGCGTCGATGTGCGGACGCTCTTCCGTCCCTGACTCCCTCCGCGGCCGGCACGTTCGAAGTGAGGGCGTGACAGCATCAGCGATCCAGCCGTCGTCGCGCCTCCAAGACCCGCGACGCGAGATCGAGGAGACCGGCGAGATCGGCGCTGGGTACCTGCGGTCGGACTCCGTGCAACTCGTCCGCTCCGCGTAGGCGTGTGCGGAAGTGTCCAGGTCGAGTGTCCACCACGCGGCTGATCATGCTGATCGAGTGGCGGGCGACGTGATCTCCCCGCACCAGCGCGCGCAAATCGAGCAACACCAACGCGGGGGCACTGGTGCCGCGCACTTCCCCGCGACGCAGCTCGACCACGTAGACCATTGGTGGTCTGCCGTCGTCATCACGGGCGTCGAGAGTCTCGGGGCGCAACTCCGATCGGGCGACGTCCGTCATGCGCCACCTCCCTGCCGATGGCGCTCGGCAAGCACGCGCGCCGCCAGGCCGACCAGCGCGTTCACCGTGGGAGCCTCGACGATCGGTTCGAATCCGAGGCGCGAGGCTGATCGGAGACGTCCGCGGATTCCTGGCCAGGACTGCGTTGTTCCTCGCCACGCCCACGGCCCGATCGGCTGGACGACGAGAGTGAGCGCCAGTGCCGCGGTGGGATCCTCGCGTCGGAGCTTATCCGGGTCGAAGACCAACGACGCGCCCTCAGCTCGGCCTGCAACCTGTCCCCTGTTGAACTCGACGCGGAACAGAGTTGTAGGGCGGATGGGTGGCTCCGCGTTTCGTTCAGCGTCCTCGTTCATGGCCACCCCATCTCGGCGAGGCTCGCGTAGCCCTCGGCCGAAATGACAATGCTGTCGGAAATGCGAATACCAAGGAGGTCCCCTCCGAGCCGCAACCTCCGACTGATTTCAATGTCTTCTGGGCTCGGGGTGGGATCACCGGACGGATGGTTGTGCGCGACGATCATCGCCGCCGCACGTTCCCGGATCGCGAGGTTGAAGACCTCGCGAGGGTGGACCAATGATGCACTGAGTGAGCCCTGCGAGATCACTCTGGTGGCGAACCTTCTCCCCTTGCTATCGAGAAGCATTGCAACAAACACCTCGACTTCGAGACCGACCATCGCCTCTCTGAGAGCGAGGTACACCTCGTGCGCAGATCGGAACCGAACTCTTGCAGGAGGTGGCTCTCCAAGCCTCTGTGCGAGTCCCAGGGCGGCTCGGATGCGGAGGGCTTTCCTGGTGCCGATCCCCGGAACCTCCGCCAGCTCTGCGACGCCACAACGCGCCACACCACGGATGCCGTCGAAGGTGTCGAGCAGGCGTCGTGCGAGATCGACGCCACCAGCGCGTCCGGGTGAGCCAAGCACCACCGCGAGGATCTCCGCGTCGCTCAGGGCCGCGGTCCCGTGCCCGGCGAGCTTGTCGAGCGGAGCGTCACTCCGTGAGGTCCCACCGATCGCGAGACATGCGAGAGCCGTCATCGACTGCCCTCGCGAGCCACATGGCGACCGCACGTGCAAGGAGACGTACGCAGAGCGCGGGTGAGCCACTCCGGGATCGCGGTGAGGCTGTAAAAGACCTCGCCGTTCGCACGGACGTCCTCGGCGATGTCGAATCCGAGGGAGACCGTCAATTCAGCCAAATCTCTCGAAACCGTCTTTCGAGATTTGCCGAGGGCCGCCGAGAGGGAACGCCGATTCTTGGGGAATCGGGAGTTCGCCAGCAGCGCGACCAGCTTCAGTCTTCGAACGGTGGGCTTGTCGTCCAAGCACAACTCCTTTCGGGTTGTGCGCGTGTTCCTCGTTGCCCGGCCGCGACCGTTGACAGCCACCCTGGCGAGCGAGATCCAGCCCCGGCGCCCATTGGGTGCCTGGGATTCTCGCTTCTGTTCAGTTCTCGCCCCGTAGAAGGGCGGAGGGAAACGTCAAAGCTCTCAGGGGCTCTCCTTAGTCGCTCTTTCGCGGGACATCCGCGAGGCGGGACAAGAAGAAAAATCCGCGCTGTACGGATCACATCTTACCACAGCGGCGACGGACTCTCAACGAAAATCCGGCTCAACTTCAACCGCGTGGACGGCGAAACGGAACCACAACTCCACACGTCTGTCGATCGCTATCGCCTTCGAGGCGGGAATCCGATGGTTCTCGACGATCCTGAAGTCGTCGCTCTCGACGATCGCGCGCCATCACGGGTCGGGATCCGGCTCGAACCGGTCGGACCGGATTCACGGACCGGTGTTCGGGGTCCAACCCCAGCCACATCAAGCGTTCGAGCGCCGACGTGGGCGACGGAAAGGTGATCGCCGGTAGGTTCATCCGATCGACGTCGGGGATCACCACCTCGTCGAAAGGGCGGCCTTCCGCGGCCTCGACAATCGCGAACCAGTCGAGCGACCTCTCCAACCTGACGAGCTGATCGAGGGAGAGGTGTCGCGGCGGCGCTGGATGACGCCGCAGGACCTCTGCCAGGGCACGCTCGCCGGGATGGGCGCACTCGTCACGCAGGAACACCAGGAAGAGCGTTCGCAGCCGCCGTATGTGGAGACGACGGTTCTCGTCGCTCAGCCCCTGCGGCATCGGTCCCCACGACGTCTGCACGAGGCCCCTGTGGGAAATCGGCGTGACGAGATCGACGAATCTTCCGAAGGGCGAGGCGTGGCGGACGGTGCTCCAGAGACCTCGGCGTTCCATGGCGAGCGACAGATACTTCATCAACTCTCTCGTATCGCGGGCGGTGCGCAGGACGTGACCCACTTGCGTCGTAGATCTCCCGCCCATGACCACCTACGAAGCCGACGCGCATCATGTCCTTCGGAATGCACTCTTCCGCGCCCCAACCAGCGGGGAACGCGAGTTCCACGATCGCGATCCCCTCGGATCGCTCATGCATCGGGCAGGGTCGCCGAGGATCCGATGCCCGCGGTGCGCATGGCAGCCGTCGCGGTCGGACCGGTGGACCTGTACGTGCGGAACTCGGTGGCGGACCTTCGACACCGGTGGCGTGTGCCCGAGGTGTCGGCGGCGGTGGCTGGAGACGCAGTGTGGGGCTTGTGGCCGATGGTCGCGACACGTGGACTGGTACGAGGTTCGACCACAGCGGTAAAGCCGGAGAGCAGTTCGACCCCGGCGAACCTGATCCGATCCTGACGTTGCGTTTTTGCCGATCGGTGTACAGACCAGGGCAGATCCATCTCGACGCCGTGCGTTCCCTGGCCCGCAGATCTTCTCGGCGGACCATTTTTTAGCTCGCACCCATCGTTCTTGGGGGGAGACTGAAAAATGGTCTGCTCGACCATGGTCGAGTCCCTCACGTCCGAGCCGCGTAAAACGCGTCGCGCGAGCGGTGTATATATCAAAACGAAGCAAAGAGCACCGGGCACAACGGTTCTTCACGAAGTCGCACGATTGTGCGTGATACTCGTCACCATCTTGCACCGGGGGAGCAGATGAACGGAATCCGCATGGCTCGTATTGCACGTGACCTTTCGTCGGTCGCATTGGCCAGGAAGACCAACATGGATCGATCCCGGCTCTCGCGCATGGAGCATGGTCGCGTGATCCCTCGCATCGATGAGCTTGGGCGTCTTGCCTTGGTGCTCGACGTGGATCCGTCCTGGCTCCTCCACCCGAGACTCGCACTACCACGCAATCCCACGTCTCGCAGGCGGTCTGCGAAACATCATCCTCTCTAAACGCGAAGAGGACCGAGGCCATCGACCCCGATCCTCCTTCGCCTAACTGACGTTCGCCACCCCTCTCCCAAGGGCTAAGCATCTGAATTGTCTTACTTTCAGGTCTTTCTGTCAAGCACCTTGATCGGTTTGGCGAACGCTCTACATGGAGCGTTCGATGGAATTTCGAGAACCTGAACTCACCCCTGCGAACCACCCAATCCGATTTGCGAATAGCCTTCTTCCGCGGGTCGAGAATCCATCTGTCCTGTCTGCCCTAGTACAACTTGTTCTTTCAGTGGAGCATTATCCTCTTCTATCTCTTCTCCAGGAATGCTCCAGCGATTTCATATCCTCACCTTCCTTAGAAGACTATGTGGGATCAGTGGATCATTTCTTAAAAGATCCATTCATGAGGCTCGCCCCTCACGTTCAGCTCGACGACTTCCGATGTCTCTTCACATCTTCGAAGGGATCGATGCCAGCCATGGAGAAGCGTGATGGCGAAAGGCTCTTCCCCAAACGGGAAACTGTCGCGACTGTCGAAGAAGAAGAGAAGCCGTGGCACTCGAATGACCCGAACGTCGTGGTTATCCGATTCGGTCCAACGCTGGCACGACATCGCGTTCCCGAGAAGAAGGGTCGGGTGAACCGATGGGCCGTGCCACAAGATGAGTACAAGGGAATCTTCGGCATCACGAAGGCGGCACTTCTCCTGTCAAGGCCGCTTCACACGTTCCTGATGCTGTACCTCCGGGCGCAGCTCGATGATGTAGACCAGGGACTTGGTGAAGATCATCCGCTTCGAACATCCATCGACTCTTCAAGCGGCCAAGCAGATGCATTTCAGCGACAAGTGCAACTCATGCTGTCGATGATCAAGATTCAAGATCAGCGGGCCACGGAAGACTTCACTACCGTGGCGAAGGTATCAGACCGCTGGTTCAAGGTCTCCGCCCTGGAGGTGTATCTGGATGTGGAGGTGCCGGATGCCGAGGAGTACATGGCTCGCGTCAGGCGCTCATTCATCGAGATTTTCCGACGTGCGCGGAAGATCAACTCGAAGGCGATTGAGGGCGCCGAGGGTCTCTCGTGCCAGATGGGATCGAGCACCCTGGTGAAGCTCTACATTCGTCCCGATCGGAAGATCCGATTCGAGGTCGTGTTTTTCGAGGATCACCCGCTCAACGTGGAGCTGAAGAGGTCTTGGCGGACGCTCACAGCTCGCGAGGGAAGGGCTCTCATCATGACGGCATTTGCGCCCTTCCTGCGCGCCTGGAGCCGCGTAGAGCTGCGCGCGGCTCTTGACGCGCCCGAGATCGAGGTCGAGTTCAGGGATCGCGTCTACGAGGCACTGAGGCGGTCTCAGAGAAGGACGCGAGAGCGTGTGCTCCGCTATCTGCTGACCTTGTATCGAGGTGGCCTGGTCGCCGGGAGTCGGCTTCGTGGAGGTCCAACCGGAGCCGGGCGCCGGCAGATGGATCGCATCCAGAAGGCCGGACTCGCGGAGCCGATCCACGCAGGTGAGCTGGGCTCGTGCGTCTTTTACCGGGCGACGGATCCGTGGGCATGGTGGAGCGTGGGTTCGGGTGCCGCGGAACGTGTCATTCGTGAGATCGCGGCCCGGTTTCCCGATCTTGACGCGGCGTCTCAAGAGTCGTTGGGAGAGCCGGAGCCGCGGAAGCTGCAACGGGTCCGGTATGGGCTTCTGAAAACCACATCGCGCCGGGCTGCTGAGGACGGCGATGCGCCCACGCCCGATGAATCTGAAGCGGCGTGAGGCGCATGCGTTTCGAGCAGGAGGTGAGGGAGGGTCATTGGTCAAACGGCCATTCAGTTCGGACTCGCGACCGAGTCGAGAATGGTGGTTCTTCCACACGAGGTTTCACGATGATGACCACCGTCGCGCAAAAGGCGCAGGATAGCTCCCATGTCGGTCGAGATCGGCCCGAGATCCGTCGAGTCCCGAGATGCCGGGTGTGCGCCTTGCCTGATGATTTGCTGGCGGAGGCCCACGCGCTGCGCCTGGAGGGCGCCGAAAGCCTGTCGGCAATTGCGCGATTCTTAGAGCATGAGCTTCGTGCGCGTGGTCTTCTGCGCCCCGACCAGGATGGGCCGACGTTTCGGAACCTTTCGAATCACTTCCGCCACTCCCGATCACCTCTGTCCGACCGCCTTGCGCACACACTTGTATCGATTCGGGCGAATGGGCATCGGCGGGAGAGAAGCGCACTTGAGCAAGTCATTCCGCTCCTCCGAGACAGTCGAGTCCAGCGAGCGATCGAGGATCTCGATGTCCAGCGAGAGTCGCTTGCGGAATTGGCCGATCTTCTTGGTCATGAGGTTCGGACCGGCGCCGGTGAGGAGAGAGACCGGAGAATCAACAGCTTTCTCCGAGCCTCGAAAGAACTGCGTTGTCTCATCGACTCCGAGAACCGGTGGCTCGACCCAATTGGAACCCTGGAGCTGGTGGCTCAAGCTGCTGTGCGAGAAGTCGCCGTCGAGATGACACGCAGGATGCGAAAGAGCGCTGAAGATCTTGTCGAGGAGGTCGCGCCGCTCGTTCGCGATGGCGAAGAGCAGCATCTCGTGGACCTGGTGGCCGCCCGATGGAAGGAGATCGCCAAAGAGAGTTACCGAGTCGCTCAAGAGTTCACGGACCGCGCGCGCGAACTCGTGTCGGTAGGCCCCCTCACTTCGGATGCGGGGCTCGGCGAGGTTCGTCGCGCTTTGGACGCAGTTCGTCGCCCCCAGAGATCACGTGATTCTCACCAATCTCAACGCTGGTCTCACGTTCGTCCTCGGGGACACCGGAAAGGGCTGGCGAGTGGCCGGTCTGGACTACAAGGAATGCCTCGAAGCGAGACAGGCGATGGCATTCGCTGAAGTGGACAAGACGGCAGATGAGGATGTGGAGAAGATTTCCTCGGCGCCGAAGGGCAATGACGTGTTGTGGCCAACCTACTACTGGAAGAAGCTGACCAACTTCGTGGAGCGATACCCAGATCGGGAGTCAGCCCAGCGTGCAAAGCGCGCAATGGCGGAGGCGAAGAAGACCTGGACCGCGACGCAGGCGCCGATCTCCGTGGAGAAAGCCTGGGTGTCTCGTCCGAACAGCTACGAGACTCGCGTCCACACCGTGCTGCGAAACACGTCAGACAAGCCAGCGACGGAAGCGAGATTAGCATTTCGGTACTTCGACGATGATGGTGATCCCGTCCTCCCGGCGTACGGCGATGCGACACAGCTTGGTCGCACCAGCGAGAAGATCGCGCCAGGGAAGACGGCGGGAGGGGAAGATTCGTACTGGAAGCTGGACGCGCGGTACTCTCGGGACCCGACCGCGGTGAAAGCCATCGTGATTGAGGTTCATTTCGGAGATGGGACGAAGTGGGAGCACCCGATGGGCGAGGCGCCTCTACTCGACGAGCCAGAGATGTGGGCTGCCAGGTAGCACAGGTTTCCCCTCCATTCTGCGCCTGGACCTCCGAGATCAACTGTCGCCCTCATGGATGCCGACGCCTTCTACACGGAGTGCCGCTTCCTCGCCCTCGTGCAGGCGGCGGTGCCGGACTTTCCCTCCGGGTGGGCCGAGAAGTCGGAGTCGCCGGACTTCCTGATCCGCACCGAGCATCACATCGTCGGGATCGAGGTCACCAGGCTCTTCCGCACTGCGAAGGAGGGCGCCTCGTCGCGCGTGCAGGAGGAGGCTGAGCTGGCCAACGATCGGCTGGAGATTCTTCGTGAAAAGCGAAGTCTGTTTGACCTCGATCGGCAGATTCTTCAACACAACCTATACGGTGTCGATATCAACCCGGAGGCTGTGGACATCTGTCGTCTGAGTCTCTGGATCAAGACCGCGGAGCGGGGAAAGGTATTGACCAGTCTGGATCGCACGATCGTGGCTGGAAACAGCGTGATACGGGATCAGGCGCTTGACCCAAGGGGTATCGACTGGCAGGCCCGCTTTCCCGAAGCGTTCGAAGAGGGCGGGTTCGATGTCGTCGTGGCGAACCCACCGTATGTCCGCCACGAATGGCTTTCGACAATGAAGACGTACTTGAGCAAGAACTACAACACGTTCGACGGAAGCGCTGACTTGTACGTGTACTTCTATGAGCTTGCGTTTCGGCTTCTGAAGCCTGGCGGCCGAATGGGCTTCGTCGTGACGAACAAATGGTTGAAAGCGGCATACGGCGCCCCGCTTCGTGAATTTCTAGTTTCGGAGGGCTTTGTAGAATCAGTTACGGACTTCGGCCATGCGAAGCAAATCTTCCCGGATGCCGATGTCTTCCCAAGCATTCTCATTGCTCAACGGCCATCCGGTCAACCCGCTGCCGCCACGACCCAGGTATGCTCGATTTCCCGTGATGTTCTTCGGATCGAAGATCTTCCGAGTCAGATTCGCGGGGCTGCGATCGACATTCCGCGTGAACGTTTGGGAAGAGAGCCATGGATCTTAGATCCACCAGAAG
>CAYVDO010000331.1:0-9071 GCA_964450125.1 uncultured bacterium
TGTCCCACTCCTGCAACATCTGCGCATACGGCAACGTCCGGTCGTACACGTACCGACGCTTCTGGGTGGTGGTGGGGCTCGACGTCACCCACTGCTTCGTCCGCACGATCCCGTCCGGCGAGTACCCGAAGGTCGTGGCGCTGCCGTCGTCCTTCTTCACCAGCCGATCCCACGGATTCCACACATCCCGTGGGTTCGTGCACCCCCCGGAGCGACATCCAGCGCCCAGAGCGGCGCGCGCCGGGGAACCAGGCGCCCCAGAGGACTTTCGTTCCACGGCGCGGTGAAGGGAGAGCGATCCCGCCGGCGGCGAGCGCCGGTGAGGTCGACGCGTACGCGAGGCGTCGTGCGGAACGCGGCCCGCCAAGCGATCGGGGGCGGTGGCGGCCAGCGGCATGGCGAACGCGGAGGGTTGAGCGAGGGGTGGGAATCAGAGCAGCGCGAGAAACTCCTCGGTGCTCATGCCGGCGGCTCGAATCAGCGCCCGAAGCGTGCCGGTCGCCAGCTCGCGGTGCTGCGGCACCGAGAGGTTCGCGCGCTGACCGGGCTTCGTGAGCATCACGTGGCTACCGACCTGGCCGAGCTTGTGCCAGCCCGCGCGCTCGAACGCACGTACGGCGTCCTTCCCGGAGATCCCCGCCAGTCGACCCATGCGCCGTTCCTACCCAAGCGGAGGACCGATCCCGTGAACGATCGGGGGCCGAGGGAGCCCGCAAGAGCCGCCCTCAGACCGCCACCACCACGGGGGCCGCGGCCTGTTCACCGAGCTCGGCCATCGCCTTTTGGTCCTCGGCCCAGAGCCACCCGGTGATCGCTTCCTTGATGTTTTCCAGGGCTTCCTGCTCGTCCTTGCCCTGCGACACGCACCCGGGTAGCGCCGGGCAGGTCGCGACCACCCAGTCGTCGTCGTGTTCGAGCGTGACGTGGAAGAGCATGGCGCCAGTGCCTCTGAACGGATCGTGGACGGGGGGAGTGTAGCTTTTCCGCAACCGACGCCGAAAGGAGTTCGTCGGCGATCGTTGGCTCGGGGCCGCCCAACGCCGGGCCGTTTCCGCCTCCAGGATGGCGATCATGAGTCGAGCCCGGCGCCGCGCGTACCGACTCACGCTTCGTCCTCGGGCAGGCGTTCGCGAGGGTGAAACCGCGCGTGCGCCGCACGCAGGTCGTTGATCGTGAGCCGCGTGTAAGGCGTCAGCGTTTGCAGGCTCTTGTGCCCGAGCATCTCCTGGAGGATCCGTTCCGACGCCCCGGCGCGCAGCATCTCCGTCGTGCACGTCGCCCGTAGCCCGTGCGGCGTCACCCGCGTCCGAAGCCGCGCCCGGCGACGGTACACCCGCATCAGCTCACCCACCGCCCACCGTGACAGCGGCTGGCCCCAGCGATTCAGAAAGAGCGCCGACGGCGACGCCGCGGGAGGCGATGCCGGCGACGCGTTCGGCGAGGGAGTCGGCAAGGCCGTCGGCGATGCCGTCGCCCGCGCCAGCCCCGGGCGCACGTCCACCAGGTAGCCCTGCACCCACGCCCGAGCTACCGCACCGATCGGCACCACCCGATCCCGACCACCCTTGCCGCGGCGCACGTAGAGGTAGCCGCCGTCGAAATCGATATCCGTCACCTGCAACCCCACCAGCTCGTGCCGGCGGATCGCCGTCGAATAGAGCACTTCGACGATCGCCCGATCGCGGTAGCCCGCGGGACGCGTGACGTCGATGGCGCGCACCAGCCGATCGAGCTCGGCGGGCTCGAGCACCGCCTTCGGCAACGGATCGTCGAGCTTCGGCAGCGCGATCACCCGCGACAGGTCGGTGGCCACGTAGTCCTCGCGGGCAAGCCATCGCAAGAAGCCCATGACCCCGTGCAGCCGCACCGCCTGGGTGCGCGTCTTGAGCAGCGTCCCGGCCGTGGTCACCCAGGTTGCGAGCACTTCCGGGTAGGCCCGAACCGCGTCCTTCCCGAGCTGGTCGATCTCGGTGACGCCCTGAGAAGCCAGGAAGCGCAGGAACGAGCGCACGTACTTGCTATGACTGTCGATGGTGTCCGCGGAGCGGTGCCGGATCGCGAGCGACCGCAGGTAGAGCGGCACGAGCGATTCGAGCGTGCGGGAGCCGGACGTCATGGGGTGTTCTCCTCGGGGTCTTCTTGGCTGGGAGACGCGGCGCGCGAAGCCAGCGACACCGGCGGCAGCACCTCGGCTGCCGCGGCACCGCGTTCGCGGGGATGGGTGCGTGCGTGCTCCGCCTTCACCTCGATCGGGCGCACCCGGGTGTAAAGCGCACTCGTGATCGCCGGGCTCGAATGCCCGAGCAGCTTTTGGATCACCACGATCGACGCCCCCGCCTCCCGCAGGTGCGTCGCCATCGCGTGGCGAAACGAGTGCACCCGAATCGGGGTCGTGATCTGGGCACCCCGGGCCGCCGCCCGCACCGCACGGCGCACCGCGTCCCCGCCGATCCGGCGGCCACGGACGTCGACGAAGAGCGCGCGCTCACCCCCACGGGGTTCGCCCCCACGGGTCGCACCCGGACGGGGTTCGCCCCGAAGGGGTTCGCCCCGGCGGGGTGGCTGGTAGCGAGGGCGCACCCGGTCGAGGTAGGTGCGAAGCCAGCGCGTCGCCTCGGTCGTGAGCCGCACCACCCGGCCCTTCCGCCCCTTCCCGGAGCGCACCTGCACGAGCGCCGTGTCGAGATCGACGTCGAAGACGTCGAGGGCGATGAGCTCGTTGCGCCGAAGCCCCGTGGCGTAGAGCACCTCCAGGATCGCGCGATCCCGAATCCCGCCGGTGAGCGAGGTGTTGGGCACGGCGAGCATGTGCTTCATCTCGTCCTGCGTCGGCACCGGCGGCAGCCGCCGGTGGCCGGGCGGGGTCTCGACGAGACGCGACGCCGGGCTCTCGAAGAGGTACCCGCGATCCACTGCCCACTCGAACCAGCGCTTCACGGCGCGCAGCTTGAGGGCCTGGGATTCTTTCGCGAGTGCCCCCGAGGCGAGCCCGTCTTGGTAGCGCGCGAGCTCGGCGCGGGTCACCGAGGTGAGCGCGCGAAGCCCGGCGTCCGGCCCGAGCCAGCGCAGGAAGCCGCGCAGGTGATCGCGGTAGGCGCGGCGCGTGCTGGGCGCGTAGTGGCGCTGGTCGAGCGCCGTCCCGAAGCGGACGTAGGCTTCATCCAAGGTCATCGGTCTTCACCTACGACGAGCGAGATCGAGAGACCCTCTGCCCCTCACCCCTTGTTCTCCTCCGGCCAGCACCTACTTCTTCGATTTCCAATTCACAGCGCGCGGTTAAAAGAAAAACGCCCGCGCAACCTCCACCCTCCAAGGGGGCTCCGAGGCCCTACTTGTGGCGTTTTGCGCCCTCCAACCTCGGACGATCGGCGTGGCCGGTGGCATCGGTGGTCGGCGGTCGTGAAACCGGGTCCACCAGCTCCTCGGCCGGGGTGAGACCGAGCAGGAACCGCCGACCGTCCTTCCCTTCACCGCCGTAGCGCAGCTCGTACACGTACTCGCGACCGCGCTTGCCCTGCCGCGCCCACAGGTACTCGAGCTCCTCGAGCTCCCGGATGTGCACCTTGATCTGAAAGTCCGACCAACCTGTCCACTCCCGCACGTCGCGACGCGCGAACGCGTAGTCCGCAGCCGCCACCCCCAGCTCCGCCGCGCGCGTGCGCACCATCGTGCGCACCTCGTCGAGGAGCTTCCGGGACGGCGGCGAAAGCTCGTCCAGCGAATGCCCCAGCGCCTCGGTGGCGAGTTGGTTCGCCACCGCCACGTCGGTGGGTGTGACCTCGACGTACCGGACCGTCTTCCCCTTCACCGTGATCTCGCGGATGGGGCGCTGCTTCTGCCCGAGCAGCGCGAGCGCGGCCACGATCGCCAGGTACTTCGGTTGATCGCGGCGGGCCCGCAGCGAGTCCGGCGGGAACCGAAGCTGATCGGCGTACCGGTTCACCACCGCCAGCGGTTCGAGCAGCCGCTGCGCGTTCCAGTGCCGCGCCTGGATCGCGCTGCGCGCGGTGGCGTGCTGAAGCCCCTCCAGCGTCCAGCGCGAGCGCTGGGCACGCAGGATCTCCTCCGTGCGCGCCCGGGATTCATCGACGGTGGTGAAGAGGTTCCGGGACGAAAGCTCGCCATCGACTTCCGTGGAGGGGCGCGTCGTCGTCATCAGGAACGAGACCGGCCCTTCCACCACCGTTTCCCGGCTCACCATCTGGCCGGTCTGCGGGTCCTTGCCGGTCGAGAGGATGCGGACCTCTCCCGCCGACTGGAGCGCGCGGATGGAATAGACGGCGCCGCCCATGCCCTCGGCTTCTTCCAGCGCCAACACCTTGTGCTTGAGCGAGTCGCCCTCGCGGTAAAAGAGCGCCTGGTCCGTGATCCGCGTGTATTTGCACACGACCTCCGGGGGCATGAGCGAGAGCACGGCGTCCTGGAGGGCGCTCTTCCCCGCGCCACTGCGGCTCTGGATCACCATCGAGAGCGGCTCGTCGAGCAGCCGGCTGGTGGCGACCAAGTAACCGAGGAGCTTGTTCGTCTCCTCGCCGCAGAGCCCGATCGCGTCGAGGTCCTCGACGATGCGCCGTTCGAGCGCCGGGTCGGTGAGGAACGCGAGCGCTTCCTCCTTCTCCGCCTCCGTCATCGTGGGCTTGGTAGCTTCGGCGCGGCGCGCCTGCGCTTCGGCGGTGAAGGTCTCGGCCTTCTCCACCAGCCGCATCAGGTCTTCGCGAACGAGCGCTTCGTTCTCGCCAAAGAGCCGCGCCAGCGTCTTCGCGTGGATTTCCCGTGAGCGCGCGGAGTAGAGATCCAGCGTCGTCAGCTCAAAGGGGGGTCTTCGACCCGCTCCACCGGGGGCCTCGACATCGCCGACGCTCGATCGAAGGTCCGAACGGACCGCCTTCAGCGTCACCTTGAGCTGCGTGTCGGTGCGCGCGATCCCCTTGGCCTCGTAGCTGCGCCCACCGAACCGAACGGCGAAGCCGTGCTCCGTGACGGTGAACGCCTCCTCGCCGCGCTTGGCCACGTGCGCCGAGCGCGTGAGGCTCTTCGGGTTGGCCTGCTTCAGGAGCTGCTCGAGCTCTTCCGGGGTGTGCCGCAGGAAGAACGCGTTCGCGTCCTTCTCGGGGAGCTCGACGCGGTACGCCTCGAGCCCTTTCGCGATCAGCTTCGCGGCCAGAAGATCCGCGGCGCGCTGGCCCGGCTCGTCGGCGTCGAGGACGAGGTAGACCTCCCGCACGCCGTGCTGATCGAGGAGCGTTTCGTGATCGGCGGTGAAGCCCTGCGTGCCGTAGAGCGGGATCGTGTTTCGGAAGCCGTTCGCGTAGAGCGAGAGCGCGTCGATCACGCTCTCGGTGAGGATCACCGTCGGCGAGCGCTTCGCCGCCTGCCAATTGAGGAGGCCGCGGCGAGGACCGGCGAGGTAGAGGTGGGTGACCGTCCCCGAAGGGGATCCCCCCGCGAGGGGGCCGTCGTCGATGCGCCGTCCGTAGAGCCCCACCGGAGCCCCCGACAGGGGGTCGAGGAGCGGGAAGACCACGCAACCGAAGAACGTCTCGCGCTTCTTCTCGTTCAGGATGCCGAGCGCTTGCAGCGCCGGGACGAGGTCTTGATCCGACGGCAGCGCCTCGACGAGCTTCCCCGTGACGAAGCCGGCGCCGAAGACCTCGAGCGCTTCGGCGTCGGCGATCCCGCGGCGCTTCAGGTACTCCCGGCCGCGCGGGTCCTCGGGAAACGCCGCCTGGTAGAAGCGCACCACCCGTTCCAGCAGCTTGCGCTGCTCCGGCGTGCGTTCGGTGGGCGGCGGCGGTGCGGACGACGGCGCCACCACCTTCAACGCGGCCGGCGGTGACGACGTCGAGGACGACGTGCGGGCCGTTGCGCCAACGGCGGTGCCGTTCGACTTCGCGGCAGGGACCAGCGTCGCCGGGACCGGCGCAGCGGTGAGATCCGCGCCCAGGTGCGTGAGCGCCTCGCGAAACGAGAGCCCGCGCTTCCGGCTCACGAACGAGATCACGTCGCCGCCCGTCTTCCCCTTCTCCGGAGGACAACCGAAGCAATGGTAGAGCTGCTGCGCCGGGTTCACGGTGAAGGAAGGGGTGCTCTCCTCGTGAAACGGACAGAGCCCCACGAAGCTCTGCCCCTTCTTCGTGAGCTTCACCCCGTGCGCTTCCACCACCTGCACCAGGTCGTGCGCCGCCTTCACCCTCTCGACTTCGCTCGTGGCGATGGGCATGGGTCTCTCCTCTCGTCTCGTCTCTGGTCCCGCAGCCGCGCAAACATCACGTCCTTGAGGTGCGCCAGTGCCGACTTGAGCCGGAGCACGTTCGTGTGCGCCTCGCCGCGGCGGTAGGCCGCCACCAGCTCGGTCAGCTCGGCGCCGTCGCCCTCGATCACGAACGCGACCGTCACCCCGTCGAGCTGCGTGTCGGCGAGCCGTGCGCCCTCGGCGATCAGGAAGGCACCGAGGAAGAGGTCCTCGGTCAGCCGCGCGGCGTAGGCAGGCTCAGCCGCATCAGGTGCGGGCGGAGCGGCGGGAGCGCCGTTGAGAGGAAGGGGGAGAGCCGGTAGGCTCGACTGCGACACGGGAGGCCTCCTCTCGTCGTCCGAGAAGGGCCGCCGGGGTCTCTGCCAGGAGTGACCGGCGGCCCTTCGTGTCTCCGAGCTCCGGGTCCGCCCCAAGAGCCCGTTTCGCGCGTTCGTTCGAAACCCTGTCAAGAGGGATCCACACCCTCCAACCGCGCATTTGCGCCATGCACGATCGTGCATCTATACATACATACTAGTGCATCATTGGTCAACGATCATGTCCGTCAACCAACCCGAGAGTGCCGAAACCCGGTGGTATAGGGACACCACAGGAGCGAGCACTCACATGGCCTTCAAAGACAACCTCGTGCGAATCCGGAAGGCGAAGGGCTGGACCCAGCAGCACCTCGCCGACCAAGCCGGCGTCACCGTCGGCATCATCCGCCGCTACGAAGCAGGCGGCACGACGCCGAACCTCCCGATCCTGCGCAAGCTCGCCGAAACCCTCGAGGTCAGTGCGGACGAGCTCGTCTTCGACGACGGGGGCCTACCCACCAAGCAACTCGATCGCCGGCTCGCGGCACGCTTCCAGGCCGTTGCGCGATTGCCCGAGACCGAGCGCGAGGCCATCGAGCTCGTGCTCGACGCGATCATCGCCAACCACGAGTTGCGCCACCTCATGCAGCAGCAAACCGAGCGTCAGGCGAGGACCGGGACCGGGCGATGACCACTCCGCAGCGACCCGCGCCCAACAATCCCGCGGCTCGGCTCTACGAGTTGCTCAAGGCGATGCGGGAAAAGAGCGAGAAACGAACCGCACGCCAAGCGTGGTGCATCGCACTCGGCATTTCCGAGAACGTCGACGATGCCGAGTTCTTTCAACACTTCGCCGAGATCGTGCGCCTCACGTCGGTTGTGGTCGATCGGCTCCGAGAGGTCGATGCTGCCTCGCGCGAGGAGGTCGAACGACACATGGGCCGCATCCGAAGCGGATTGATCGGGGTCCCCCTGTCGCACCCGGCCAATCAGCTCCGAAACCAGTTCACAGACCTCGCGATGCAAGCGCTCTCCGTCGCGGGAAAAGAGCTCGCTCGCTGGTCCGCCGAAAATCCCGCACCAGACGACTCCCTACGGTCCATTCAACAACAGGTCCAGGATCTCGAAGAGGCTGTCATCGCAGCCATGCTCGATCCAGACCTCACACAGTTGATCCTGCGACTGCTCAACAAGGTGCGGCTGGCCATCATTCAATACCGAGTCCAGGGTGTCGTCGTCCTCGAGGACGCACTCGCCGCGGTCGTCGGCACCATGGTCATCCACTTGCCCTCGTCCTCCTCAGCGGAGCAGACAACCGGACGCTGGCAAACCATTAAAAAAGCGCTCGCCGCCCTCGTCGCCGCCCTCGTCGCGGTGACGACTCTCGCTCGCAACGTGCAATCCCTCGCACCAGGCGTCACCCCTCACTCCATCGAGGAACGCCTCCGAACAGTCCACCTCCTCGGTTCCGGCACGATCTCCGAGTAAGCCCACGATCAGACGACATGGACTACATCTGGTGCCCCGACTGCAATGCCAACATGGGGTTCGTGGAGCTGAACCAGCACTCCTATTGGCCCGAGGACGGGCTCCGTGTCGTCCATAAGTTTGGCTACTGCCTCAAATGTCGGCGTCCGGCGGTGCTGGAGTACATCGAGGTGGACGACGGTCAGTTTGATCGCACGCAGGTACTACCAGCGCTCGGCGGATCGCTCGATTTCCCGATCCCACGCCGGATCGCCGACTCCTACGAAGAAGCGGTGAGGTGCCATGCAACGGGCTCATGGCACGCCACGGCCGTCATGGTCGGCCGAGCGCTCGAAGCGCTCGGCAAGGAGTTCGATCCAAATGCCGGCACTCTCTTCGATGGCCTCCGACGCATGAAAGCTGCCGGCGTCATCAGCGACGAGGTGGCGCACTGGGGCGACGAGCTCCGCTTTCTCCGCAACATCGGCGCCCACTCCACCGATCACGCGGTGACGGCTCAGGATGCACGCGACGCTGTCGACTTCTTGAACGCCATCGTCGAGATCCTCTACCACCTGCGGCCCAAATTCCAGGCGATGCAAGCTCGCCGGCACGCGCGCAGCGGAACGACGCCGTCGTAGGACACGCTTCCCGCCGTCACGGGCGTTGCATCGCGGAGACGGGAATCGAGCCCTCGCAACGCCCGCGCCGGCGGTGCCGAGTCGCACACACGCCGCGCGAGCGCGGTGGTCGTCCTCGCGGTGCGCGCTCGCGCCGCCGCCCGTGCGCGTCCGCCCACCCGCCCCCCGCGCGCGGTCGGCGGCGCACCACGTCGGCGCCTCGCAGCGCGGGCCGGGCTCACTCAGGCTCGGGTCGGGGGCGTGGCCGGCCTCACCCCGGCTTCGCCGGCGCCAACCTGCGCAGCGCACACGGCGGTCAAGAGAAAAGCCCCTCGTCCCCACGACGCTGCTTCGCCTGGCGCCGGTGCCCTTGCGTCCGAGAATGAACAGGCTTGTTCCGGTCGTCGCAGGCTCGTTGGCGTCGTCGAGGCTCGC
>CAYVDO010000332.1:0-9019 GCA_964450125.1 uncultured bacterium
TTGAGCCACCAAACAGGTCGTTTACGAACTGGTAATGCTTGTCAGGGTTTTCTGCATGAGCCACGGCGAGCCGGTACACGAAAGCGCGAAACCCCACGCCCTGAACCGCGCCGTCGAGCTCGATTCGGCGCCGCGTGCGCAGCACGACGGGGGCCGAGGCCCGTTCGGCGGACCCGTCGCTGCACACGCGACGCGCTGCCGGCTTGTAAGGTGCGTTTGGCATGGTTCGTCGTCGCCCGATCAAAACGCTTCGCACAACGAGTCGATCGCCACGACCACGCTGTCGCACCAACGCTCGACCTCGACGTCGCTGGCCTCCGTCGCGTGGCCTGCGTCACCGATGGCCACACCCACGAAGCGATCGCACTGCGGCGAGCGCCCGAGCGCGCGCGACAACGCCAGAGCATCACCAAGACCGAAGCCGTGCGACGATGTGACGCCGCGCGCGGCACCGCGTTCCAGCAGAGCGGAAAGCGGGAGCTCGACCAGCGCGCCCCGTTCGCCGCCCAGCACGGCGTCGACGACGATCAGCGGGGCGCCATCGCCCACCCACTCCGCCAGCGTCTGCACGGGCTGGTCGGTGGCGATCACCTCGAGGATCGGCACTCCCGACGTCGAGGGCTCGCCCCCGGCTGCGGCGGCGGCACCGACAGCTCGCGCACGCAACCGCTCGGCCACGGCGAGCCCGAGGCGGTCGGCGCCCCGCGGGGTGCCCACGCACACGACTCGCGGACGTCCCGCCGTGGGCGAAGCGCCGTGCTCCGATGCTGCCACCGAGGCACGCGCGCGCTCGGCCGCGTGCTCACGGCGCGGCTCGCCATCGCGGCGCTCGATCGTGAGTGTCAGGAAATGCGTCGCGCAGGAGATGCAGGGATCGTAGTTGCGGATCGCCACCTCGCACGCGTGGGTGGCGTCCTCGTGGGAGAGCGTCAGAAGCTCGGGAGCGAGATCACGCAGGTCGCTCTCGATCGTCGCCTGGTTCTGCGACGTGGGCGGCACGATGCGAGCACTCGTGACGAGCCCGCGCTCATCCAGCTCGAAGCGATGGAAGAGCGTCCCGCGCGGAGCCTCGGTGGCGCCGTAGCCCACGCCGGCGCGCGGCTCGGCGGCCACGAACGGGACCTCCGGCGGGCGATAGGCGGTCACGATCCTGAGCGCCTCTTCCACGGCGAATAGCACCTCGAGGCTGCGTGCGATCGCACCCTGCGCGGGATCGAGACACGGCACCGTGAAACCGATGGCACGGGCAGCGCTGCGCACCGTCTCACCCAGCTTCTCGAAGTTGAGGCTCACCCGTGCGATCGGCCCGACGAGATACGAACCGCGGTCGCGGATTCGAGCGTGGAGTGCCGTGGAATGCTCGACCTGCACTTCCTCGAAGGTGCGCTCCCAATCGCCGATCGCCACATCGAGACCCGCCGAGGACACGATCCGCCCTTCGTTGAGCGGGTACTCGTGGGGATGCCTGAGCGAGACCAGCTCGACGTCGTCGAGTGGCCGCGGCCTGAGCTCGAAACGCGCCGCCCAGGTGAGCAGCTCGAGCGCGCGCTCGCGCGCCCGCTCCAACTCCGGCTCGAGCGCCACCAGCTCGCTCAGGCTCGGCACGCGCGTGAATCCTCCCGGACAGGCCGACACCGGATGAATCGCACGGCCGCCCAACACCTCCAGGATGCGGTTGCCGAGGCGGCGCAGCTCGAGCGCCCGCCGCACGTCCGCGGGATGGTCGGCGGCCATCTCGACCACGCTCGCATAACCGAGAGCGTCGGGTGCTGCGAGGAATGCCACGTGCAGAGTGTGGCTCTCGAGCCACTCGCCACAGTAGAAGAGCCTTCTGAGCTCGCGCACCTCGGGAGCGATCTGGATGCCGAGGATCGACTCGATGGCGTGGAGCGCGCTCATCTGGTACGCGACCGGGCATATGCCGCAGATCCGCGCCACGATGTCCGCGACCTCACGATGACCTCTCCCGCGAAGCAACCCCTCGAAGAAGCGCGGCGGCTCGTGAATCGTGAGCCGCACCTCGCGCACCACGCCGCCCTCGACGGTCAGGTGGAGCGCGCCCTCGCCTTCCACGCGAGCGAGGTGCTCGACGCGAATCGTGCGCCGCTCACGAGAGGCCATCGGCCACCTCGCGGAACGGACGCAGTGCGCCCGTGATGCCGCGGAACTGACGGGCCACCGTGTCCGGCGGGACACCCAGCTCCACGTAGCGTCGCGCCAGGGTGCGCGGCTCGGCGCCTTCGCTGGGGCCGAAGCAGCCGAAGCAATCGCGCCCCATCGACGGGCACAGGGCTCCACAACCGGTGCGGGTGACGGGGCCGAGACACGGCAGCGCACGCGTCACCACCACACAGGTGCGGCCGAGCCGCTTGCAGTCGAGACAGACGTCGTGCGTGGGCAAGTGCGGGCGCGCGCCCCGCAGCACCTGGCCGAGCACCGTCGCCAGCTCGCCGACGTCGATTGGACAGCCCGAAATCTCGAAGTCGACCTTGACGTGCTCGGCGATGGGCGTGGACGTCGAAAGCGCCTGGATCCACTCCGGGCGGGGGTAAACGAGCCGCTTCCACGCCTCCACGTCCGACCAGTTGCGAAGCGCCTGGATGCCGCCGGCCGTGGCGCAGGCACCGATGGTGACGAGCAGGCGCGAGGCACGACGAATGCCGAGGATGCGTTCGACGTCGGCGGCCGTAGTGATGCTGCCCTCGACGAAGCTCACGTCGTACGGACCTTCGAGAACGCGGCTCGAAGCCTCCAGGAAGTGGGCGATCTCGACCTGGCTCGCCAGCTCGACCAGCCGCTCCTCCAGGTTCAGGAACGCCACCTGGCAGCCATCGCACGACGCCAGCTTGAAGACCGCCACCCGCGGGCGCACCGCGCCGCCGCTCATCTAGAAGCCCTCCGCGCCGAACCAGCGCCGAACCGCGGGGTACGCGACGATGGGACCGTCGCGACACACGAAGAGCGAACCGATCTGGCAATGCCCGCAATGCCCGAGGCCGCAGCGCATGTTGCGCTCGAGCGAGAGGTAGATCGCCGCCGGATCGACGCCGGCGGTACGCAGCTTCTGGATCGCCAGCCGCATCATGATCTCGGGGCCGCACATGAGCACCGCGGTGCGCGGTGGATCGAGCGCGATCTCGTCGAAGAGATCGAGCGGAACACCCACGTGGTAGCGCCAGGTCTTGTCGGGGCGATCGACCGTGAGAAGCACGCGAGTGTCGGGGGTGTCCTTCCAGCGATCGAAACGCTCGCGGTAGAGCAAGTCCTGCGGCGTCTTCACGCCGTGCACGATGGTGAGGCGCCCGTACGAAGCACGGCGCCGGATCATGTATTCGACGGCACCGGTGACGGGGGCGCAGCCGAGGCCGCCGGTCACGACGACCACGTCGCGCCCGGCGAGCGCGTCGAGCGGCCACGGCGTGCCATACGGCCCGCGCAATCCGAGCACGTCGCCTTTCTCGGCCGACTCGAGCGCGCCGGTGACGCGTCCCACGATTCGCACCGTGTGGTCGAACCCGTCGCGGTCGGCGGGATCGGACGAGATCGAGATCGGCACCTCGCCCACCCCGAAGACGTAGAGCATGTTGAATTGCCCGGGCTGGAACGCGAATCGGGCGTGGACTTGCGGGTCCACGAAGCGCATTCGAAACGTGAAGATCCCTTCGGCGTCGGGGCGCTTGTCGACGATGCGCGCGGGCTGGGTCTGGTACGGGTTCACGATCGCCTCACGCCGGTTTCGCGGTGGCGCGGATCGCCGCCACCTCCTCCGTGAGATCGATGCCCGTCGGACACCAGGTGATGCAGCGACCGCAGCCCACGCATCCCGAGGTCCCGAACTGCTCCACCCATCCTGCGAGCTTGTGGGTCAGCCACTGGCGGTACTTGTCGCGGGTGTGCGGCCGAAGATTCTTGCCGTGCACGTAGCCGTGGTCGGGTGTGAAGCAGCTGTCCCACGAGCGGCTGCGCTCGGCGACGGTGCCGTCGAGAGAAACCCGATCGGATTCCGTGTGGCAGAAGCAGGTCGGGCAGACCATCGTGCAGTTGCCGCACGCGAGGCAGCGCCCGGCGACCTGGTCCCAGCGCGGATGGTCGAGATTGTCGTAGAGGACCTCGGGTAATCCCTGGCGCTCGAGCGAGCGCGTCATCGAGCCCGCACAGGCCGCGAGGCGCTCCTCCTCTTCGGCCAGCTCGTCTCGAGTGGCCTCGCGGGATGTGAGCACCGCGAGCACTTCGCGCCCCGGATCGCTACTCGCGCGCACCACCAAGCCCGACTCGATCTCCGTGAGCGCCAGGTCGTGGGGCGCAGTCACCGCCGGGCCGCTGCCGAACGAGGTGCAAAAGCACGTAGCAACGGCGCGCGTGCAATTGACGGCGATCAGGAACGCGCCGCGGCGCCGCGCTTCGTAGCAGGGATCGACGTGCGGCCCACCCAAGAAAACTCGATCCTGGATCGCCAGAGCCGCGAGGTCGCACGGCCGCGCACCCAAGAAAGCGAGCCGCCGCTGGGGCGGCACGTTCCCTTCCACGTGGAACGACACGCCAGTGCGCTCGACGCGAAGCAGCAGCTCGTGGGGTGCGAAGAAGAAGCGTTTGAGGCCGCCCGACCCGCTGACGATTGCGAACGCCGCGGTGCCGTCGTCGGCTTCGAGGCGGTACTGGCCGGGCTGCTGCTCGTCACGGATGCCGGTCGCGAGCTCGTCAGCGCTCGTGAGCGGCTCGAAGCTCGCAACACCGTCGACGACCACCGGTCCGCGCACCTCGAACCCACGGAATCGCAGCAACTCGACGAGTTGCACGAGAGCGGAGCGGTCGAGGAGCCGTGCGGACATCGCGGATGGGGTGGGCGCAGGTCGCAGCGCGCACGAGCTCGAGGTGCAATCGGCGCACCGCGGCCTTGGGGCACCAGGCCGGACACCTGCGCGCTGGCACGGAATCCTGGATGGACATCTCGGAGACGATCGGGGTCCGGCCCACGATCCCCGACACGCGCATCACCGGTGGTCCCGCCCCCGCGCAACGCGCGCTGTTCGGCGCCGGCAGGGCGGAGAGCTCGCGCCCAACGTCCAAGGAAGCGACTTCCGAGGACGACGACGCCCCGACGGCCCTGGCCGGCCCCGGGACCTGCTACCCGGATGCCGCAGGACGTAACCTGCTCGTAACGGGACCCCGCGACACGTTACCTTGCTTCGCCGAGCCGACGGCGGTTTCCGGCGGCGATCGGTGACGAACGAACGCCCTCGACACTCAACGCAGCTCGCGCGAGGCGCCATGCGCAACCAACAAGCGATGGTCCTCGGCGAGCGTGTCGAGGAGATAGCCACCGAGCCGGCGGTAGCTCGGCGCGTCACCGAGCGCGGTGAGCGCGCGCCCCAATTCTTCCAGGCATTCCTCGGCGTGCAGACCGAGAAGCTTGACTTGCACGTCGGTGGCCGTCGCCGCTTCGAGAATGCGACCGTCACCCAGATATCGCGCGGTGATGGCGGCGAGGTGAGCGAGCAGCAGCGCCTCCCGCGCGCGCGAGGCATCGAGAGGAAGCGCGACGAGCATCGCGGCGTCGTGTCGGACCTCGGCGGCAGCATCCTTGCACACCACCGTCGCGGGTGTGTTCCGGTCGTGAACCCAAGTCCGGAATTCCCTGGACCATTGCTGCTGAGCGCCTGGCTCGAGGATGTCCCGCAGGTCGTCGAACGCTGCCGTCACCCTCGCATGCCTTCCCTTCGTCCATCGATTGGCGAGCTGCCTGAGCCGTTCCGCAGTGGGGGCCTCCGCGGTCAGCTCACCGACCAGAGCGTACGCACGGGCGCGGTTGTGGTGGAACACGACCAGGTCACGCGGGCTCGCAAGCCCGGAAACGTGGAGGTCCGTCGTGGTTTCTCTTGCGTGAAGAACGAGCATGATGCTCGGCACTGGAATCAAGCCGCGTGCCGGAGGCGATAGGCGTCGCAAGCGATGCCGCGAAACGAGGGGAAGCGATGCTCGAAATCCTGTTGATCGACGATGAGCCTTCCATTCGATTGAGCGTGGGAGATGCGCTGGGAGCTGCGGGACATCGAGTGACGCTCGCGTCCGACGGACGCGAGGGATTGCGGCTCGCGACGCACCGCGCCTACGACGTCGTGATCACCGACGTACGGCTACCAGGAGCGGACGGGCTCACGATCTTCCGCGAGGTAAAGCGTCTCGGTTTGGCTACGGACGTCATCCTCATCACCGCGTACGGCGCCGTCGAAGACGCCGTCACCGCGATGAAGGAAGGCGCCCACGACTACCTGACCAAGCCATTCGACGTCGCCGAGCTGGTGCTGCGCATCGAGCGCATCGCCGACCGGCGCCGAATTCAGCGCGAGCTGGATCAGGCGCGCGCCGAGCTGGCGGCGCGCGATGCAGGCGCGATGGTCGTGGGCCAGTCCCCGCCCATGGTTCGGCTCAACGACCGGATCGAGACCATGGCCCAGAGTGACGCCACGGTGCTCATCACCGGCGAGAGCGGCACCGGCAAGGAACTGGTGGCGCGAGCGCTGCACGAGAAGGGGCCGCGTCGCGGGCGTCCGTTCGTGGCGGTCAACTGTGCAGCGTTTCCCGAGACGCTCCTCGAAGCCGAGCTCTTCGGCCACGAGCGCGGTGCCTTCACCGGTGCCATCCGCAAGCGCGACGGCCGATTCCGCGCCGCAGACGGCGGCACACTCTTCCTCGACGAGATCGCCGAGATTCCGCTCCCGGCCCAGGCGAAGCTCCTGCGCGTGCTCCAGGACGGTGCCTTCGAGCCCCTCGGCACCAACACCGCGGTGCGCGTGGACGTGCGACTGGTGTGCGCGACCCATCGGAACCTGAAGGAACACATCGCCGCTGGGCGCTTCCGCGAGGACCTCTACTACCGCGTCAACGTCCTCGACCTGCACATCCCACCGCTGCGCGAGCGGCGCAGCGACCTGCCGCTCTTGGCGCAGCATTTCCTGCGGCACCTGGTGAAGGGCGATGCGACGGTACCGCCGATCGCACCCCGGGCGTGGGCGGCGCTCAGCCAGTACGCATTTCCCGGCAACGTGCGCGAGCTCGAGCACGCCCTCGAGCACGCGTTCGTGCTGTCACGCGGCGGCGAGATCGACATCCAGCACCTGCCTGCGGACATCTCGGGCAGCGCCGGCGAGCTGGCGGCGCTGGCCGCACCCAGCGAGGCGCCGCTCCGGCCGCTCTCGGTGGCGATCAAGGAGTTCGAGCGCGAGTACCTGCTGCGGGCGCTCAAGCTCGCCGAGGGCAAGCGCGCCAAGGCCGCCGAGATGCTCGGCATCTCGCGCAAGAACCTGTGGGAGAAGCTCAAGGATCATGGTGTCGGTGACGCCGACATCGAAGAAAACTGAGCGGCGGAGGCCTCCGCCGGCGCCGCCCTTCCCCCGATCGACCGTCACGCGCCGCGCGCTCCGAGGCGTTTCGGGAACGCCGGCGCCACGGCAGAGGCCGCATCGCCGGGTCGACGCGCGAGGTCGCGGCCGCCTCGCGTCGCGCAAAGGGGCTGGGGAAACGTGCGTGGTATCGTACGCGCGCTCGGCCCTTTCCCCTCGACGAGGTCTGTCATGGATCGCCTCCGGAACGCGCGGGTCTGCCCGCCGTCGCGCTCGTGCCTCGTGCTCGGCCTGGTCCTCGCCACCGTTGCAGGGGCAGCGGGCTGCGGCGGCGACGGCGGCTCAGCCGCGGGCGCCGCACGCGTCGAGGACCTTTCGAGCTCCCCCGGCAACGGCCCGCGCGCGGTCTACCTACCGGTCAGCAAGAAGGCGCTCAATTTTCCATTCCCGCACGACGCATTCACGCTCGTCGATCCGTCCACGCCGAGCGGACGCCGCCTCAGTCTGCCGCTCGAAGGCGACACGGCACTCGAGATCCGCATCCGCGAGCTGCTGAACTCCCAAGACGGCTTCGACCCGCTGACGCCGATGCAGTTGAGCTTCGACGAGCCCGTGGACCTGGCGACGTTGGCGGTGAATCGCGACACCGATCCCACCAACGACACGGTCTTCGTCCTCGACGTCGACCCGCGCAGCCCACGCTTCGGCGAGCGCGTGGCGATGGACTTCGGCCAAGGGAACTATCCGGTCGAACGCCCGCCGCGCAGCTACTTCCCCAACGACCGCCTGAAGGGTGTCGGCCAGTACGAGTACGCGCCCGGCAACCGCGAGGACTTCTACGAGGACCAGAGCGACACCCTCGTCATGCGCCCGATCACGCCCATGGCGCCGTCGAGCACGCACGCGGTGATCCTGACGCGTGGCGTGCGGGGCGAGGACGGTGAGCCGCTGCGTTCCCCACACGCGCCGCACGTGGCCCTCGACAGCCAATACGCCGCGCTGGATCGCGCGCTTCCCCTCCTCGAGGGGCTGGGCATCGATCCCAGCGACATCGCGTACGCGTACACGTTCACCACCGGGACACCCACCCACGAGCTCGAGCAAGTGGAGTCGGGGCTGATGCGCGGCGAAGGGCCGCTCGGCTACCTCCACGACCGCTTCCCGGTGAATCTCACACTGCTGCCTTTCTCGAGGCAGCCCGGCGACGACTTCCTCGACTACCAGGGCGACGACGATCTCCTCGATCCGCCGATCGTGAAGCTGGTGGCGAACATCGCCATTCCTCTCTTCGGCGGCGGCTCGGGCGATCTCATCCAGGCGGCGATCGATCAGCTCGCCGACCTCACCAGCATCCGCTACTTCGTCCAGGGTACCTACCGGAGCCCGTTCTTCCTGGGCAACGCCGACGTGGCGTTCCAGCCCGAGGAGATCTCGGGCGAGCGCCAGCTGCGCACCGATCAGATAGACGACGTACCGTGGTTCCTCGCGGTACCGAAGCCCACCGAGCGCAACCAATTCGCCGAGCCGCCCTACCCGGTGTGCATCTTCCAGCACCCGAACTCGACGAGCCGTCTCATCGCGCTGGCGGTGTCGAGCGTCCTCTCCGATTTCGGTATCGCCACCATCGGCATCGACGCCGCCGAGAATGGCCCCATCGCGCCGTACGCCACCGACCAGCT
>CAYVDO010000333.1:0-8994 GCA_964450125.1 uncultured bacterium
ACAGGCTCCTAGCCTGCATCATTCACGAACGTCGCGCTGCGGCCGCGACGGAGCGCGGCCCTCCAGGCTTGTTGCATGTGCGAATCGGTGGAGGGCGACGCTCCGTCGGCGCTGACGCGCTGTCGCGGGCACGAGGCGCGGGCAATTGCGACGATCGCGGGTGTCAACGGGGCGAATCCGGGACTTTCGACACAGCGTTCATGGATAGAGCGGGCTAGCCCGCGCTGCGGTACGGGGCGTCGCTGGACGATCTCGGTTCCCCCGGGGGGGCTGGGAGCGTCGGCGCTCCGTCACCGACCCAGCGCGCGATCCCTGGCGGCCGACGGAGCGGCCGCGCTCCAGCCGCTCGATCCGCGGTTCGGGGCGCAGGCCTGCTGCGTCGCGTGCGGGAGCTTCGATCCGACGAAGCTCGTCGTCCCGCCGTGCTCGCGTCATCGGATCGTCACGGGCCCACGGCGGCCGGCCGTGTTATGAACGCGCCGATGCCCCACGCTCGCCACACCACGTCACGCAGCGTCGCGATCGCCGTGCTCCTGATCGCGGCCGGTGCGGCCTGTCGGGTGGAGTTCGGACCGCCCGGCGCCAGGCGATCCGGCGCGAGCGAGCGCACGGGCCTCGCGAGCGGAGAGGTGTGGATCTACACCTCGCTTTACCGCCACGTCGTCGACGACCTCGATCGATCGATCCGCGAGCGCCTTCCCGGTGTGGAACCACAGTGGTTCGTCGCCGGTAGCGAGAAGGTGGCCGCGCGCCTCGACGGCGAGCTGGCTGCGGGCGGCAGCCGCGCCGATCTGCTGCTCACCTCCGATCCCTTCCACTACGCGCGGCTCGCGTCCGGCGGCGCGTTGGTGCCCTACGTACCCCCGGGCGCGCTGCGAGCGCCGCGGGAGTGGCTCGACCTCGATGGCCGCTGGTTTCCCACCCGCGTCTCGACGATGGTGCTCGTCTACAACACCCGGCTGCTCACGGCCGATCGCGCGCCGCGATCCTTCCCCGACCTCGGCAACGAGGGGCTCAGCGGACGCGTCATCCTGGGAGACCCGCTCGCCTCGGGGACCTTCTTCTCGACGATCGCGTTCCTCGAGCGCCGCCTCGGCTGGGAGTACTTCCGCGGACTCCGGGCGCGCGGGGTGATCGCCACCGGCGGCAACTCCACCGTTCTCGATCGCGTCGCGTCCGGTGAATTCAGCGCTGGCGCGTGCCTGCTCGAGAACATCCTCGTCGCGAAACGCAAGGGCTCGCCGATCGACTACGTCGTGCCTTCGGACGGCGCGATCCTGGTGCCCGGTCCGGGTGCGATCCTGCGCGGCGGATCCAACCCGGTCGCAGCGAAAGCGATCGCCGACCTGCTCACGTCACCCGACGGCGAAGCGGCGATCGTGCGCGGCGACATGCACGCGCCCGATCCGGCAATCGCGCCGCCCGCGGGCGCACCCCCGCTGGCCGAGCTCTACGCGACGGCACCGCGCTGGACGCCCGAGCTGATCGCGGACGTGGGCCGTCGCGCGGAGGAGATCCGCACCACGTTCAACACCGTGGTGCAGCGGTGAGGCGAATCGGCGCGGCGTTCCCGGCGGCTCTGCTGGCCGCGATCGCGCTCGGGCTGCTGCTCTTCGCGGCCTTGCCGCTCGTGGCGGTGATCGCTCGCGCGCTGGGCTTTCCCGGCGAAGTTCGCGCGTTCGCATGGATCGGCGCGCTCGCCGAGCCGGCGCGCCGCCAGGCGCTCGTCGCTACGGTCGAGACTGCCGCGGGCGCGACCGCGCTCGCCGTGGTGCTCGGCGTGGCACTGGCGCTGGTGCTGGCGCGCCTCGACGTGGCCGCGCCGGCGGCGTGGCGCGCGCTGCTCAGCCTGCCCGCCGCGGTGCCGCCCTACCTCTGGGGCATCGCGTGGATCGACCTCGCGAACCCGCGCACCGGTCTGCTCAACACGCTCGCCGACGGCCTCGGTGCCCGAGAGCCAGTGTTCGGCATCTACGGCATCGGCGGCATCGTGTGGGTGCTCGGGCTCTCGTTCTTCCCGCTGGTGCTGCTTCCGGTAGCCGCTGCACTCGAGCGCATGGATGCGTCTCTGGAAGAGTCGGCGCGGATCGCAGGCGCGAGCCCGGCGCGGGCGCTCGGCGAGATCACGCTGCCGCTCATCGTGCCGTCGATCGCCTCCGCCGCGGTGCTGGTCTTCCTGCTCGCTGCCGCCGCTTACGGCGTGCCGTACCTCCTCGGCACGGGCGGCAGCGAACGCGTGTTCGTGCTCACCACGGCGATCGTGAACCTCGTCAACGTCGGCGGCGAGAGGAGCCTCGCCGAGGCGATGTCGCTGGCGCTGGTGTTGCTCGCCGTGTCGCTCGTGGTCTCGGCGCTGGGCGGCCTCGCGGCGCGTGGCGAGCGGAAACGGGCGGTGGTGACGGGCAAGAGCCAGCGGCCACGGCTCATCCCGCTCGGTCGAGGCGCTCGCGCCCTCGTTCACGCGGCTCTCGCCTTGGTGCTGCTGGTGGCGGTGGTGATGCCAGTCGGCACGTTGGTGCTGGTGTCGCTCATCGAGTCGTGGGGCAGTGGATTCGGGCCGGAGAACTGGGGCGTTTCGAGCTACACGCGGGTGCTCCTCACCAACCACGAGACCCTGCCGGCACTGGCACGGAGCACGGGGCTCGGCGTGCTGGCGGCGAGTCTAGCGACGGTGGTGGGAGCGATCGTGGGCTACGCGCGGCGCCGCCGCGCCGGGCTTGCGACCCGCGCGATCGAGGGCCTCGCCAACGCGCCCTACGCGGTTCCCGGCACGGTGCTCGCGATGGGGCTGCTCTTGGTGTGGTCGCGGGAGGTGCGGCTGATCGTGGCGGATCGGCTCACCCTCGCGATCGATCTATTCGCGGGCTCGGCGGCGCTCGCCGTGGCGTACGTGGTCAAGTACCTGTCGGTCGGCGTGCGCACCACCACGAGCGCCTTGGCACAGCTCGATCCCACGCTGGAGGAGGCGGCGCGGGTGGCGGGGGCACGGCCGGCGCGCGCCGCGATCGACGTAGTGGTGCCGCTCATCTCACCCGCGCTCGCAGCGACGTGGCTTTTGGTCTTTCTGCCGGTGCTCTCCGAGATCACCATGTCGGTGCTGCTGGTGGGGCCGGGGACGTCGGTGATCGGCACCGTGCTCTTCGAGCTCCAGTCGTACGCCGATCCACCGGCGGCTGCGGTGGTGGCGACCGTGCTGGTCGCCGCGACCCTCGCAGGTCAGCTCGCGCTGCGAGCGGTGCGCGCGCCGCGCGTCGGCGGCTCGGCCGCAGCCGAGCGCTGATCCACGGGAACCGTTCATGTCCTCGATCACGCTCACGGCGATCGCCAAGACCTTCGGGATCGTCAACGTCCTCCAGAACGTGTCGCTCGACGTGGCCGATGGCGAGTTCGTGGCGCTTCTGGGCCCGTCGGGCTGCGGGAAATCGACCCTGATCCGGATCGTCGCCGGCCTCGAGAAGCCGGATGCCGGCGAGGTGCGGATCGGCGAGCGGCTCGTCGATGGGCCGCGCGTCCACGTGCCGCCCGAGGAGCGCGGGCTCGGCATGGTGTTCCAGTCCTACGCGGTGTGGCCGCACAAGACCGTGCGCGGCAATGTCGCCTATCCGCTCCGGCTGCGCGGCGTGGACCGCGTCGACACCGCCGAGAAGACCGCGCGCGCCCTCGACCTGGTCCAGCTCGCCGGGCTCGGAGAGCGCTACCCCCACGAGCTTTCCGGCGGCCAGCAACAGCGGGTGGCGCTGGCGCGGGCACTGGTCGCCGAGCCGCAGGTGCTGCTCCTCGACGAGCCGCTCTCCAACCTCGATGCGCGGCTGCGCGAGGAGATGCGAGGTGAGCTCGCCGCGCTTCGTGCCCGCCTCGGCGTGACGGTGCTGCTCGTGACCCACGATCAGAGCGAGGCGCTCGCCACCGCCGACCGCGTCGCCGTGATGCGGGCAGGGCGGATCGCGCAGGTGGCCGCACCGGCGGTGCTCTACGAAGAGCCCGCCGATCTCTACGTCGCCGAAGTCCTCGGCGCGGTGAACGAGCTACCGGTGAGCGCCATCCGCCACTCGCGCGATGGCCCCGATCTGGAGGTAGAGACGGTGGGCGGGGTGCGCATGCGGGTGAGCGCGCCACGCCCCCTGCCGACCCTCGAGCCGGTGGTGATGGCGTTCCGCCCCGAGCACGTGGTGCTCGGCGAGGGACCATTCACCGCAGCCGTCGAGGCGCGCGGTTACCTCGGCAGCCGGGTCGAGCTGACGCTCGCCATCGACACCCACACGCTGCGCGCGAGCGTCCCCGCCGTTGCTGCACCCAACGTCGGCGAGACCGTGCCCTTCGCCATCACGCGAGCGCGCCTCCTGCCTCGAAAGTGATCGGCATCGATCCATCGACGCCATGGCGTCGCACCCATTCGATCCTCCGCGTTCGCGTCGATCGAGGGAGCGAGCGGCATGACTCGTGAGCCCGACCTGCGCGGCCTGACCGGAGCCCTCGACTCGCCGCTTCCCAGCGCATGGTCGATCCTCCGCGACACGACCAGCGAGGCACCGTACCTCTTCGAGCTCGTTCACTCCGGCACGTCCCCCGGGTACTTCGTGGCGGCGGCAGCGTGGGTGCACGCCTCTCCCGGCCGGGCGTGCGCGAATGCGGAGCGGCGGCGCATCCCGCTCGAGGCTGCCGCGGCGCGGGAGCGTTGGGAGAGCACCTTCGATTCGCCCGAGTGCATCGATGCGTTCCATGCCGCGAAGGAGCATCTCCACCTCGCGATCGACCTGCTCCGCGAATGCAATGACGCCTGGTGCGATCGCGCATCCGATCACGACGACGAGCCGCCGGACGACGACGGCCTCGATCCCTTCTTGCACGGCGTGCTGCGGGCGTGCGGCGAATCGATGGTCCGCCTCGATCGCTCGGAACTCTTCGGCAGAGGCGCCGCGCGCGAGCCGTAGGCGCTCGCGCGCCACGCGCGGGCTCTACAGGAACGATCTCGACGCGGACCTCACACTGGCGCTGGTCGATGCGATCACGGCGCTCCCGAGCGCGCGGATCGCTTCATCCCTCGACGTGCTCGCCGACTGCGGAGCGCGCACACCCGACATCGCGTCCGATGGACTTCGTTGCTTGCGAGCAACGACGGCGACCTCCGGGCCGCGGCCGAGAAACTCGTTACGCACCTCGTGCCGAGCGGTTGAGGCGCCGTCCCCCCAAACGGCCGCCTCGTGCGGATGGCGCCCCGGAAGTTCCGCGCGACCCGGCGCACTTGGCTGCGGCAAGTGCGACGAACGTGAGGACCTCGCACCCTCGACACAGGTAGGCCATGCCATCACACTTGCCGCGGCGATGGGGGAACCAAAGCGATGGACGTGAGCGTGTCGAGCCGGCGGATGCGTGTCGGAACGCTCGTCGCTTTGCTGCTCTCGGTGACCTGTCTGCTCGCAGGTTTCGGCTGCAGCGGCGAGAGTGGCGGTGCCGCGAGTGTCGAGCCGCCGCAGGGATTCTGCGAGCCGAACGCCGAGGCCGTGCCGCCGCGCCCCATGCCGTCGCCGGCCACGGTGCCGTTCGTGCGGGTGCGTGGCACCGATTTCGTCGACGCGGAAGGCCAGCGCGTGGCGCTGCGCGGGGTCAACTTCGGGAACTGGCTCCTGATCGAGCCGTGGATCGCGCGACTCGGCGCCGAGGATCTCGACCTGTTCGATTCCGAGGACCTGCTCTTCTCGAAGTGCGAGGAGCTCGGCTGCAGCCGCACGCTCTCTCGTTCCTGGCCGCTCGCCTATCTGCAGCATTTTCTCGGCCTCGGCGTCGCACCCACCGTCGAGTTCTTGCGGGGCGAGACGTACGCGCACACGGCCGCCGGCGAGGAGCAGGCGATTCGCGCGTTCTGGGCTTGGTACGACGCGCTCCCGGGTGTGTACTCGGAGCAGGACCTGTGGCGCTACCTCGGCCGCCGCTTCGGCTGGGATCGCGCGCAGGAGCTCGAGCGCGTGTGGCGCGATCACTGGATCACCGAGCTCGACTTCGAGCGTCTCGCGGCACTCGGCCTCAACTTGGTGCGGCTGCCGTTTTGGTACGACTGGCTCGAGTCGGACGACGCGGCGGGTGCCACGTTCCGCGCCGATGGTTGGGAGCGGTTGCACCAGGTGCTCGAGTGGGCACGCCGCCATCGCCTCTACGTGCTCCTCGACATGCACGGTGCACCGGGCGGCCAGAACGTCGAGATCCATTCCGGCACCAGCGATGGCAACCACCTCTGGAGCGACGAGCGTTGCCAGGCCAAGACCGCGCGGGTCTGGCAGGCGATCGCCACCTACGTCGAGGATGATCCACACGTGGTGGGCTTCGATCTCTTGAACGAGCCGATGAACGTCTTCAACCCGATCGTCCATCGCCGCGTCCTGGAGCAGATCTACGACGCGATTCGGTCCGTCGATCGCGACCACGTGATCCTGATGGAGGACGGCTACCTGCCGCCGCCTCTCTATCCCACCGCGAAGGCCATGGGCTGGGAGAGCTACGCGCTTTCCATCCACCACTACGCCGGCGCGGAGTCCACCGCGGAGCACGTGTCCGCGTTCGAGGGGACGTTGGCCACGCAGTCGGTGAGCTGGGATGCGCGCTTCGGTTCGCCGCTCCTCGTCGGTGAGTTCTCGACCTACGCCAACGAGCCCTACGCCATCGAGGCGATGCGCCAGCTCCTGGCGCTCATGAACGCGCGCGGCATCCACTGGGCGCCATGGACCTGGAAGCACTGGGACGCCAACTCGATCTGGGGTGTGTACCACGCGGTGCCGCCGTACGAGCCGATCGACTACACGACGCTCTCGTTCGCCGAGCTGCGCGAGCGTTTCGAAGGGCTCGATTCGCGATTCTTCGAGCCCAACGAGGCCTACGCGCAGGTACTGCGCGAACAGGCCACCGCACCCCCGTCGCCGCAGGACCTGGTGTTCGAATGAGCCCGCGAGCCATGGGACGTCCCGCATCCGTGTGCCGGGCCGCTCGAGCGCACGTCGCAGTGATCGGCATCGTCGCCCTGAACGCGGCTTGCTCGCGAGGCGGGACCTCGAGCGGTGAGCCGAGCGCCGAGCCTCTGCCGCCGCTAGGCGACGGCTTCTGCGCTGGCTACGCGGAGGGCCGCCTCGACTTCCCGGTGGGGATTCCCATGGCCGGGTACGCGGGCCGCTACGAAAGCCTGGTCGGGTTTTTCTCCGGCGGCGCGCCGGTCCCTCCCGAAGGCGATCGAAGGTGAGCGGGCGAGGTCGCAAGGCCGTCGTGTGCGCGCTCACTCGCGCAGAAGCGGCGCCCGGCGATCTCGCCAAGGCATGAGCAGCTCGAGCTGCCGGGCGACTTGCAGCACGCGCAGGTCCTCCCCTGCGGCGCCGCCGATCTGCACCCCGATCGGTAGACCGTCGCGGGAGACGCCGAGAGGCAGGCTCGCAGCGGGAGCACCGGTCACGTTGTAGAGCGCCGTGTAGGTGCCGAGTTGCGCTGCCTTGCGGAAGGACACCTCTGGGTCCGGATCGTCGAAGGAACCGATCGGAGGTGGCAGGCAGGGCACGGTCGGGCTCAGCACCACGTCGCAGCCCGTCGACCATGCGCGCAGGCGCTCGGTGATGCGTGCCTGCACGGCCTGTGCGTCGCGCCGGCGGATCCGCTTGCCGGCGAGGCCGAGCCAGCGGGTCACGGGCTGCACCCGCGACCAGCGCACCGCCGGAATCGACGAGAGCAGCTGCTGGTAGATCGGCAGGAACTCGTCCACCGAGCCCGCCGGCGGTGGCGACTCCTCGATGTGGTGGCCGACGGTAGCAAGCGTCTCGGCGGCCCGCAGCACGACGGCGCGCACCTCCGGGTCCGGTGTGACCACGGGATTGTCGAGCACCAGGCGGACTCGCAGTGGTGGAAGAGGCCCATCGAGCAGCGCCGAGAAGGGTTGCGGCGGGGGCGCCAGCCAATGGGGCTTGCCGACGGTCAGGCCCGCCATCACGTCGAGCAGCGCGGCCCCGTCGCCGACGGTGCGAGCAATCGGCCCGCAGGTGTAGAGAACCGACCGGTCGGGCATCCCGTAGGCGTTGGGCACGCGCCCATTCGACGCTTTGAAGCCGAAGAGATGGCAAAAGGTGCAGGGGATGCGGATCGAGCCCGCGCCGTCGCTGCCGTGAGCAATCGGCAGCAGCCCGGCCGCCACGGCAGCCGCCGAGCCGCCGCTCGACCCACCGGGTGTGCGGGTCGGATTCCACGGGTTGCGGGTCGGCGGATGCGTGTCCGGTTCGGTGACGGGCATCGCACCGAGCTCGGACGTAGCGAGCTTCCCCAGGATCACGAACCCGGCGCGGCGCAGCCGCGCGACCGTGCGGTCGTCGAGCGGCGACCACCATCCGGCGCCGCGCGAGCCGAACCGCGCCCGGGACCACCGCACGAAGTTCAGGTCCTTGATCCCGATCGGCACACCGTGGAAGGGCGGCAGTTCGTCACCGGCGCGCAAGCGCCTCCGCTCGGCGTCCCTGGCACGCGCGTCGCGTCGTGCCCGCTCAGCAAAGACCGACACGAACGCGTGCAGCTCCGGGTCGAGCCGCTCGATCCGGTCGAGATAGAGGCGGGTCAGCTCCTCGGACGAAACCCGTCCCTCGCGCACCATACGTGCTTGGTCCAGGGCGCTCGCTTCGAGGATGGGGTTCGAGGTCATGCCGGGTCCTTTCTAGGCGTCCATTCCCGCCGACGGGCATCGCGAGAGCAAGAGCCGGGATGCGCGCCCTCGCCTAGCGCGAGGCGACAAGGCGCTGCGCCGTCCGACTCGATGGGGACTTTTCATGCCCGACGGGGGTGGCGGACGAGCGGTCGCAGAGCCTCGCGGCGTCGATCGTGAAATCGCTCAGCCGCGTCGACCGCGCGCTCTGGTCCAGACTTGCCGTGACTGCCGGGACGGGATTGCCGCCGGGCTCCTAGGAGTGTGTCGGGAAATTCGTTCCCGACACACTCCTAGCCTCGCCGAAGGCGAGGATCGGCGAGCGAACGCGAGCC
>CAYVDO010000334.1:0-8986 GCA_964450125.1 uncultured bacterium
TGCTCGCTGTGGCGGAAGAACATCCAGGATGGACACCTCGAGGCAGGGAGCCGCCGGCCACAGCGCCGGTGGTGCTGCCGCCAGCCTTCTCGGTGATGTGGCACGGGTGCTGGTGCCCATCGCCGGTGGCACCGGCGCGCCGTCCACGCGGCCCGCGTCCGTGCTCTTCATCCGCGGCACGCAGGACTTCGGAGACGGCCGGCCCGGCGAGGAAGCACAGTGGAACGCGGCGGAGCCGCGAAAGCGCAGCGTGCTCATCGCGCGCTCCGATCACCTCGTGGGATCGAGCCTGTGCGGGCTGCGCGCCACCGGCGATCCCAACGTCGACCTGCTCGACATCATCCAGCAGAACGGGATCGGCGGACTCTTCGGTCAGGCCGCTGGCGCGCTCTTCCGTGGTTGCGACGATCCCCGCGACTCCGACGACCCGTTCCTCGCCTGGAGCCGCGGCGTCGAGATCATGAATTTCGCCACCACGGCGGCGCTGGAAGAGGCGCTGCACTGCTCGCCGTCGGCTGCGAGCGAGGTGGCGAAGATCCAGTCCGCGTTCGAGCCCGACATCGATCTCTTCCGCGAGGCGTTGTGATGCGCGCTCGCGTGGTCCGCGCGCATGCCGTGATCTACGCCGACCCGATCGCGTTTTGCGCGGGCGACACGCTTCGTCTCGGGCATCGCGACGACGAATACGTGGGCTGGATCTGGGCCACGGCCGCGGACGGGAGAGCGGGCTGGATTCCCGCGGAAGCGGTTGCGAGCGACGACGGCGAGCACGCCCGCGCGCTCCGCGACTACACGGCGCGCGAGCTGGCCGTGGAGATCGGTGACGAGGTGTCTGTCGATCACGCGCTCGCGGGATGGGTGTGGGTTCGCAACGCGCGCGGCGACGAAGGCTGGATTCCGGCGGGCCACGTAGAGGCGATTGGCGCCGAGGAAGGCCGCCGGCAGGTGCTGGACGCGTGAGCCGGCACGTCGTTGCGCCGCAGTTCGGTGGTGTGCTGCGCCTCGCCGCCGCGTCACTGGCCCTCGCGCTCGGCGCGGGCTGCGCGCGATCCGCGCTTTCCGCATCGACGGATCCGCCTGCGACCCTCGACGGTGCGGTGGCCACGGGGCATCCGCTCGCGACCGCCGCCGCCGTGGAGGTGCTCGAAGCCGGTGGCAACGCCGCCGATGCGGCCGTGGTGGCGGCGGCGATGCTCGGCGTGGTGCAGCCATCGGGATCGGGTTTGGGTGGCGGCGGCTTCGCCCTCTATCGGCGCGCTGGATCCGAGCGGGTCGAGACCCTCGATTTTCGCGAGACCGCGCCGGCGGACTTTCCGGTCGCGACGACGGCCGCCGCAGGTGATGTGAAGCGATTGCAGGTAGGCGGGCTCGCGGTCGCGGTACCCGGCGAGGTGGCGGGCCTCGCCGCGCTCGCCGAGCGCTACGGGACGCGGCCGCTCGCCGCGCTCCTCGCACCCGCACGCCGCGTCGCGGAGGAAGGCTTCGACATCGACACGAAGCTTGCCGAGCGGATCGCCAGCCACCGCGCGCTCTTGGCGCAGTTCCCCGCGTCTGCGGCGATCTTCCTCGACAGCGGCGAGCCGCGGCGGCGTGGCACGCGCCTCGTTCAGTCGGAGCTGGCGAAGACGCTGGCAATGCTCGCGGATCGTGGGCCCGCGGCTTTCTACGAGGGTCCGATCGCGGAAGCGATGGTGCGCGAGGTGGAGCGCCACGGCGGCGCATTGAGCCGCGGCGACCTGCGCCGGTATCGGGTCGTGGATCGGGAGCCGGTGGAGGGTCGTTACCGCGGCCATCGCGTGGTGAGCATGGGACCGCCCAGCTCGGGTGGCGTGCTCTTGCTCGAGATGCTCGCTGTGCTCGAACGCTTGAGGATCTCCGAGATGCCGCAAGGCTCGCTCGAGCGAGCGGTGCTCCTCGCCGAAAGCATGCGCCACGCCTTCGCGGATCGCATCGAGCTCTTCGGCGATCCCGACTTCGTCTCAGTGCCGATCGCCGAGCTCACGAGCGCGTCGCACACCGATGCCATCGCCGATGCGATCCGCCGCACGATCGCCAACGGCGCACCGTCGGCGCCGCCGACTCCCGAGAGCACGCTACCGTCCGGCACGCACACCACCCACCTCAGCATCGCCGACGGCTACGGCAACCTCGCCAGCGTGACGCTCACCATCAACACCAGCTTCGGCTCCGGGCTCACGGTGCCGGGCTTCGGCATCGTCCTCAACGACGAGATGGACGACTTCAGTCTCGGGCCGGCGGCTCCCAATGCGTACGGGCTGGTGGGCTCGGCCGCGAATCGAATCGAGCCGGGAAAGCGGCCCCTGTCGAGCATGACGCCCACGCTCGTATTCGACCCCGCTGGCGCGCCGTTCGCGGTGTTGGGCTCGCCCGGTGGGCCGCGGATCATCTCCACGGTGCTGCAGGTGTTGCTGGCGCTGATCGATCAGCACGCGAGCGCCGCCGAAGCCGTCGCCGCCCCGCGCGCACATCACCAGGCCGTTCCCGATCACCTCTCCCTCGAATCCGGGGCTTTTTCCGGCGATTTCGTCGCCGCGCTCGAGCGGCGTGGCTACGCCTTGCGTCTCGAATCGCCTTGGTCCGATGCCCAGCTCGTGCTCCGCCGTGAATCGGCGTGGACGGCCGCTTCCGACCCCCGGGGCGGCGGAGTTGGGGCAAAAACACGATTTCGCGCTACAATTCTGCCCTCCGGGCCCGAACCCTCTTCCGCCGCACGCGGTCCCGCGTGCGTGCGGGCTTCGTCCGAGCAGTGTGGCGAGGGTCCGTGACGACGCGCTCACACGGGAGAGATGCGGATGCCGAAGCCGAACGTGGCCCAGATCCTCAAGACCCTGGGGTCGATGGGTACGGAGCAAAATCGCGTACTTTTCCGCAAACGCGGCGCCACCGATCCCATCTTCGGCGTGAGCCCTGCCGATCTCGAGAAGTTCCGAAAGCAGATTGGGGTGAATCACGAGCTCGCGTTGGAGCTCTGGCGCACCGGCAATCTCGATGCGCGCATGCTGGCTGCGCAAGTCGCCGATCCCCAGCGCATCAGCCCCGCGGATCTCGATCGCTGGGCGTCCGCGATTCGCTACTACCCACTGGCCGACATTTTCGCGACCAAGCTCGCGGCGCGCAGCCGCCACGCCCGTGACCGCGTCGCCGCCTGGACGCGCTCCAAGGACGAGTGGCTCGGCCGCGCGGGATGGATGATCCTCGGCGAGCTCGCTCAGCGCGATCAGGTGCTCTCGGACGCGCAGCTCACCCGCGAGATCGAGCGCATCGAGTCCACCATCCATCCGGCGCCGAACTTCACCCGCGACGCGATGAACAAGACGCTCATCGCCATCGGCTCCCGGAATCCCCGCTTGCGCGAGCTGGCGCTCACGGCCGCGCGGCGCATGGGCAAGGTCAAGTTCGATCACCCCGACGGCGAGAGCGACACTCCCGACGCTGCCACCGAGATTCGCCGCTACTGGGATCGCAAAGCCGGCAAGAGCACTGCCGCCAAGAAACCTGCCGCCGCGGCACCCGCACCTGCTGCCAAGGCGAAGGCGACATCGATGGCCGAGAAGCCTACGGCCCCGGCCAAGAAGCCGCCGGTCGCGAAAAAGCCCACGGCCACGAAGAAACCCACCGCGAAGAAGTAACGGTCCGTGCACCGGCGTCGCGGCGTTGCCGCGACGCGCGGGGTGTCTGGAACAGCCCGCGCGTGCGCATTGGAACGGCGCGGCCGTCGAGGGACCGCCGGCCCTTCCGCCAATCTGCGCAAGGGTCTCCCCGCTCGGCGCTGATCTCTCCGCGAGCCAGCGGCGAGCCGCGAGCGCAGCGAGTCGCCTCGGGGGTGGGTCCCATGCGCGGCTTTGCCGCGCTGGGCGGGGGTCTGGAACAGACCCCCGAGAAAACATCCTCCAGCGGATTGCGCCGGGGGTGCTGTCGAACTGGGGTAGATCGAGCTCGAACGAGCCCAGGAATCCGAGTGGCTGTGCCGGCAACGCGAGACGGAGGGACACCAGCCGACTTTCGCCGCGCCGGGCGAGCGGCTCGAGGGGAACGCGATAGCGCTCGCCGTCGCGTGCAGCGCGCGTGGCTTCGCGGCCGTCGACGATGGTGGAAAGCACTTGGCTGCCGCTGGGAAGCACCACCTCGAAGACCTCGGCGTGGTCGGCAGGCAGCTCGAAGGCCGCGAAGTGGGCACAGCTTCCGTCGGAATGGATGACGGTGAGCTGATCCGCGTTCAGCACGCGGATGCCGTAGATCGCGACGTTGCCTGGCGCGGCCTCGCGCTCGCCTGCATCGACGCCGGGGCGTGTGTCGCAACCGAGCGTGAGGGGACCGTGCCCGGTCACGCCGATCGCCCAATGACCCTCGGTGTCGACGCGCGAGCTCCACACCAGCCCATTGCTCACATCCAGATGCACTGGGGGTCCGGTGACTTCGAACGTGCCCGCCTGATCGACGAGCAACGGCAACTCGACTTCCACGCGCCGAAGGCGGCGAGCGTTGGGAAGATCTCGAAAATCGCCATGGCGAGCGATCGCGAGCTTCGAGCTCGGACGTGCAGCCGGTGCGGAGCAGGTGTGCGGTCACCGTGCAGCCGATACGACGCCATGGGAGCCGTGAGCGACAGCGTGAGGCGCGTGAGTGACCCGCGGGGAGCAGCGCATGCGCAAAACCTTGCGCGAGCGGTGAGGGGTCGGGTTACGATGCGCGGCCCCTCGGGCGGGGCGAGGAGAAGAGACGATGATGCGATGCAATCGCGTGCGCGCGGTGGTCGTGGGATTCGGCGCGTCGGCCGTTCTCGTGCTCGCCGGTTGTTCCGGTCGCTCCACGGCCTACAACGTGACCGCGGCGAAGACCGCCGACGTGTCGCAGCTCGGTGCGCTGGTTCGTGAGGGCGACGAAGCGTGGGAGCGCCGGGCGAGTCCCGACGAGATCCGGCGCGCGATCGCCGCGTGGGAGAAGGTGATCGCGCAGGATCCGACGGCGCGCGAGATCCTCGCCAAGCTCTCGCGCGCCCACTACCTGCTGGCCTACGGCCACATGGGCGGCGAGGAGCAGAAGGAGAAACGGCTCGCCACCTACGAGGCCGGCTCCCAATACGGCGAACGCGCGTTGGCGCTCAATCCCGAGTTCAAGCGCCTCGTCTCCGCCGGAACCAAGGACACCGACGCCCTCAAGGCGTGCACCAAGGACGACGCGCCGGCGCTGCAGTGGTACTACGCGAACCTGGGCCGGTGGGCGAACGAGCAGGGCATCCAGAAGGTGCTGCTCTACAAGGAGAAGCTCTTCAAGCTCGCGTCGCGGCTGGCGGAGGTGGACGAAGCCTTCTTCCACGGCTCGGGCCCGCGACTGCTCGGGACCTACTACGCGAAGGCGCCCGGTTTCGCGGGCGGTGATCTCGCCAAGTCGAAGGACCAATTCGATCGCTCGCTGGCGATCGCGCCCAGCTACTTCGGCACCAAGGTCCTGATGGCGGAGTTCTACGCCACCAAGAAGGGCGACAAAGCGCTCTTCGAGCAGCTCCTGACCGAAGTCGTGAACGGCGATCCGCGCGTGCTTTCCGACGTCGAGCCCGAGCAGCACATCGAGCAGGAAAACGCGCGCAAGCTGCTGGCGCGCTCGGCGGAGCTCTTCTGATGCGAGCGACGGCGAGAGGCGGTGCAGTGCGGTGCATGGGCTGGATGGCCGGCGTGGCGGTGGGCACGTGGTTGGCGCTGGCTGCGGGCCACGCCCGAGCGGAGGAGGCGGCAGGGGTGGCGATGAAAATCGCTACCGTGGCGCCGGAAGGCACGCCCTGGTCCGAAGGGCTCGAGGAGTACCGCAAGCAGATCGACGCCGACACCGCAGGCGCGGTGAAAGCGCGGGTGTTCCTGGGTGGTGCGCTGGGCGACGAGAACGAGTCGGTGCAGGCGTGCGCGCGCGGACAGATCCAGGCGGTGGGTGCTTCCACGGCGGCGCTCTCGTCGATCGTGCCCGAGCTGGCGGTGCTCGAGATGCCGTACCTCTTCCGGACCCCGGAGGAGGCCGATCACATCCTCGACCAGGTGGTGCTCGCGACGCTCGACAAGGCGTTTCGCGACCGGGGTCTGGTGCTCGGTTTCTGGAGCGAGAACGGCTACCGCTCGTTCGGCACCAGCTTCGGCTTCGTGAAGACGCCCGCGGACCTCAAGGGCCACAAGATGCGCAGCCAGGAGTCGCCGGTGCATCTCGAGATGTACCGGGCCTTCGGAGCGTCACCGGTGCCCATCGCCGTGACCGAAGTGCTGACCTCGCTCCAGACGGGGGTGATCGACGGTTACGACAACACGCCGCTCTTCTCGCAGGCGGCGCAATGGACCAGCGGCACCAAGTTCTACAGCCTCACGAATCACATCTATCAAGCGGCTGCGATCGTCTTCAACGCGGCCTGGTACGACGGGCTCGACGGCAAGAGCAAGACCGCATTGCTGGCACCGCGGAACGGCCTGATGCAACGCATGCGCAAGGAGATCCGCGCGCTCAATCCGCTCTTGGTCGAGAACTTCGGTCCCATGGGCATTCAGGTCTACACACCCACCAAGGACGAGCTGGCGCAATTCGAGAAGGCCGCGGCGGCGGGTCGGGCCGCGTACCTCGCCAAGGCGAGCGCCGGCGAGAAGGCATTGGTGGCGCAGATCGAAAAAGGGCTCGCGGCGCTGCGGCAACCTGGCAAGTGATCGCATGAGATGGGTCACGCGCTTCGACGATTGGCTCTACCGCGTCGAGCAGGTGGTGGTCGCCATCATGCTCGCGATCATGGGCGTGGTGGTGTTCCTGGACGTCGCGCAGCGCGTGAGCACCCGCGCGGGTAGTTGGCTCGCGAACCCGCTGGCGATCGGCGCGGTGGCGTCGGTGGCCAGTGTGCTCGCGTTCCGGACGCGCCGGGATGCGTGGCCGAAGGCGGTGCCCAAAGGGCTGGCGCTCGGCGCGTCGATCGCGCTGGTGCAGGTGGCGTTCGTGCGGCTGGTTCCGAACGGGCTCGTGTGGTCGCAGACGTTGGCGCTCGGGTTCACGCTCTGGCTCGGCACCATCGGCGCGACGCTGGCGGCGCACGATCGCAAGCACCTGGCCCTCGACGTCGGCTCGAAGATCTGGCCCGACTCGATGCTCCCCGCCGCGACCGCGGTCGGCCACGTCGTGACCGCGCTCTTTTGTCTCGGCATCGGCTACCTGGGAGCGCGCTCGTGCGTCGAGCATCACCAGCTCTGGCGCGCCACCGACGGCGCTGCGGGGACGCTCACCGCGTTGCCAATTCCCAAGTGGCTGGTGTTCTCGTCGATTCCGTACGGCATGGTCTCGCTCGCGTTTCGCTTCCTCCTGGAAGCGTGGCGGACGTGGACGGGTGCCGTGCGCGCAGGTGACGACGACACGCTCGCCCAGCTCGGCATCCAGCGAGAGCCCGACGCGTGAACGGGCTCTGGCTGCTGCTCGCGATCTTCGTGCTCGCGCTTTTGGGCGCGCGGCTGTTCGTGATCGTGGGGGTGGCGACGGGGCTCTCGTTCCTGCTCTGGCTGCCCGACGCCGAGCCGCTGGTGCAGTTGAGCCGCATGGTCACCAAGATCGAATCGCTGGTGAGCAAGAACGTGTTCTTGTCGATCCCGTTCTTCATCGCTTCCGGCTCGATCATGACCAAAGGCGGCATCGCGCCGCGCTTGACCGAGCTCGCTCGTGCCGCCGTCGGCTGGATGCCCGGTGGGCTCGCCGTGGCGTCCGTGGTCGCCTGCATCGTGTTCGCTGCGATCTCGGGCTCCTCGCCGGTGACCTTGGTGGCGGTGGGCAGCGTGATGTTCCCGGCGCTCATCGAATCGGGCTATCCGAAGAGCTTTTCGATCGGCCTCATCACCAGCGCCGGCAGCCTGGGCTGCATGATCCCGCCGGCGATCGCGATGCTCATCTATGCGATCAGCGTCCAGGGCACCGCCGCCGTCGATCCGTCGGATCTCTTCTTCGCCGGGCTGGTGCCGGCGGTCTTCATCGCGTCGCTGCTGGCCATCTACAGCATCGTCACCGGCCTGCGCGTACCGGGCTCGCGCGAGCCCTTCAGCGCAGCGCGGCTCGGGTCGGCGTTCGCGGGTGCGGCGTGGTCGCTCACCCTGCCGGCGATCGTGCTCGGCGGGATCTACGGCGGTGTCTTCACGCCCACCGAGGCCGGTGCCATGGCCTTTGCGGCGAGTGTGCTGATCTCGTGCGCCATCCACCGCGACGTGCGCTGGGGGCAGATCCCCGGGATCTTGATGGAGGCGGCGACGCTCATCGGCAGCCTGGTGCTGATCGTGGTGCTCGCGTTCGGCCTCAACGATTTCCTGGCGGAGGTGGACGCACCCGGCGTGATTCAGCGCTGGGCCACTTCCGCGGACCTCTCGGCGTGGCAATTCATGCTGGTGGTGAACGTGATCCTGATCGTGCTCGGCGCGCTCATGGATTCCATCTCCGCCACGCTGGTGTTCGCGCCGATCCTGGCGCCGGTGGCGATCAACCACTACGGCATCGATCCGATCCACTTCGGGATCGTGTTCGTGGTGAACATGGAGATCGGCTACCTGGCGCCGCCCGTCGCCACGAACCTGTTCGTGGCCGCGGCGATCTTCCGTCAGCCGTTCCTGAACGTCGCCAAGGCGATCCTGCCCACCCTCGGGATCATCTGCACGGCGCTGGTGGTGCTGATCTACGTGCCGACCTTCTCGAAGGGCCCGCTCAATCTGCGCCAAGGCCAGCCGTTCTACGAGCCGTTTCCGTGGACGCGCCCGGTGGACGAGGTGAAGCCGGAGGAGACCTCCGCCACGGGATCGCCGTCCGCGGCGCCGTCTGCCGCGCCGCGCCCGCTGTCGATGGAAGAGCTGATGCGCCGCGCCAAAGAGAAGGCCGCGCAGCCCTGAGCGATGCGGGTGTCGCTAGGAGTGTGTCGGGAAGTTCGTTCCCGACACGCTGCTAGCCTCGCCGAAGGCGAGGATCGGCGAGCGAAGCC
>CAYVDO010000335.1:0-6917 GCA_964450125.1 uncultured bacterium
GCCCAGGCTCGGTGCGCGCGCCACAGATCAGGCACTCGATCCAACGATTGGTGCCGTGGATCTCCACGACTCCATCGGCGCGGCTTCCCGCATCCTGATGTAGCCCGTCGATGTTCTGGGTGACCAGCAGCTCGACGCGACCCGAGCGCTCGAGATCCACGATGGCGCGATGAGCGGCATTGGGACGCGCGCCGCGAAACTGATCCCAGGATTCGAGCTTGAAGTCCCAGTGCTCGACGCGCGCCTCTTCCGACGCGAGGAAGTCCTGGAAGTAGACGGGCTTACGCCGTTTCCACACTCCGTTCGGCCCACGAAAATCCGCGATGCCCGAGCCCGTCGAGATGCCTGCGCCAGTGAACACCAAGAGGTGATTCGCGCGCGCCAGCACGGTGGCAGCGCGGTCGAGGTCGGATTGGCTCATCGCCTTCCTTTCCAGCAGGCCGATCGCCACCCGGCGGCGGGCGGCGACACGCACGACTCGGGCAGCTTTCGTCTGCTACCGTTTGCCGTTGCCCACCATGAACGCTTCCAGCACAGCCAGATCCGCCGTCGAGACGCACTACGCCGAGTTCTTCGGTGCCATCGCCGACATGGCGCCCGGCCTCACACATCTGCATTACGGCGTGTGCGAATCGGTGCCAACCACACCGTGGCACGCGTTTCGCGCGTTGGCTCAGGGTCCCGCGACGCTCCTCGAATCGCTGTGGCAAGTGGGAGAGGTGGCACGCTTGCCTGCTGGCGCGCGCGGGCTCGACATCGGATCCGGGCTCGGCGGAAGCGCCAGCGAGCTAGCTCGGCGATTCGGGCTTCGCATGGCGACGGTGGATCGCACCCGCTCGCAGGCACGCCGAGCCCATCAACGTCTGCGACGCGCCCCGCACGGCGGGCGCGTCCAGGTGACACAAGCGGACGCCACCACCCTTCCCTTCGCGCCCAAGAGCTTCGATCTCGCCGTGACCATCGAAGTGCTCTTCCACATCGCCGAAAAGGCGTCGGTGTTCGCCGAGGTCGCTCGCGTGCTGGTTCCTGGGGGTACGTGGCTCGTCGTCGACCAGGAAAATCACGATACCGACAACGGCCTCCGCGAGCTCTTTCATTTCGCGGAGCGCGGAGACATCGAGCGCCTCGGCGCCGCCGTCGGACTCGCGTTGGTGCGCGAGGAGGATCTCTCTCCCGGGGTCGCGCGATGGATGGGGCTCTACGCGCGCATGGCCTCGCCGGCCTGGCAACGGGCCCTGGTGCCACTGGCGCTCGTGCGCGGCGGCCCCGCGCTCGCGCGCCGCTACCTGCGCGGCATTCGCACCTACGAGCAACTGGTTCTCGCGCATGCCGCCCGTACGGGTCTCGCCGCGGCCCAAGCCAGCGCCAGCGGGGCCATTCGGCAACTCAGGCTCCACACCCAGCGCTGCCTCGAAGACGGCAGCGTCGCGTACAAGATCTGGGTGCTGCGCCGCGAGCGCTGAGCCACACGCGACGCCTCGCGGGCCTCGGACCGCGCCGTCAGCCGGCGAGCTTCACGCGGCGAGCGTGCCTGGCGACGCCGCCCCGAGTGGATAGCGCGCGGAGATCTGGGTCGCGAAGCGGCCATCCACCCAACGGTGGGCGAATTCGAAAAGCCGATGCAGACGCGGGTAGCGATCGACGAGGTGCTGCTGGTAGTCGAGCAGCGCTTCGCGCTCGGAGAGCTCGTACTCGGGGGTGCCGTCGAAGAAGAGCGGCGCCCACAAGCTCAGGCGCTCGCGCCGCACCCGATCGTCGAGCGCTTCCAAGAGGTCCATCGCCTCGCGTGCATCCATCGTGTGGTGACGGAAGAAGGGCTGATTGGTGCGACCGTCGTTCCACACCTCGAGCCCGAATCGAGCGCGCGACTCGGCGCCCAAGAGCGGCACGCCCTCCATGCGGGTGTTGAGCAGCGCGAGCAGATAGAAATCCGGGCGGGTGCGTTCGAGCAGTCGATGGGTCTCTTCGATGGTGCTTCGGGTCTCGCCTGGAAAACCCAGAACCAAGGTGACGATGGTCGAGACTCCCAGCTCGCGGCAGCGCACCAACGCCTGCACGTTCTTCTCGACGGTCTGGCGCTTGTTCATGGCGTCGAGGATGAGCTGACTTCCCGACTCGGCGCCGATGTGGACCTGGGCCAAGCCTGCGTCGCGCATGCGCGGCAGCAAATCGTCGGTCACGAGGTCGTCGCCGCGGGCGTAGCAGATCCAGCGAACCTGCAAGCGACGGCGCCGTAGCTCGTCGCAGAGCTCGCGAATCCGCGAACGGGGCACGGTGAAGAGCGAGTCGAAGCAGCTCACCACCTCGACGCCGAGCTCCTTCACGTAACGCTCCCACTCGTCGGCGATGCGCTCGGCGCTCTTCACGCGAAACGACGTGTCGTCGAACAAGAACGGGAAATTGCAGAACTCGCACCGATACGGACAACCGCGCACCGACTCGTAGCGGATCATGCGAGGCCGGCGCCCGGTGCGCCGCGCCCAGCCTGCCCAGTCCGCGCTCGGCAACGCATCCAAGCTACGGCCTTCGGGCCGCGCGGCGCGCAGCAGCAGGCAACCGGCGCGCGATTCGACCGTGTACGCCTCGGAGGGCGGGAACGTCCGATAGCCCGAGCGGATCCACGCGGCGAGCGCCGGCACCAACACTTCGCCGTAGCCGACGGCCAATACGTCCACACCTGCCATGGGCTGCCAACGCCCATGCACGATTCCGACCAGCGCACCTCCGAGGACCACTCGCAACCCCGGGCGCGCCACCATCGCCACCAACGGCTCGAGCTCACTCAGGTCGCGGATGAGCGTGGTCGAGATCAGCACGCAGCCGTGCTCGGCGAGAAGACGCTGGCGGCCGGTGGCACTCGCGAAGAGCTCGCTCAAGGTGACGCTGGTGATTTCGATCCCCTCTGCTTCCAGAAGCCCCGCCAGCACGACCTCGGTGAGCGTCGGTGTCTCGGCCTCGAGCCGCTTCTCGAAGAAGCGCTCGACCGCCGGACGCCACGTCGCCGCGGACGGCAACGAGCGCTGCGCCAGCGCGTGGGTGAGAAAGAGCTCGATCGGAGTGAGCTTGACCTTGAGATCGAGCAAGCTGCGCGAGCTGGCCGCGTATTGGGCACGCTGCTTCCTGAGCTCCGACCACACCGACGCGTGTGAGCCGGAGATCAACGAACCGGTCACCAGCAGCACGCGTTGGTCCCGAGCAGTCATCGTCGCGTCCGCAAGCAAGCAAAAGACCGAATCAGGCCGATTGCACCCCCGACACCAGCCGTCCGTCGGAAAGAACGTAGCGAGTCACCGTACGCTCGACCACACGCGGATCGTGGGTGGCGATGAGGAAAGTGGTGCCGTGACGACGGTTGAGCGCCGCCAGGGTGTCGAGCAACGCCAGTCCGGTGGTGTGATCGAGATTCGCCGTGGGCTCGTCCCCGAGGACGACTGGAGGTTCCTTCACCAGCGCCCGCGCCACCGCCACGCGCTGCTGCTCGCCGCCGGAAAGCTCGGTGGGTCGCGCGTCCGCGCGGTGCACGACTCCCAGCTCCTCGAGCCAGCGTCGCGCGCGTTCGGCGCGCTCCCGCGGTGCCATGCCGAGGAGCGCCAGCGGCAGCTCGACGTTCTCGCGCGCGGTCAGCACGTCGATCAAGTTGTAGCTCTGGAACACGAAGCCGATGGTGCGCTTGCGGAAGCGGGCACGCGCCGCAGCGTCGAGCGACGAGACCTCCGCACCATCCACGCGCACCACGCCCGCGTCCGGTCGATCGAGACCGCCGATCAGGTTGAGCAGCGTGGTCTTGCCGGATCCCGACGGTCCGACGAGCGCGGCGAAAGCCCCGGCCTCGACCGTGAAGCTCACGTCGTCGACCACACGGACGCCGCCGTATTGCCGCACCACTCCGCGAAGCTCGATGGGTGCGCGCCGCTCGCCGTCGTTCACGTTTCCCCCCGTTCTCGTCAGCGGTGTCGCAACGCCGCCACCGGCTCGAGGCGCCACGCGCGCCAGGCCGGCAACGCTGCGGCTACCAGACCCGCGCCCAGCACCACGGCCGCGGCCACGAGCACCTGGCTCGCCTCGAAGCGGCCGCGTAGGCCCTCGCCGATCGAGAACCCGCTCACCGAGAAAGCCGCGGAGGCGTCGAGACCGGGGATGCCAGCGCGCGTGATGTGGATCGCCACGGCAGCGCCGAGAATCGCCCCAATCCCCACTCCAGCTCCCAACAGACAGAACGCCTGCGCGAAAACCAATCCGACCAGCTCGCGGGGGCTCGCTCCGAGCGCACCCACGGTGCCGAGGTCGCGCAACCGCTCTTCGAGCCCGAGCCAAAGGATGTCCGCGACGGCGAGCGCGACCAGCAGCACTTCGAGCGCCAGGAACACCCGGTAGACCGCGATGTTCACGTTCACGTAATCGACGATCGCCGGCGCGACCGTGGTCCACGCTTCGGCGTTCACCCCCGCGGTTTCGGGAAGCACCGCGCGCAGCCGCGCCACCGCATCGGGCAATCGGTCGAGCGGACGCTGCGCAGGCGGTAGCGCCAGCGCTACCTCGTGAACCATTCCGCGGGCGTCGAGCAACGTCTCGGCCAACCCCCGCGGCGCCAGCACCACGAACGCCTCGACGTCACGCGACGCCGCATGAAAGAGACCGGCGATGCGCGCGCGCGCTGCGCGAGGCAAGCCAAAACGGTCCGTGGCCACGAGGTCCACGAGGTCGCCGACACCTAGGCCCAGCGCTTCCGCCTGCACCGGACTCAAGAGCACGCTCGCGAACGCTGCGCCTTCGCCCGCGCTCGGCGCATCGAGCGGCTCGAGCGGTGCGACGTCGGGTGAAAGCTGCGCTTCGCGAGCGGGCTCGATCCCGTAGAGGAACGCGGCGCGCTCCGATCCTTCGGTTCCGACCAGCACCGGCACTACGAGGCGCGTCGTGATACGCGACTCGCCGCCGATCGCGCTGCGAATGCTGGCGAGCACCGGTGCTGGGTCGAACACATCGGCGGTGCGGCGCATGGCGACGCTCGCACCCTTCGCGATCACCACGTCACCCAGCAACGTGCCGGTGGCACGATCGAAGAGGTACCCAGAGAAGCCGGCGAGCGCGGCGAGCACGATCGCCACCACGGCGGTGCCGATCGCCACCGACGCGATCGCGAGCCAGGCGCGCTTGGGCCTACCCCAAACCAGTCGCCACGCGAGACCCAGCACCGCCGTCGCCCCCGTCAGACCGCGCGCAACGCCTGCACGGGATCGAGTGCCGCGATGCGCCGCGCCGGCCACCAGCCGGCGGCTGGCCCGACCACCAGCGCCAGCGCGGCGCCAACCGCCACCTCGGCGGGACCGATGTAGGCGCGGATGATCGGCGGCATCACGTGCCCGGCGACCGCGAGGGATTTCGCCGACGCCGAGAAGTCGAGGCCGTGGCGAGCGAAGAACCAAGACGCCGGTACGCTCAGCGCGACGCCCGTCAATGCTCCCAGCACGCTCGTGATCCAGGCTTCGAGCTGAGTCAACCGGTTGAGATCGCGCGGCTCGAAGCCGAGCGCCGTGAGCACGCCCAACTCGCGGGTGCGGTCGATGACACCCAGCACGAACGTGTTCGCGACGCCGATCGTCTGCACCACCGCCAAGATCACCACCAGCAGCTGGACCGCGCGCCGTTGTACCTCGGTGATGCCTTCCACGTCGGGCGCGGTCTCGCGCCACGACACGACCACCAGCGACGGATCACGCAGCGCGCGTCGCACGTCGTCCAATCGCGCCAACGCCGCCGCCGTCGACAGGCCGCGGTCGAGCTCGATCCCCCACGACGTCACGGCACGCTCACCGATCAATGCCTGGAGATCGTCGAGCGCGAGCGCGACGGTGGACCGATCGGCCGGCGAGCCAGCGCCAGGCGGGACAGCGGCGAGAGTGGCACTCACCGCGACTTCTGCTCCGGCTGCATCGCGAAATCGGATGCGCGCGCGGCCGCCGGCTTCCACACCGAGCCGCGCTGCCAGCTCCTGCGAGACGCGACCTGCGACCTTCGTGGGACGCGCCCCGATTCCCGCGTCGCCAGCGCTTCGAAAGCCGTCCCGTGTCGCCTCGAGCTCGACGGGCGCCTGGTCGCGCGGGCCTTCCACGAGCGCGGGCCATTCGAGGATCGCCGTCCACCCCGCGGCTAGGCTCGCCGCGCGCGTGGGATCGACGGGCTCGGGCTTCTCGGCGAAACGCAGCCTCGGATCACGCGAGCGATGGCGTTCCGGCCGCTCGACGTGGCCGAGGCCGTGGGCGGTATCGCTCGTCAGGCCGAGCAACGTCTCGTGGCTCCATCGCTGAAGGCCGAGCGATAGCGCCACCGCCACTACGCCGAGTGCGTTGGCTGCAACCAGCACTCCGGTGCGGCGGCGATGCGCCCGCACACCGCGCCACGCCACACCGACGAGAGCCCCGAGCGGCGCCCGCTCGGTCGCGATCGCCGCTTCAGAGGTAGCGTCGGACACGACGTCGATACTCCTCGTGCGCCACACCGAAGCGTTCGCCGAGCAAACGATCCTCCTCGACGGCAAGCTGGTGGAAGCCCAGCATCAACACCAACACCGAGAGCGCGCACGCGGCGCTCGGGTTCCAGAGCCACTCCCCGACCAGAAACAGGATCGAGCTCGCGTAAACGGGATGTCGCGATCGCGCGAATGGCCCACCCGTCACGAGCTCCTCGGGCGCGAGCGGGCCCGTTTCCTCGAGCCCCACGCGTAACGCCCTGCCCATCGCCAACTGTGACCAGATCATGCCGACGTGGCCCGCGCCCGCGATCACCCAACCCGCTGCCGCGGGGCTGTCCACGAGCGGGCGGCCGAAGGCGGTGGCACGAAGGCTCGGGCTCGAGAAATACGAGATCACCGCGATCGCCCACGCCAGCGCACCGACGGCAACGCAGGCCCACAGCCACGG
>CAYVDO010000335.1:6927-8908 GCA_964450125.1 uncultured bacterium
TCGCCCCCTGGATCCGACGATGGCGCGAGGCCGCGCGCCGCATCCACGCCGCGTGCGGGAACGTGCCGAATCGCACGCGGTAGATCAGGCTCGTGCCCCAGAAACCCGCGAACACGTGCCACGCGACGAACGCGAGCTGAAGAAGGGGGCTGCGATCCATGCGGTTCGCGAGCCGCTCGCATCACGAGCGAGGCGCGCCCTCGGAAGGATGGGGGATGGCGCGCGACGGCTCAAGCGACACGAGCCGCGCCGCCCCCTCGGGCTCGCGACGTCGCCAGCGCGTTGGCGCGTCATCGGGCCTCGGGGTACGATCGGCGAGTTGCACTTGCCGAACGAAAACGGCCTGCGAAGGGAGTTTCGATGCGTCTCGTCCTGATCTCGCCGAAAGGCCCGCTCTACCGGCATCGCGGCGGCATCTTCAAGAAATCGCTGCGCTACGCGCCGCTGACGCTGGTGACCCTGTCGGCGCTGGTGCCCGAGGACGTGCCCGCGGAAATCACGATCATCGACGAGGGCATCGAGGACGTGCCGCTCGACGTGCAGGCGGACCTGATCGGCATGACGGTCATCACCGGCTCGTCGCCGCGGGCCTACGAGCTGGCCGATCATTTCCGCGGACGCGGGATCCCCGTGGTGCTCGGCGGGCCACACGTGACGCTCGTGCCCGAGGACGCAGCCCCGCACGCGGACGCCATCGTCACCGGCTACGCCGAGGACACCTGGCCGCAACTTCTGCGCGACTTCACCGCAGGCCGCATGGCACCGCGGTACAGCCAGGCACCGGATTTCCAGCTCACGCACCAGAACCTGCGTTTCCCGCGTCGCGAGCTCCACCAAAGCAAGAACTACATCACCACCGCCGTAGTCGAAGCGACTCGCGGCTGCATCCACGATTGCGACTTCTGCGTGGTGCCGTCGGCGTGGGGACGTCGGCCGTTCGAGAAGCCCATCGAGCACGTGGTGGAAGACGTGCGCCGCACCCGGGCGCGTCACGTGATCTTCATCGACCTCAACCTGATCTCGCACCCCGACTACGCGAAGGCGCTCTTCGCTGCGTTGATCCCACTCGGCATCCGCTGGTACGGGCTCTCCACCACCCGCATCACCCGCGATCCCGAGCTCCTCGACCTCACGGTGCGCAGCGGCTGCAAGGGCCTGTTGCTCGGTTTCGAGACGCTTTCCCAGGACAACCTGCGGTCCAGCAAGAAGGGCTTCAACGATCCACGCAACTACAAACAGATCGTGAAGACGCTGCACGACCGGGGCATCTCGATCAACGGCACCTTCGTCTTCGGACTCGACGAGGATACGCCCGAGATCTTCCAGCGCACCGCCGAGTTCGTGATCGACGCCGCGATCGACCTGCCGCGCTTCGCCGTCGCGACACCCTTCCCCGGCACCACGCTCTTCAAACGGCTGGAAGCCGAGGGCCGGATCCTGACGCGCGATTACAGCCTCTACGACGGCCAGCACGTGGTCTTCCAACCGGCGCGAATGACTCCAGAGCAGCTCATCGCGGGCCACACCGAAGTCTGGAAGCGTGTGTACGGGGTGGGCTCGATCGCGCGGCGCATCGCCGCGGCGCGGGTGCAGATCCCGCTTTCGATCGCCGCCAACTGGGGCTACCGCTTCTACGGCCAGAACCTGCATCGTTACTACAACTGCGATTGGTTCGTGGGGCGCGAACGCGGCGCAGACCGCATGGCCGCCTGACAGGCGCACCGCCTTCGTTCCATCTTCTGCGGAACCCGCCGCGCTGGGCACGCGGCATCCACTGGCAAGCGCTCGACCGATGAATCCCCCCTCGCGCTCGACAGCGCCGGCATCGGCGCTGGGTGATGGCGCGTCGCGACGCACCGCCGTGCCTGGGCTGACCCGACGATTCGCCGACCCGAGCGTGGTGGTTCAATCCTGGTACCCGGCCGTTCGATCGCGTGCCGTGCCCGTGGGCGGGGTCGCAAGAGGCGCTCCCTGTGGCCAG
>CAYVDO010000336.1:0-8881 GCA_964450125.1 uncultured bacterium
ACGAGCACGTCGACCTGGCGCTCGACATCCTCGGTCGCGCCGGCCGCGAGGTGGGACTGATCTGAGCCACCAGGCTCGGTGCGTCTACTTCCCGCGGGTGTCCACCAGGGTGCGTAACCGCCGGACGCTTCGATCGAGACCTTGCGCTTGCAGCGTGTCCATCAGCTCCGACGCGGTTCGCGGCGGCCGCCGGAGTGCCGCGGCTTGCCGGCGCACCACGTCCACCACGGTCGCGGGGGAGCGATCCAGGCACCCCAGTACGAACGCATCGGGACCGATCGCCCGGATCCCATGAGGTGCAAGCCGCGCCATTGGGAAATCGCGAATGTTGGACGTCACGATCAGCTCGGCCCTGGCGCGAATCGCGGCAGCAAGCACGTGCCGGTCGTCAGGATCCGGAAGCTCGAGGATCTCGATCCATCGTTCGTACCCGGTGACCAGACAGTCACGAACCGCCTGATTCATGAGCGACCGGGTTCGTTCCAGCGCATGAGGCGCCAGGTCGGGGCGGCGCAGGCGAATGCTGCGAAACACCTCGTCGAGGATCGCTTCGGTCCAGCACGCTTGCACGAGCCCTGCTGCCGCCAGTCGCAGCAGGAGGTCGCGAAGCGGTGCTGGATGGAGAACGCAGGCGTCGTAGACGGCGACGACCGCCATCAGTAGCCGAGGCCGAGCCGCTCGGCCTGCGCGGTCAACCGATCCAGTACGCGCGCCCGCCGGCGATCGTCCGCCTGCTTGAAGGCCAACACATCGGCGACGCGCAGGCGGCGGTGCGTCCCCACCAACCGAAAGGGGATGGCGCCCTCGCCGAGGATCGCGACCAAGTGCGGTCTGGACACGTGCAGTAGGTCGGCAGCCTGCTGGGTCGTCAGTTCGGCGTCGTGGGGTACCACCGTGACCGTTCGACCGTTCGCCATCTCGCCGAGAATCTCGATCACGAGATCCGTGAGCTCCGGCGGGACATCGACCGACCGGACCGGATCCCCGCCAGCCGTTCGAACCAGCAATGCCAGGGATCGCTTCGTTCGTGGGCGAGCCGTGAGTGCCTCGAGAGCGGCCCGCGCGCGTGCTGCGGCGCGCGGAGTCGGGGGTTGAGACGAGGATCGAGCCGTTCGAGCCATGGACGCAGTTTCCCACCGGCGCCGTCCAAACGCAACAAACGAAACGCGGTCATGCTGCGTCGACGATCGGGCCAAGCCGAGGTGACGCTCCTCCCCGCAGTGCCCACGCCTACCCCGCCATCCCGATGAACGCGCCGCGGCTCCGCACGTGCCTCACTGCCGCCCACACCGACGAGCACGTCGACCTGGCGCTCGACATCCTCGGTCGCGACGGCCGCGAGGTGGGGCTGATCTGAGGAGAGGACCGAGGATCGCAGCTCCGGCACGTCGGGATCCGTGCGTTCCGACGCAGGCGGGAACGCCTCCTTCGGGGTCGTGCTCGAGCGCCGCGCTGGATGGCTGAACCCGGTCGTCACCGGACGCACGCGCGGCGGACGAAGTGCTGGCGCGAGCGTCGGGTGAATCCGGTCAGCTTGCGGAGCTCGGCGCCTGACTTCCGGGAATCGTCCACAGCTCGCGGAGCGCGACCGAGAGCTCGGGAAAGCGCGCCGGAGCGAACTCGCTCTCACCAGCGAGACTCGAGGCGATTCGGTAGCTCGGGCCATCGAGCACGAGCTGCTCGATCGTCTGCGCCTCGGGATCCACGATCCAGTATTCCGGAACGCCCAGCGCGCGATACCAGCCCAGCTTGATGACGCGGTCGTAACGTCGTGATCCAGGTGAGACCACCTCGATCACCAGATCGGGTGCGCCTTCCGTGAGCCCCTACTCCCCGCCGATGTGCTCACGACCGGGACGGAAGTACTGGAGATCGGGCATGACGCCACGCCGCGAGGACACGCGAACCTTGCAGCCCGAGCCGAGGAGGAGCCCACCGTGGCTTCACACCCAGCTTCCCAGCATGATCGAGAGGCACATCACCACCCACTCGTGGAGCTTCGTCGGCACCTCCACCTTCCGCAGCTCGCCGTCGATCAGCTCGCGCAGGTCGTCCTCGCCGAGTGCGACGAAGTCGTCCCAGTCGGCGGGAATTGGCGCTTCACGAACTTGGGGCTCCATGTGAACCACTATCCTGCCCGTCGCAGGACCGGTCAAGAAAGCCATGCGATGGCCAGGTAGTGTCTCAGTTTCAATCGATGAGCTGAGCGATCATCTCGATCGTCCAGGGAGCCTTGCTCGCGCCAGCGGCCATCGCGGGTGTCATCCCTTTCGGCAGGCTCATGTGCGGCCGCACGAAGTTGTAGTGCATGAAGTGTAGCGCCACGGCCGCCGCCAGATTCTCGACCTTCTTCGAGAAGCCGTTCGTCAGGCGCGTGAACCGGCGCATCCCCATTCGCATCGTCAGGTTCTGGCGCTCCACGTAGCTCGTGGAGACGTGCTGCATGTCCGGCTTGCCCGTGATCGCGGTCTTGGTCGCGCCGCAGCACTCAGCCGGGCTGTAGCGCTTCTCGCTGCCCTCGGGCGGGTTGCCGTAGTGCTTCACAAGCATTGCGTAATCGATGTCGCAGCCGAACGCGTCCTCGACCGCTTCGAGGTACGGCTTGTGGCCGTCCGTGGTGAGCTGGATGCGACCGCGCAGCCGGGCGGCCAGGTCCTCAATGAAGAGCTTCGCCGTCTCGCCGTCGCGGTTCCCCACCATGAACGAGGGGACGAGCTTCGTGTCGGCGCAAATCGCCGTCCACGTCCAGACGTCGCCAACGCCGAACTGGCCCTTCATGTCGGCGGGGACGTTCTTCTCCTTCGCGTAGCAAAACGACCAAATCTCATCGCACTGGACGCGGCGGCAAGGCAGCTCGCGGAGGTACTCGTTCATGTACTCCGAGCACGCCGCGCCGATGTCCACGAGGAGCTTGCTGATCGTGTTGATCTAGTAGCCCGTCATGCGCTGCGTCGAGCGGAGCGAGTTGCCTTCGACGAGGCAGGCGAGGATTCGGGCGCGTTCGGCGGTGGAGAGGCGGTTCATCGTTGGCGCTCCTTCGATGTGACTCATTATGCTTGAGCGCTCAGGAATATGCAAGCACAATGACTCAACATGCTTGCATTCTGGACGAGGACCTCGGTAGAATGCAAGCACACCACAAGGAGGTGCTTGCATGAGTGACGAGGAAGAGGCGACAGGTCGGGCGAAGGGTGGCTTTGCCAGAGCGGAGCGCCTATCGGCGAAAGAGCGCTCGTCGATCGCGCGCGAAGCTGCCCGCAAGCGTTGGGAGGCCCGCCGTCCGAGCCCTGATGCGCCTTACGCCACCGTGCTTCATCGCGGCATTTTGAACCTGGGCGGGCTCAAGCTTCCGTGCGCCGTGGTCGAGGGGCCGAATGGAATTCAGAGGGTGATCTCTGAGACCGGAATCACGCGGGCCGTCCTCGGAACGAGGAGTGGAGCCTCACGCAAGCTGGCGAAGGCGGCCGCGAGCGCAGGGACCTTACTGCCCGTTTTCCTGGCCCCGCCACAGCTAAAACCATTTATCGACGCGGAGTTGGAGGTAGGGACCCTAAACCCGGTCGAGTGGGTCGACGGAGCTGTGGTCGTTCGAGGATTCGACGCCTCGATTCTCCCGGCCGTGTGCAACGTCTGGCTAAAAGCGCGGGAAGCGCGGGCGCTTTTGGATCGACAGCTCCCCAAGGCGCAGAAGGCCGAGATCCTGACGCGGGCCCTGGCCGAGACCGGCGTTGTCGCCCTAATCGACGAAGCGACGGGTTACGAGAAGGTTCGGCCGCAGAATGCCCTCCAGGCGTACTTGGAGAAGGTCATTCGGCGAGAGCTGGCCGCTTGGGCAAAGCGCTTCCCAGATGAATTCTGGGAGAACATCTACAAGCTCAAGGGTTGGCCGTGGATGGGTATGAAGAAGAACCGCTATCCCATTGTGGCCCGTTACGTGCGGGACCTGGTGTACGAGCGGCTGGGACCCGGCGTGCTCCAAGAGCTTGAGCGCAAGACGCCGAAAAACGAGAAAGGCCATCGGTCCAACAAGCTGCACCAATGGCTCACAGACGACGTCGGCCATCCGATGCTGGCCCAGCACCTCCACTCGCTAATTATGTTCCAGCGATTGGCGATCGCGAGCGGCTTTGGCTGGCAGCGGTTCTACAACATGGTTGAGCAGGTAATGCCGAAGCGAAACGCTAACCTCGAGCTTCCTTTCGGCGAGCCCATCGCGTCTTGGCTGCCTGAGCAGCAATCTCCACCCGACGTCGCTTCGTGAGCGCCTTGGCTCTCGCCGGCCCGCCCCGAAGCCCGCCCTTCCTGCCGAGCAGCGCCGCCGCGGACTTGACCGGGTCCACGGGCTCACCCGGCGGCGATTCGGCCCCCGGCGAGCTCTCGTCGACCGCGGCGCTAACAATCGCGGCGGCGAGTTGGTTCAGGTCGCGAGGGTTCTTGGGCTTGCTTGAGCGGATAGGCATAGCCGCAGCCTACCGCTGTTATCTGACCCCAGCAACTAGGACTTGGGCGGTATCGGAATTGGATGGGTTTGGTGCTGAAAGATGTCGTCGGCATCCGAACCGTAGACTTCATGCTGCCCGAGCGGGGTGGAGATGCTGAGCAACATCAACTGAGCCGGCACATCCACAGCCGGCCGAAGGAACACGGTAACCTTGCTGAAATTCGCCATTTCAAGCGTGATTGGCGCATCGAAGCCCGGATCAATCTTGGGCGCAGTAACGTGGATAGTGATGCCACATCGTGCCCAACTGCTCCGCCCCTCGACGAAACCGACAAGATCATTCGGGATGTGTACCGTCTCCAGGGTCTGGGCCAGCACAAAACCGCCAGGCTCTAGAGCGAAGTGCCCGCCATCCTTGACCTCGACGTGCTCCCAGAGCCCAGCCTCGGCCCAGAGCGACTTGTCGACATGGATTCCCGGAAGATACTTCGGGGGCTTGTTGAAGGTGGTGAACCGATGGCCAAGGCGAAGGTCCACAGTTACCTGCTGGACCGCCCTTGGGTCGACCTTCGGAGTGAACCGAAGATCAGATGCGTCAATGCGCTTGAGGATGTCTGGTCGAGATAGAACCATTTTCTCGGATCATCGAGAACGGCGCATCAAAGAAACCCGATGATAGGGCATGACCCGGCAAAACTACCAGCAGACTCGACGAGCGCCTGGATATACGACGCGCCTTGCTCCACGGGTGATTCTAGATAAGTCACCGGAACGAATCCGACCCACTCATCATCACCGTCCGAAACGCGAACAAGGCGCTCGTCAGAAAATGGCCCAGGCTTGATCTCGCATGGAATCCAAACAGTGTCACCGGATCGTGGAATCATGGCGGCCTCCGAAAGCGGCGCGATCCTAAGGGTGCGCGGGTCGATTGTCTACGAATTATTTCTCCGCCCGGTTGCATCGTAGTCGGCGAGTCCTGGTGAGGGAAACAAAACGCCGTCTCGAATTGTCACGACAGTTGTCGCGCACTCCTAGACTGCTCAAGCATCGTGCCATAGCGCCATTCGCCGATGGCTCAAACTGAGACACTACCGATGGCCACGAAGGGATGTCAGGGAGGGGCCGCGGTGACCCAGAGCTGATCGATGCCGTTCGCGTCGGGCTCGTGCCAGGCCACGATCGGAGAGCCGGCGGCGCGCAGCGAACGCCGGCGGCTCCGCTCAGGGAATCGGTCCGTCTCCGTCGACGCCCACACCGTAGCTGCCCTTCACCCACACCGGCGGAGTGGCCGAGCCGCGAAAGCCGTCGCGCCCTGCTCCATCGAGCAGCAAGCCGAGCCCGGCGGCGCCACGTGACTCGCTCGCCCAGCCCTGGGACTGATCGCCTTCCGCTTCGTAGTCGTCGTCACCGAGCAGATCGAACAGAAGCCCCACGGCGTTGTCGTTGCCCACTCCCTGGACCATCCACGTGCCGTGGTAGCTGTCGTTGCCGCTCGAATCGCGCAGCAACCCCACCGACAGATCGTGGCCGCAGCCCTGCGAGACGCCCCACGACTGGTAGCTGTCGTTGCCACGACGATCGTCGAGCAGACCGATCGCCGCATGCACTCCCGCGCCCTGCGCGTAGCGCCGCGCCAGGTAGCGGTCGTTGCCGTTGCGATCGAGCAGCACACCGAGCCCGTACCAGTACGCCCCGCCTTGCGCGAAGTAGCTCGCGGTGTAGTTGTCGTCGCCGCCCAGATCCTCGAGCCAGCCCACGCCACCGGAGACCACCTCGCGGAAGCCCATGGCGTAGCCCTGCATGAAGCTGTCGTAAGCGTTCACGGGCTCGCGATCGTCGGCGGTGCCGGACTGAGACGCATAGACGTCGTTGCCGCCGGCTTCCACCAGCATGCCGACACCGCCCGGTCCACCGAAGCCCTGCGAGAAGGTGGCCGCGGAATAGAGGTCCTGACCCGCGGCGTCGATGACGAGCCCGAGACCGGCGACCGCCGCTCCCTCGGCCATGCGCTCCGAGAGGTAGCGATCGTCACCGGCGAGATCGATGAGCACTCCCGCGCCACCGATCGCCGCACCGGGTCCGGGGCCGACGGAGGTGTAGGTGTCGTCGCCGACGAGATCGAAGGTCACGCTCGCCGCGAGGATGCCGGTGCCGGCACCGCCCGCGTCCTCCGAGCGATGGATGTCGTTGCCGGCCATGTCGACCACCACCAGCGCTGCGGCCTGCGGCGCAGGCACGACGCCGAGGTACGTGTCGGCGCCGCCGAAATCCACGATCGCGAGCGCGGGGCCGCGATGGATGTCGTCGTCCGGACCGCCGATGATGACGCGGCCCAGCTCGGTGTCGAGAGTGAGGGGCCGCCAGAAGTCGTCGCCCTCGTCGACGGTGTGAGCCTTGGGACTGCGCTTGCCCGAGGCCGTCGCCTTGCCTTGCGACTTCGCAGCGGCGCGCCGGCCTGCCCAGGGCGCGTCGAGGGAGCCGAGGGAGTCCGCCAACGACGACGCCGCTTCGGCGAGCACGCTGCTCGCCTCGAGCATCCGCCCGACATCGACGCGTTCGAGGAGCGCGTAGAGCGAACGCGCGTCCGCCTCTCCCATGGCGATCGGGAATTGGCGCGCCGCTTTCACGATGCGCTCTCGGTCGGCGGGCGGCAATCCGTCGAGCGCGGAGCGCGCCAGCGCGCTGCCGCGAGTGACCTCGCGCAGGAACGTCGACATCATCGCCGCCAGCGTGTTGAGCATCTCCGGGTGCTCTCGCCACGGCGAGTCGGGCGGCGCGAGGTCCGCGAGGCGGCTGCCGTCGAGGGCGATCAGCGGTGCCGCGATGGCGCGCGACGGATCGAGCGTCTCACCGAGAAGCTGCGCAGCGGCGCGAATCCGGAATGCCGGATCGAGCGCAGGCGAGGCACCGTCCAGCAGTCGCAGCGCCGAGAATGGCTCCGCCAACGAACGATTCACGATCTCCAGCCGGTACGCGTCGGCGGGCCGGAAATCCTTCTTGAAACCGAACACGCCCACGCCCTGCCCCAACGCCAAGAGCGCCACGTCGAGCGGTGGGCGGCCTTCGAGTGTCGCGGCGTCGGGCAGCGGCGGCAGCGTCCACGGCGCCAGCAGCCCGGCGGGAACACCGATCTTCTCGGGAGGCGGCACCGCCGGCGGCGGCGGCGCGACCGGCACCGACGCGACCTCGCGAGTGACGCAGCCCGCGGAAAGCAGCACAGCGAGCCCGACCCACGCCCACCGAATTCGCGCGCGCCGCATGCGCGTCAGGCTAGCAGGCTGCTGAAAAACTCGCAGCGGCGAGTTCTTCGAGCCGGTCGAGGCTTCCTCGGCGGTCTGTTCCAGACCCCCGCCCCGCGAAAAGCGCGGCTTTCGTGGGCCCCACCCCCAGGTCGACTCGCTACGCTCGTCGGCGCGCCTCTGGCGCGTGCTATTCCGGGCATCTCAAGTGTCGCGTCTTCGTTCGATGCGCCCTTGCGAAAGCTAGCACAGCGTCTCTCCCGCACCAGCTGGTGCCGATCGCGCGTTGCGAGCAGCGTCACGCGCACCAAGCGCACGACGTGACGCGAGGAGCGGCATATCCTGTGCGCCTCGCGCAGCGCGACGACGAGGGGAGGTGCCGTTGATCTCGGTCGTGGTGATCGCCCGCAACGAAGAACGTGCGATCGGATACGTGCTGCGCTCGGTCCGCACCTGGGCCGACGAGATCGTGGTGGTGGATCAGCAGAGCGAGGACGACACCGCAGCGATCGCCCGCTCGCTGGGTGCGCGTGTCGCGCAGCCCGCGGCGATACCGAGCGCCACGAGCAGACGGCCGCCACGGCTCACCGACTCCGCCATCGCGCGTCAGCGCGCGACGGACTGGGGCGTGGCGGCCGCGCTGGCTGCGGGCACGGCCGACACTGCCGCCGGCAACGCAGCCGCCGAGGTGGCCGGAGCCTGAGCGGCGTCGGACTCGTGGTTGCGATCCCGCAGCCAGCCGAGCCGCGCAATCTCGTCGGCGATGGCGCGCGCCATCAGGTGGTGCGCGCCTGCGCTGGGATGGGGATCGAGCCCAAATACGCGCTGCAACGCTGGCGATTCGTGCGCTGCGAGGGTCGGCCGCAGATCGAGCACGGAGAAGCCGTTGGCCCGCGCCAGCTCGGCCACCTGCTCGTGTAGGTCGGCGAACGGGTACTTCTCGCCGAGCGGAAAGTCGATGAAGGGGAAGACCGCGACCAAGACCTTCGTCCCCGAGGCCCGAGTCAGCTCGGCGATTCGCCGGAACGCGTCCTGGCAGCGCTGCCAGCCCGGATACGCGGGGCTGTGGATGAAGCGGTAGTAGCTCTCGAATGCGCGGTAACGGCGAGTGTTCTCGACGCGCTCGTACACCCAGCCGGCCAGCGCGCTGGTTTCCGTCAGGTGCGCAAGCCAGCCACGCGGGTGCCACACCATGGTC
>CAYVDO010000337.1:0-8817 GCA_964450125.1 uncultured bacterium
CCGCCCGCGATTGGACGCCCCACACCGGGCCATCGTGCGACATGCACTCGACGAGCGGCCGGTACACCAGCACGTCGCCGCCGGCGGGATGAAGGCAGAAGAGCGGATCGCCGTGCTCGGCGCGGACCAGCGGCACCAGCGACGGCGCGGGTCCGTGCGCCACGGGCTGCTTCGCCGGCGATGGAGTCTTCGTGCCCGCGCGAGGCTTGCTCGCGGGCTCCTCGCTCGCGTAGCCGAGCCGGGACGCGAGATCGCGGGTGCGGCGCGCGAGAGGGCGCAGCGTGTCGCGGTGCTCGCGCCAGGCCTCCGCCAGCGACGCTTCGATAGCCCCGTGGCGACGGAAGTTGGGATCCCCGATCGGCAGCGAGCGCTCGTGGATGCCGTCCAGCATGCGTTCCTTCTCGTTCCGATACGGTTCGAGCAACGCCTCGTCGAATTCGAGGCCGAGGAACGTGCACAGGCCGCCCAGCACCTCGCGGGGGCCGCGCACCAGACTCTCGAAAACGACGCGGTGGCATCGCGCGGGCTCCACTTCGTCGAAGAACCGCAGCACGTTCTCGTTGCTGCGAGCCCAGACCTCCTCCGCTACGCCGAACCGGTCGGATGCGTCGATACCGAGACCGGCAGCGAGCAGCCGGTCCATGCGCATGCGCAGGAAGGACTCGATCACCGCCTCCGGCTGACGGACGAGATGGACGTAGCGGGCGGCGCGGAAGAGCCGCTCGGCGCGGCGCAGCACATCGATGTCGAGGGCGTACGTGGGGGACTTGTCGACCACCAGCCGAGGCCGGGCCCGGGTGACGAGCTCACGATAGACCTCGTGGATCGTGGCGCCGCGCTCGGCGAGCTCCGCCAGGTGCTGGCGCACGCCTCCGGCATCGTCCGAGGTGAGCTCGACGAGCGCTCGCTCGAGCCCTTCGCCGAGGTAGCTCTTGCCGAGCGCAGCGGCGCGCTCGGCCAGTGTCGCGAACGGCAACAGATGCAGCTCGGGAGGCGCGAAGAGCGATGGGTGCCCCGCGAGCATCGCGCGCAAGAGCGTCGAGCCCGAACGCGGGCTCGACAGAACCAGCACCACCCCCTCCAGGGGCTCGACCTCGGTCCCCTCGTCGCTCCGCGTCCAGCGTCGGGAGGCCGCGTCGGGCGGGACCGAGTTGCGCACGGCGGTCCGGACGCGCGAGTCGGTGCTGGGGTGATTGTCGGGAGACTGTGTCGTACCGAGCTCCGCGGCGAGAAAGCGCGAAAGCTCCTCGAGCGAGGGATGCTCCATCAGCTCCGCCGGGTAGATCGTGAGATCCAGCTGGTCCTTCAGATCGAGGATCAGCTCGGCGGCGAGGATCGAATCGAGGCCCATCTCCAGCAGACTTTCGCGGACACCCACGCGCTCCACCGGGACGCTCAGGGCTTGCGCCAGCGCGCGCCGCAGGTGATCGCAGAGGAGATCGGCGCGTGCGGCCTCGTCGCACGCGTGGAGTCGTTCGCGAAGAGACGACGGCGCCGCTGCGCCGTCTCGTTCCGCGGAGGTGTCGCACGTCTGGGGTGCATCGGAACCGGGCGCCTCATCGGCGCGGGACCGAGCACCCTCGCCGAGCGCGGCGAGCAACGGACGCGGGGCCGCCATCTCGTAGAGCACGCGAAATCGCGGCCAGTCGACGTGGGCGATCACCGCGTTCTCCGCCGCGTCCGCCCCCAAGAGGTCGAGACCCGCGAGCGCTTCGGCGGGACTGAGCAGGCCGAGACCGCGCTGGGCGAGGGTCCTCGCGATGGTCGGGTCCGCGGCCATTCCAGCTTCGGACCAGGGTCCCCACGCCACCGACAGCGCGGCGAGCCCGCGTGCGCGTCGCGCGTGCGCGAGCCCATCCAGGAACGCATTTGCGGCGGCGTAACCACCCTGACCCGGTGCACCGAAGGTTCCGGCGGCGGACGAGAAGAGCACGAAGAAGTCGAGCGACTCGCGTGCGAACGCACGGTCGAGGTTCCACGCTCCCACGGCCTTGGGGCCCAGCACCGACGCCAGGTCGGCGGCCTCGGTGGAAACGAGGCTGCGGTCACGGAGCACGCCCGCGAGATGGACGACTCCGCGGATCGGAGGCTCGCGCTCGCGCAACGCCGCAAGCAGCGCCTCGACCTGCTCCGCGTTCGCGACGTCGACGCATTCCACGCGCACCGAAGCCCCTTCGCGCTCGAGCTCCTCGATGGCGTGGATGCGTCTCGCAAGCTCGGCATCACGCGCGCGCGCAGCCGGCCATTCCGGACGGGGCGGCAGCGCCGTTCGTGTCAGCAACACCAGGCGCCGTGCCCCGTGACCGACCAGCCAGCGCGCCACGGCGGGACCGAGGCCACCCAGCCCACCGCTCACGATGTAGGAGGCGTTCGGGAGGCAACGGAAGCCCGCGCGTGTGACGCTAGCGCCGCTCGAGCGGACGAGCCGCGGCACGAAGCGCCCCTCGCGCGCGACGACCACGTGATCCTCGCGGACGCCGGAGGCGGGCGGCGCTGCAAGGACCTCCGCGACGAGCGAATCGGCGCGCTCTTCGTCGCTCGGGAGATCCACCTCGACGATGCCGCCCCAGAGCTCGGGATGCTCGAGCGCCAGGACCCGGGCGGCACCCTGCGCGGCCGCGGCGAGCGGCGCTCGACGGGGCGAGCGGGTCACCGTCCACAGTCGCGCCGCCCGCAGCCGCGGGTGGCCGGCGCAAGCGCGAGCCCACGCGACGATCGCCCCAGCGGCCTCGTGGAGCGAGCGCGCGACGGGGATCCCTCGCTCCGGCTCGGCGAGATCCACCAGATCGATGGCGCCGGTGACCCGCGTGGTCTCGTTCCCGAGCGCGCGCTCGATCGCGTCACGGATGCCGGTCGGGTCGAGCGAGTCGGCGTCGTCGCCCCCCGGCGCGGCGGCGCCACCACGGGCGAGCACCACCACGCGCGCGCCGCGCGCCTCGAGCTGGCGGACCACGGCCGGTGTGCACGAGCCGCCCCCGTCCAGGATCACCCAGCACCCGGGATCCGTCCCCGGCGCGGGTGCGGGGCCTCGGGACGGCGCGGACACGAGCTGGACCTGGTAGACGGAGCTCACCGGAGCCTTCGCCGAACTGGCGCCGTCTCCGCCGCGCGCCGCTGCGAAGGAAGGCAGGAGTCGGGCTCCTCCCGCCGCCGGCTCGACCCAGCAGCGCTCGCGCTCGAACGGGTAGGTCGGCAGCGGAACGCGCCGCGCTCGCCGGTCGCGCTCGAACAGCTCCCAGCGCACCTCCGCCTGCAGGCAGAAGAGCTGCGCCGCGATGGCGAGCAACTCGGCTCGGTCTTCGCGCGCCAGCGACGCGAGCGCATCCGCCGGCAGCGTGAGCGCCGGGTCGGGTCCGAGTGCCAGCGCGGCGACGAGCGAATCGGCCGCGGGGCCGGGGCACCACGTGCTCAGCGAGGCCAGCGCCCCCCGGGCCAGGGCCGAGCGGGCGGCCAGGCGTCGTGCGCGTTCGAGCACACGAGCCGGGACATCGCCGCTGCCAGATTCGCTCGCCTCGATGTGGCTCACGAAGACACCGGCCGCTGCGCTGCCCGGGATCGCCGTGCCGTCGAGCATCGCCGTCGCGAGAGCGAGCTTGGTGGCGAGGTCACCACGCGTCGTGCACACGACCGCCAGCCGTTGCCGAAGCGCGGTCCGGCCCTGGTTGGCCGTGAAGCAGATGTCCCCGATCGGCGCGTCCACTCCTCGGTCGAGCCACTCGCCCCAGCGCCGCACCAGGCTCTGGAGCGCCGTGACCGTGCGCGCGGAGAGGGTCAGCACTCGCACGTCGTCGGTGTGAGCCGGTGCGGCGTTCGCGACCGGTTCCGGTGGCGCCTCCTCGAGGATCACGTGGGCATTGGTTCCGCCGAATCCGAACGAGCTGACCGCAGCGCGACGGCGTTCTTCGCCGCAGGGCCAGTGGCGCAGGCGGTCGTTCAGATAGAAGGGAGTCGCCGGGAAGAGCACGTGACGATTGGGGGACTCGACATGAAGCGTGGGCGGGAGCTCGGCGTGGTGGAGCGCCAGCGCGGCTTTGAGGAGCCCGGCGATTCCCGCCGCCGGCTCGAGGTGCCCCAGGTTCGACTTCACCGAGCCGAGCGCGCAGTACCCGGTGCGCGAGCCCCATTCGGCGAACGCCTCGGTGAGCGCACGGATCTCGATCGGGTCGCCCAGGCTGGTGCCGGTCCCGTGCGCCTCCAGATAGCCGAGAGACGTCGGCGCGATGCCGGCGCGCCGGTAGGTGGTGCAGAGCAGGTTGCGCTGGGCGCTCAGGCTGGGCGCCGTGAGGCCGACCTTGTCGTGGCCGTCCTGATTGGTGCCGGTGCCCCGGATCACCGCCCAGATATGGTCACCGTCGGCGCGTGCGGCGGCCAGCGGCCTGAGCACGGCAACGCCCACACCCTCGCCCCGGACGTAGCCGTCGGCGCGATCGTCGAAGGTCTTGCAGCGTCCATCGGCGGCGAGCATGCCGGCCTGGCTGAACACGATCGCTCCTGCAGGAGTCAGGATCGCGTGGACGCCGCCCACGATCGCCGCGTCGCACTCGCCGCGCCGCAGGCTCTCGCATGCCAGGTGAACAGCCACCAAAGAGGACGAACAGGCCGTGTCCACCACCAGGCTGGGACCGTGCCAGTCGAAGACGAACGAGATGCGGTTCGCCGCGAGCGAGAGCGCGTTGCCGGACCCGGTATGGGGCTCGGGCGCGCCCCCGGCGGCGGCGATCGTATGCAGGTACTCGTTGGCCGAGATGCCCACGAACACACCGGTCGCGCCGTTCCCCAATTCATCCGCGCGGTGGCCTGCGTGCTCGAGCGCCTCCCACACGGTCTCGAGAAGGAGCCGCTGCTGCGGGTCCATGAGGCGCGCCTCGCGCTGCGACACCCGAAAGAGCGCAGGCTCGAACCGATCGATGCCCTCGATGAATCCGCCCCAGCGGCTGCGGGTGGTCCCCGGTCGGCGGCCGCTCGCGTCGAACGTCTCGCGCCAGTCCCAGCGCGATGCAGGGACCTCGGTGATCGAGTCCACGCCCGTGCGCACGTTGTGCCAGAAACGCTGCACGTCGTTCGCGCCGGGGAATCGGCATGCGAAACCGACGATCGCGATCCCCTCGTCGCGCGCGTCCACGACCGGCGTCGGGGCGGGAGCCGGCTGTGGCGACGTCGACGTCGAGCGCGCGGGTGCCCGGCGATCGGGGTCCACCGCTGCGGCGTCGGCGAGCGCGGTGCCCACGAGGCGACCCACTCCATCGGGATGGCGCTCGGCGAGCGTTCGGGCGAGGCTCGCGAGGTTCGGGCACTCGAAGAGCAAGGTCGGTTCCAGTGGCTCGCCGAGCTTCGCTTCGAGACGGTCCTTGATCTCGAGCCCCATCAACGAGTCGAGACCGATCTCCGTCCAGCTCGCTCGCGGGTCGATCTCGTGGGCTGCCAGCCCGAGCGCGCGCGCCACCTCGCCGACGAGCCAGCCTTCGAGTCGTCGTGCCCGCGCGTCGGCCCGTTGCGGCGGCGTCGCCGCAGAGGTTCGCGGGGACGACTCGCTCGCCGCGGGGATCGCAGCCGGCGTCGTGGAGAGCGCCGCCTGCGGGCGCTCGCCCGCGTTTTCGAGGGCCGGTGAGCGGGGCTCGGCGGGTTGTGTCCGGACCTCGTCGAGCCAGCAGCGTCGTCGCTCGAAGGGGTAGGTGGGCAACGGGACTCGCCGGCGCGCGAAGCCACGGTCGACGCTCGCCCAGTCGATCTGGGCACCGCGCACGTGGAGATCCGCCAAGGCTTCGAGGAGCGGCCGCCAGGCGTCTCGTCCCGAGCGCGCCGACGCCAGCCAGGCGAGCCCTTCGCGGCCCCGCGAGGCCTGCCGCCCGAGGTCGACCAGTGTCGAGCCCGGTCCGATCTCGAGGAAGGTGTCGATACCTTGCTCGACGAGCGTCTCGACGCCACGCGCGAAGAGCACCGGCTGGCGCAGGTGCTCGCTCAAGTAGCGCGCGTCCGGTGCCACCCCGGGTGGAAGCGGCTCGCCGGTCAAGTTGGAGACGAGCGGCACCTCCGGAGCCTCGAACGCGACTTGGGCGGCCGCGCGCTCGAAGGCCGGCAACATCGGTTCGACGAGCGGCGAATGGAACGCGTGCGAGACCGCGAGATCCTGGGTGCCAATCCGCCGCTCGTCGAGCTCGGCCCGGAACCGCGCGAGCAGCGTCGCCTCCCCCGACACCACCGTGTTGAGGGCGCCGTTTACTGCAGCCACGGCGAGTCGATCCCCGTGAGGCGCCAGCCACTGGCGGACGTCCTCCACGGGCGCGCGCACGGCGCACATACTTCCGCCCGCGGGGAGCGCGTCCATGAGGCGCGCGCGGCTCGCCACCAGCGGCAAGAGGTCATCGAGTGCCACGCAGCCGGCGGACCACGCTGCCACGTATTCGCCGAGACTGTGGCCCAGCACCGCATCCGGCTCGAGGCCCCAGGAACGCCAGAGCTCGGTGAGCGCCACCTCGAAGGCCACCAGCGCCGGCTGTGCGTAGAGCGTGCGGCGCAAGTCCCTGGCGTCGGCGTCGCCGGAGAGGAGCGCGAGCAGCGGGCGGTCGAGGTGAGGCTCGAGGATGGCCGCGCACCGTTCGAGCGCCTCGCGAAAGACCGGCTGGCTCGCGTGAAGCTCGAGGCCCATGCGCGCTTGCTGTGCACCCTGGCCGGTGAAGAGAAACGCCACTCGCGGTGGACGCGCTGCCTCCGCTCGACCGCTGAGAGCGATCGGCTTCGCGCGAGGCGGTCGTCGATCCGGGTCTGCGCCGATCTCCGCGAGCGCTGCGATCAGCTCGCTGGCGTTCGCGACCGGCGCGGCGAGCCGATACGGCAGGTGTGCGCGCCCCGTGGCGAGCGTGAAGCACGCGTCGCCCAGATCGGTCTCGGGATGGCGGCGCCAGTGGTCCGCCATGCGTTCCGCCGTGCGCCGTAGCGCTTCCTCGCTTCGCGCCGAGATCGTGAAGAGATGGACGGTGCGGTCGTTGACACCTTCGTCGGCCGCGGCGCCGTCGGCCTCGCGCGCGACGGCAGGAGCTTCCTCGAGCACCACGTGCGCATTGGTGCCGCCGAAGCCGAAGGCGCTCATTGCCGCGCGGCGGGGGTCCGCCTGGCTCGGCCAGGGGCGTAGCCGATCGTTGACGAAGAAGGGTGTCGACTCGAACGAGACCATCCGGTTCGGCAATTCGAACCCGAGCGTCGGCGGAATCGCGCCGTGCTCGAGCGCGAGCACCAGCTTGACCACGCCGGCCACCCCAGCCGCGGGTTCGAGGTGGCCGATGGCCGGCTTGACCGAGCCCAGCGCGATCGCCTGCCGCGGCGCGCGCGCCGCGCCGAAGAACGTTCCAAGTGCTCCGATCTCGATCGGATCACCGAGGGCACTGCCCGTGGCGCTCGCCTCCACGAGGCCGATCGACTCGGGCGGTACCCCGGCGCGGCGGTACGCCTGGCGCAGCACCTCGACCTGCGCCGGACCGCTCGGTGCCACCAACGCGCCTGTGCGCCCGTCCTGGTTCACCGCCGTGCCGCGCACCACGGCGCGCACGTGGTCGCCGTCGCGCAACGCCGCAGCGAGCGGCTTGATCAGGAGCGCTCCGACACCCTCGCCGCGCACGTACCCGTCGCCGCGATCGTCGAACACCTTGACCTGGCCGTCGCGCGCCAGGAAGCGCGCCTTGCTGAAGAAGATGAAACCTTCGGCGAGCAGCAGCTCGTGGACGCCGGCGACCAGCGCCATCTCCGACTCGCCGCGCGCGACGCTCTCGGCGGCGAGGTGCAGCGCGACCAGCGACGAGGAGCACGCCGTATCCACGATCAGGCTCGGTCCGCGCAGGTCGAGCTGGTACGAGAGCCGGTTGGCGGCGATCGCGTGCGAGCCACCGAGCCCACAGTAGGGCTCGATCTCCTCGCGCCTCTCGAAGAGACGCTTGCCGTATTCGAGGGCGCTGATCCCGACGAACACGCCGGTCCGCGTGCCGGCGATGCGCGTGCCGGCGTAGCCGGCCGATTCGAGCAGCTCCCAGCTCGTCTCCAGCAAGAGCCGCTGCTGGGGATCCATGCGCTCGGCCTCGCGTGGCGAGATGCCGAAGAAGAGCGGATCGAAGCGGTCGATGTCGTCCAGGAAGCCGCCGTGCCGCACGGTGCTCTTGCCCGGCACCGCGGGGTCGGGGTCGTAGAGAGAGGCCACCGACCAGCGGTCGGCTGGGACCTCGCGGATCGCGGAGCGTCCGCGCGCCAGGTTGTCCCAGTAGGCGGAGACGTCGGGCGCCCCGGGAAACCGGCACGCCATCCCGATGATCGCGAGCTCGACTCCGGCTTCGCCGCGCGATGTGGGTGAGCGCTCGGCCTCGCCCGACCCGGTCGCGGCGCGCGGCGTGCGAGCGGCTGGAAGCGGTGCGCGGCCCTCGACACGTGCCTGCGTGCTCGGTTCGGTCGCGCGTCCCGTGCGTGCGGTCGTTCCGCCTGGCGCGGTGCCGCGGGGTCCTCCCGGAAGGCGCCGGAGCAGGAACGCCATCTCGACCTTCGCCACCTCTTCGCCGAAGGCACCTTGGAGGGGGATGGAGAGATCGATCCGCACCTCGCCGTCGCCGTCGAGCGTGTCGTTCCAGGCGGCGACGTCGCCGGCGGCGAGCGTCACCGTGGCGGTCACGTCGTGGAGCGCCATGCTGCCGTAGACGATCCGCGACTCGCTCACGACCAGCGTGAAGTCCTGGGTGCCGCGCGCGTCGCGCACGGCTTGCGCGACGGCGAGCGCGCCGATCGCTTCGCCGAACGAGAACAGTGCGCCGGCGTAAACCGTGCCCAGGTGGTTCAGGTTCT
>CAYVDO010000338.1:0-8807 GCA_964450125.1 uncultured bacterium
GCATCAAGCGAGGAGCCTGTCGCCGTGCGCGGCACATTTTCCGACAGGCTCCTAGATCCGGTGAGACAGTGCGTCGCGATGGGGGCGCATCGAACTCCTCACGGACTCTCGACGGACCTCGGCCTTCAGCCGGCGGGACGCTTCACTTCGATGATCTGATGAAAGGAGAAGCGCCTCAGGAACGGGAAGAGCTTGTCGATCACGCCATCGATCTTCTCGCAGCGATCGACCATCGGACCGCCGTTGCCACGGGTCGCGACGATCGCGAAATGGCTGAAGAAGGCGAAGGGTCCCGGATAGAGCTGCACGCCGCCGAAGATCTCGCCCATGGTGCCGATCTCGGAACGGGACAGAGCGTGCTCGTAGCGCGTGCCGGCGATGGGGAAGTTGGGGATCGCGCGGGTGAGGCGGTTCATGAAGTCGAAGAGCGGGTTTTTGTAGGTCGGCTCCCAGAAGGCGGCGATCCCGCCGGGCTTCAGGATGCGGTGCACCTCGCGGCTGGTGATGCCCACGTTCACGTGATGGAGGATCTTGGTTCCGGCCACCGCGTCCACGCTCTGATCCGGAAGCTCGATCTTCTCGGCGCTACCTACCCGCGCTTCGACGCGATCCGCGACGCCGTTGCGCTCGCAGAGCCGGCGCGTCACCTCCACGAGCTTGGGGCTCAAGTCGATGGCCGTGACCCGCACGCCGCGCCGCGCGAGCAGCACCGACATGATCCCGTAGCCACAGCCCAGATCGAGAAAATGCAGGTCCTGGGGATTGCCGTGCGCCTGCACGAAGCTCGACAGCACGTCCACGTACTTCGCCATGTTGGGCGGGATCAGACTCTCGTCGATGACCTTGTCTGCGATCGCGGCGCCGTGCCGCTCGCCGATCGCGTCGAAGTACTGCCGCTCGTTGTCGTAGCGAGCCTGGACGGAGGGATCGGCAGCCATATCGACGTTGGTCATGGTGGGATCGCCTGCGAAGGGAGAATCGACGCGTCCGCGGCCGGATCAGGACGCGTCGCGACCGCGTCTCGAACGAGGGTAACACGCCGCGCCGGTGCCCCCGGCGGCGGCCGACGCGTGGAATCGGCTCATTGGCCGCGGGCGGCGGGGCGACCCTTGCCGGCACGAATCGCCGCCACCAACTCGTCCATGGTCCGGATCGGCTCCGGGAAGATCGTGAAGGCGCTGCCGACTTGACTCGGCTCGACTGCGCCCGAACCGCCGATGCCCGGAGCCTTGAGGGTGGCGGCCACCTGCGCGGCGCGGGCGTTCTGCTCCGCGCTCACGTCGGGGCGCCCCGAGAGGACCTCCACGCCGGAGATGCCGCGAAAGGTCGCGAGCTTGTCACCCACGCCGAGCCCCGGCGTCGAGCAGAACGGATGCGCCGGGATCACCAGCGCTCCCTTCAGGTCCATGTAGTCGAGAAGCTGCATCGACTTGAAATGGACGCTGGAATCGAGGGCGTCGTCGTCGACGATTCCGTAGAGCAGCACGCGTCCTTCCTGGCAGGCGTAGACCGCGCCGCGCAGCACCAAGAAATCGAGCTCGCGCGCGATGTCCAGGACCGACTCACAACCCTCGAATTTCTGGTACTCGGTGAACACCAGCGCGTCCAACCCCGCTTCCTTCGCGGCCACGATCATCTCGCGCGGATCCGCCGACGAGATCTGTTTGGTCGGCGTGTTCGAGAGCCGCGACAGCACGTGCAGGTCGATTCGGAACTCGCTCATGTCACCTCGTCCGGCGTGCGTCGGCTCGTCGGCACCGCGCCGCCCGTGAGCCCCACCAGGTCGGCGGAGCACGCTTCAACTAGCTTCACCGGCGCGGGAATGCAACCGTCGCCGACTGCCGGATGCTGGCGAGAGGTGCAGCAGCTGCGTCGCCGATTCGACCCGTCACTCGATCGTCTGCTCGGCCCGCGCCAGCTCGGTCACGGGGAACGTTGTGCCATCGCCGTAAACCCAGTTGGCGATGTGTTGGTTCACGCGGCGGAAGAGCCAGCGGGCGGTCACGCGGAACGGGCGTGGTTCGCCGCCAGCGAGCGGTATCTCGAACGCTTCCTCGTGGCTCGCGCCCGGTGCCACGAAGCGGCGGCTGCGGATCCCGGCGAAGCGCCAGATCTGATGCTGATCGAGCACCGCACCCTCGCGATCGACGAACTCGGTGGTGAGCCGCCGTGCTTCGGGATCGAGGTGGTGATCGGCACCGAGGACTCCGCTCTGATAGATCCGCGCGCCGTCGGCTGAGGTCACGAGCAGCTCGAGCCAGACGTCGACCTGGTCGGCGAGATCGACGGGGAAATCGTGACCGATCGCCTCGTTCGTCGTGCGCACGCGGACTCGAAGGTTCGGCGTGGCGGCGGCGCCTGGCGTGTCCGAGTCGGAGCGCGTGACCTCGAGCGTCGTGGGCAGATGGGTTCCGTCCCACAGCACCCGCGCCACGCGGGGAGTGTCGCGACGGACGTCCTCGCTGTCGTGTGCGTTGGGCATGTCGCCGCGCAGGAATCGGTCGTTCCATGCGTCCAATCGCTTGGCGACCTCGCGATGTTCCTCGGGCACCATGAGCGAGAGCGCCTGGTTCGAGCCGGGAAAGCGGTGATCCCACTGGCGGTACTCGGTGCGATCGCGCTCGACGTTGGTCATGTGGCATTCGCGGCAACGCGCCTCGTCGCGGCCCTCGAATCGCTCGAACGACGAGAACACCGGTGTCAGCTCGAACTCGGCCGCGCCGTTGAAAGCCGCGGGGATGCGGATGTCGTGGCACGGCCTGCACGCCGCGGGCTCGTGATAGAGCGGACGACGCACGGCGCGGATGTGCAGCCGCGAGTCGAGCGACGCCTGATAGCGCTGGAATCCTGTGAGATTCGAGGCATTCGGCACCGCTCCCGGAAAGCCGAGGCCGCGGATCATCACCAGCCCGAAGGCGCCGTTGCCTGCGGGATGCTCCTCGGCGTCGAGGTAGTGGCAGACCTTGCACGAGACGCCTTCGCTCTGGGCGACGGTCTCGGGAGCGAAACGCGCCTCCGGCGGCACCGTGAGCGCTACCACCGGATCGTGGCAATTGTCGCAGTAGCGCACTCCCGCAGCACCCAGCTCGCGCTCGACCTGCGCCAGAAGAACGAGGTAGAGCCGATTCACCCCCGCGAAGCGATGACTCGACATCTGCCAGCGCATGGCTGCTTCGCCGTGGCAGGCCTGGCACGGGCCACTATCCCGAAGTACCGCCGCGACGCCAGGCGCGATCGGCGGTGGCACGACCGGCGAGGGCCCGAGCGTGGCCGCGCGCAAGCGCTCGTCGCCGCGCAGGTCCTCCAGCGGTCGCAAGTTCTTTTGCAGCGACAGCGCGAACAACCCCGCGCTGGCCACCACCCCTACCGCGAACGCGGCCGCCGCGCGCGCCCCCACGCGTCGGCCGAAGCGCCGGCCGCGCGTCATCCAATGGAACGCGACCGGCGGCACCAATGCGAAGGTCACGGGTCCATGCAGCCAGTACTTGTCGTTCGCGAACTTGAAATCGGCCAGAATCAACGCGAATCCGGTGTGCATCATGAGCCACGACGACACCAGCGCGGCCACACCGCTCCACACCGTGAGGCGATTCTGCCCAGGATCCACCGGCTGGAAGAGCCTGAGCGGCGGGAGTTGGACGCGCCGGAAGAATCGGCGCCCCGGGCGCAACCACGCGTAGATCGCGAGCTCCACGACGCCGATACGCCAGAAGAGCGGGTTGTGCCACGGCGAAACCGCCGGGGGACCGATGCCCCCGCCGAACGTGATCAACACCAGGAACACGATCAGCACCGTGGTGCGGTAACGTCCGAGGACCTCGACCAGATGGCGAATCACCGCGTAGTAGAAGAACGGCAAGAGCACCATCCCGAGCACGAGATGCGCCATCACGAAGCGGAAGTAGCGCTGGTCGAATTCGGGATCGAGGACCAACGGAAGGCCGGTCGCGCCGACCAGCGCGAGACCGAAAGCGAGCACGAGGACGACGCGACGAGATCGCACGAAGGCAGTGCCGGAGAACGGAGCGGCGGGGGAAGCCGCATCCTAGAGCGCGCAACGCGGCGCCGCCACTCGACTGGACGCGACGCCCTGGGATCCGGCGTTGGCGCGTCGCGGCGTAGAGAGCACACTCGGTGCCCCCCGAATCGCCGCCATTCCGACTACACCCTGGCCATCCTTCGTCACCGCTTGCCGTCGCTGCAGCGGCGTCTCCCGCGCGACCGTGGTCCCGTGCGGAGCACTCTCACGCGCCGATGCAGCACCCGTCGGGCTTCCCATCGCACCCGATGAGTGAGCCGCAGGAGGTCGTGACGCTGCGTTCGCGAGCGGCGCGCCGGGCGGCCGCCGCGGTCGTGTGGCTCGCGGGCGTGATTCGGACGCACCTCGTGGGGCTCGGGCTCCTCGACGCCGTCTACTTCGTCACACTCTTCACGTTCGGCTCGTACTTCCTGATCGACACGCCCGCGAACTTCCTGCTCTTCGCGTTCTATTTCTGGCTCGTCGTGTCGCCGCACCCGGGGCGGCGCAAGTTCGCGCTGGTGGTGATGATGGCGAGCGTGATCCTGCTTGCCGCGAGCGGACTGCTCATCTGGGTTGCGCCGCGCGTGACGCCACCGGGCGTGTATCTGCGCATCGTCCACCAGACGACTGCCCGCTACGCGCTGCTCATCGGCATGCCCTATCTGATTCGCCACTTGCGTACGCCATTGGCGCCAGAGCCGCGCTCGTTCTTCTGGGCGACGCGTGGCGGCTGGCTCTTCCTCAAAGTGTCGATCTGGGTCGCCGCCATCCCGGCGCTGCTCACGATTCGCGGCAGTCTCACGTCGATTCACACCGCCAGTCTGGCGGTGGCGTTGCCGCTGGTCGGCTACCACGTGGTCGCGTCCATCCGCCGCCGTCGGCGCAGTCCTGCCGCCCAGCGGGGAGCCGTCGAGCCATTCGCCGCCTCCGAGCTTCTCTCCGGTCGGCTCGTGTGCGGCGCGGTGGCCCTCGCCAGTGTGCCGATCGCCCTCGCCTGTCAGGTGCGCGTGCCGTCGAGCTGGCAGTACTACGACGTCGCCGACTTCATGGTTCGACTGCCCGCGGCGACGTTCCGGCCTAGCCCCGCCTACACCACGCGTGGCGAGGCGTATCGGCCCGAATTGCTGGGCGAGTCGAACGGCTGTGGCCAGGCGCCTTGCCACCCCGAGGTCTTCGCCGATTGGCGCCGTTCGGCGCATCACCAGAGCACGAACGATCGGTACCAGGCCGAGTTGGAACGGATTGTCCGCTTTGCCGGGCTGCCTGCGGCGCGGCTCTGCGCCGGCTGCCACGATCCCGTGTCGCTCTTCTCCGGTTCACTCGAGCCGGGCGCACCGCTCGTGACGCCCGAGTCCATTCGCGAAGGCATCCCGTGCCTGGTCTGCCACGGGCTCGAACCCGCAGCGCGACATGCGGGCAACGGCTCCAATGCGTTCCGCTTTCCGCAGAGCTATTTCGTGGGCCCAGTCAGCCTGCCCACGCTCGTGGGCGGCTGGCGCGAGCACCGCGCGGACGTTCACCGGCCAGGTGTCGGTGACGATCGCGTGTGTGTCGCCTGCCATCGCCTGACGGGCCTTCCCCGTGAGCTCGATGCTCAGCAAGCGTTGCGCGACTGGCTCGCCGGACCCACTCACGCTCAGCCCCAGATGACGAGCGCGTGCCGTGGCGAGAGCGGCTGCGTCGCGTGCCACATGCCGCGAATCGGCGAGCGTGAAAAGCCCTGGGGTGGATCGCTACCGCTCCATCATTTCGATCTCGAGCCGATGGCCGGTGGCCGCTACGGCACGTCGTATGGGCGCGGCTGAGCCCATGGGATCGACGACCGCGCCACGAGCAGGCGCGTCGGGCCGCTCTCGCAGCAGCGGTCGTCAGGGAGTGCGCTCGTGAGCGAGCACGCGCAGGCGCCGCGCGTGCGAGTCACGCGCTACGCCTTCGTCTTCACACTGGTCCTGCTATCGGGCTTCCACCATCTCTTCGCGAGCGCTGGCTCACCCTTCTTCCGCCTCGACCTGGTGCTGCACCCGCTGCTCGGGCTGCTCGCGACGGCCACCATCATCGTCACGCTCTTCCAGCGTGTGCGCGAGGAGGTTCCCGCTTTCGGGTGGGTGCATCTCGTGGGTTTCGTGCTGATGGCGTTCGTGGCGCTGGTGCGCTCGTTCACGATGGCGCACTTGCCCGAGCAGCGCAGCAACATGCTCACAGCGGTGCTGAGCCCGCTCTTGGTGGTGTGCACCGTGCACTTCTTTCTGCGCACGGTGCCGCTCATGGCCCAATTCTCACGGGCGCACCGCGGTTGGGCACATCTCACGCTACTCAGCCTGTGGCTCCTCGCGACGCTGGTGGGCGTGCTCATCGCCAGCAACGCGCTCGGTGGGCGCGTGCCGCCGTGGATTCGCGCGTTCCACACGGCACTCGGCTACGCCGCCGCCGTCGCTGGGGGATGGGTGCTACTGCGGCCGGCCTGGGGGCGGTTGTGGGAATCGGGGCTCGCCCTCGGAGTCGGGAGCGGCGTCGGGCTCTTCGCCCTGGCCGCCGCATCGACGAACGTCGCTGGGGGAATCCTTCACCGCATCCCCGAGCTCGCGCCCGTCACCCTGCACCTATCCGTCATTCCCAGCCGCTCGCGCGCGCCCGAGGATCGCGAAGCACTCCCCTTCCCCGTCGACGCAAGCTGGCTCGAGATCAGTGAAAGCTGTCTCGGCGGCGGCTGCCACGCGGACCTCGAAGACGGCTTTCGCCATTCGAGCCACAACGTCTCGTATCGCACGCCGCACATGCACGCGGTTCTCGATCTGCTTGCTGCCGAGGAGGGCATCGCCGAGCAAGCCGTCTGCGCCGGTTGCCACATACCCGGCTCGCTCTTGAGCGGTGGACCGCCGCCTGCTGCCTATCGAACCCGAAACAACCTCTCGTGTGTCTTTTGCCATTCGGTCACGAGCACGGCCATCGACGATCCCCATCGCTCGCGATTGACGTTCGCACTCGATGCCGCGGCACTGGCGCCGTTTCGCGCCGCCGAGATTGCCGGTGCGCCGCTTTCCGCGAGCGAGCGCGCTGCGATCCAGCTCAACACCCGCGCCCACGGGCGTGTCTTCGCCCGTCCGCTCCTCGGCGAAGACGCCTTCTGCCTCGCGTGCCACCACAATCCGCTCATTCCAGCCGACGCAAAGTCGCCGCTGATCGAGCCAGCGCCCCAGCCGGAGAAGACGTCGTCGTTGCCAGGATTCACGGCCCCACCCGAGCGCGAGCGCAACCTTCGCTGCGTGGATTGCCATCTACCGCCGTCGCGCGTCCTCGACGCCGGTGGCGCACCACGCAATCACTTCTTTCCCGGCGCCAACACCACCGTGCTCGCGCTGCTCGGTTTCGACGAATACGCCGACTTCACCGAGCGCTGGATGCAGAGCCGATTCCTCGCTCGCACCCTCGAAGACCTCTACGGCCGTCGCGACGTGGTCCGACGGAGCGGTGCCGCGCGCAAGGACGCATTCTTCTACGCGGAGATGGAAGCCTCCTTCTCCGCTCCACCGAGCGCCGGCCACGAAGCCGTGCTGCGAATCGAGACCCGTAACCTCGGCATGGGGCATCCCTTCCCCGCCTCTTCCCTCGGGCTCGGCGAAGCGTGGCTCGAAGTTCGGGTCACGGATGCCTCCGGTCGCGAGGTCTTCGCCAGCGGCGGCCTCGACGGAAGCGATCGATTGCTTCCCGGAAGTCACACCCTGGGAGGCCGCCTCCTCGATCGCGACGGCCAACCGATCGATCGCTACCGCGTCTGGGCCGCTGCCCATGAAGTCATCGACCGCCAAATCCCCCACCGCGGCTCGGTCACCGATGAGCTCGCGTTCGTCGTCCCCGAGGACACCGATCGCCACCTGAACGTCCAGGCCGCCTGGCACTACCGCAAGCTCGGCCATGCGTTCTGGGATTGGGCTTACCCGGGCCAGCGTCCGATCCCGAGCGCCGAGGTCGTCCGCACCTTCAGCCAATTCCCCCTCGCACCGCCGCTGTGAGCCGCAGCGGACGAGGGCCGGCCGGGATCGTTTGGAATGCGAGCACCGTCCGGCAACTCGCTCACGGCTGACACGATGTGGTGAGCACACGACCGGCTTGGGTCGTTCGCTGAGCGAGGGCTGGCGCGCCGGAACCCGTGACCGCGCCAATGGCACCGAGAATGCTGGAGCTCACGAGCTCGGCGAGCTCGAACGATCGTGGCCAACCCGGCGCGCAAACCACTGCGTAGGTAGCACCGACGCCATCGGCGACGACGCGTGCCATACGAGGGTTCAGCCGCGCCACCGCGGTCGAACGGGGTGCCAGCAAGCCCAACGCAACCAAGCGGAGCGCAGACGGAGCGAGGTGCACGGCCACGCGTACGCACACAGCCGACAGGAGCATCGGGGCCGTTGGCATGGGAATCCGCCCCGACGCGACGAGCATCGCTACGGCGGTCATCACGCCGACCGCAGTCGCCGCCGCCACGCTGAGGATCGCCAGCGACAACGCGAGTATCCCGAGCATTTCCGCGATGGAACGCAGGTGCCGAGCCGCCGAAGCGTACATCGCGGAGGTGTTTCGGGTTGCACACGAGCACTCGTGGGCGCGGTTCAGGTGTGGAGCTCGACCGCGAATGGAACGCGTGCGAGACGCAGGAGGCTGGCCCCAGGCGCGATGGAAGCGGGCTGACCGTCGACGAGCACGTGCCTGAGTGGCGGATCGAGCGGTGAAACCAGCTCGATTCCGCCGGGGGGCGCGCACGCGCCAGGCTCGAACGTGACGCGCACGATCT
>CAYVDO010000339.1:0-8794 GCA_964450125.1 uncultured bacterium
GTTCGTGCGGCCGGCCTCGAAGTCGGCGACGACGAGCTCCATCGCCGCCGCAGCGGGACCAGCGAAAGCGAAGCGGTCGAAGAACAGGGTCCCGGTGGGGGCGGGCGCGGTAGCCTCGTCGAGCACGACGACGACCTCGTCGACCCGCGTCAGGTCTACGCCTCGGAAGTCCTCGACCGGGAGGACGAACTCGGTCCAAGCATCGGTGAGGCTCTCGACCTTCCGTCGCGCGACCAGCCGATCCGGTTCCGCACCCGACTTGAGCTCGACAGAGAGCCGCGTCGGAAGCGTGGCCGCCTCGGCTCGCACCCAGAACCGCAGCGCAGCGAACCCGGTCACGTCCGTCGGCGGGATCTGGAAGGAGAGGCCACCGTAGGACCCGGTCGCCGTGACGTCGTAAGCCAGCGACGCGGCGATCGAGCGATCGCAGCCGCCGGCCCGCACTTCACCCAGGCTCGTCTGCGCGACCGGATCCGGCGCCATGGAAGCGAACGGCGCCGAGCCCGTGGCCGAGCCCGCGCCGTCGAAGTCGCTGATCAGCTCGGAGGGTTCGGGCAGCGCCGCGCAGACCGGCGCCGGCACTCCCCCGTTCCCGTCGTCTCCGTTGCCGCCCGAGCCACAGCCCGCGGCGAGCCCCATCGCGGCGATCACCGACGCCAGCACCCGAGGCACGATCGGCACATTCATCACGCACCCCCTTTTCTCGTGTCGAAAAGACCCGCTTCAACCCGCACGTTCGCCCCTTGCGCGGATGTCCGCTCGTTCGAGCGCGCGCCGCGCCTCGTCGTTCTGCATGAAGAGGTTCCGCACCAGTCCCGATCGATGGTTCTCGATCATGGTGACGATCGCGCCCTGGTCGATCGAGACGTAACTCCCCGAGACCCAGTCTTTGGGCAACGAGAATGCATCGTAAAAGCCGAACCGGCCGCGCAGCCGGTACCACGGCGAGAAGAACCACTCGCCCGGCCACGGTTCGTAGGCCCACATGGCGCGGATCACGTCGAGCGAGAGCGTGGGCGTGAACGGAAAGGATCCGGCCGCGGCGGTGGGCGCCAGCGTGCCGTCCTCCTTGCCGGGGCCGTGCTGGTCGTAGAGGCACGGATGCCCGAGGCACTCCGACGAGGTGAGCCCCCAGAACGGCGGATCGTCTCGTTTTCGGCCGGCAAACTCGAGCGAGGCGATCCGGTTGTGAAGCGTGGCGAGGCGCGAGTTCTCGAAGTAGTCGATGCCGGCGGAATCGGTCTTGCCGCGCAGGTCGAAGAAGACGTGGGGGTACTGGAAGACGAAGAGCGCCGGATTGAGCCCGTCCCACACGTAGCTCAGCGATTGGCCGTCGAGGGTGAACGAGCGGCGGAGGTAAGTGCTCGTCCAGGCGCGCCACACCTCGGCCGCCGGACAGCGGTGACCGTCGATGGGATGAGCGCTCGAACCGAGAGCCAGCAAAACGGCGAGCAGCCCCTCGTTGTAGCCGGTCCAGGAGCGCGGGTGGAATCCGGACCAAGGCTCGTCGCAGCGGGCCGTTGGCTTCGCAGGTAGCCGATCGTGCGGGCGCCAACCGAAGTTCACGGCGCACAGTCCATTACTCATCCAATCCCAGTCGACGGCCGATACCAGGCGGTCAGCGGTCCGCGCCAGCGCCGAGTCGGGGAAAGCCTGCCGGATCGTGAGCAATCCCGATACGAAGAGCGCCGTGTCGATGGACGAGTAGCAGTCCTCGCCGTTCCAGCGCCCAGTCCGACGGTCGAACCAATGGGGGAAGAAGCCGTGTACCGATTCCACGGCCAGGTCCGCGGGATCATCCGGGTCGTCCCAGAAGCTCTCGACGGTACGCAGCGCGCGCTCGTAGGCTTCGCTCTCGTCGATCCGCCCGCGCAACACCGCGACCGGCAGGATCGCTAGGTAGAAGCCGCTCGCGGCCGTGCTACCCACTGGCCAACGAGTGCTCTCGATCGTGAACCCGTGCTCGTCGGTGCGCTCGAGGAAGTAGTCGAGTGTGGCTCCCTCGGTCTCGTCGAGTAGCTCAATCGACCCTCGGTCGAGAGGTGGCTCCGCCGGCCGTGCGTCGGTTGGGAGCCGCATGCCGGCCGCCTGCTTCGGCGAGGGCACACGCGTGCAGCCAACCAGGAGGAGTACAGCCAGGACCAAGCGCGTCGAAACGAGACGCGATCGGCGGGTGCGCGACATCGTCGTCCTCCGGCGTCTCCAGCGCTCAAGGAAGCGCGGCAAGCGCCTGTTCGTACGTGCGCCGCGCCGCGTCCCAAGCTGGGTCTCGGCGCAGCACTGCCTCGAGTGTCCCGGGCCCCAGCAGGTGATCGAGGAGCGCGATGGCCATCTGCGCCATCTCGAGGGTGCCGCGCACGGGGTCCCGCTCGTTCACCAGTCCGTCCTCGAAGGCGATCGCATTGGGCGCTCCGTACAGCGGATCGAGCGCTCGCGCCTCCAGAAGCGCCGAGTACGTGGCCTTCAGATTGGCGAGCGCCGCGCCGTCCTCGAGGGCGACGGCCATGCCCGCGGCCGGCGGCACCAGCACGGCGCGATCGAGGTCCGCATGTGAGACCTCCGCCGGGCCGAACCCGAATTGCCGGAAGTTCCCAAAGCCGTCGGCAACCCCGGTTGCGCCAGCAGCGGCGAGTCCGAGGCGTTGCGCCGACGACCGATGAGCCCCGCCCAACGTCACGAGTGTGGTCCCGAGGGGAGTGGCGAGCTCGCCGCGCAGGAATGGAAGTACCGACCAGATCTCGAGCCCAGTTCCGAAATAAGGCACGAAGCCCGACGTCCTCGTGCTGCCGCTGGCCGCGGCCGATCCGGCCGCCATGCTCGCCACGACCGACCGCAAGGTGTCCACAGAGATCGACCCATGTGCCGCGGCAGTCACGACTGCGAGCCGTCCCTCGGCTACGAGACGATCGAGCACCGGCCCGGCGCGTGGATCGTCGGGGGCGCCCAGGGCCAAGTCGTCGCCGACCCGCCACATCGCGAAGTTCCACGCCGGTAGTAGCTCGTTCTCGATCCGCTCCGCCAGCGCCGGGTGGTACGACCGGAGGTACAGCGCCGCCACCCGAAGCCCGATGACGAGCTCGGCATTGTCGAGGAACGGTATCGTGCGCTCGAACGCCGAGCCCCTTGGCACTGCGCCGGAGGGCGTGAGGTGTACTTGGTAGAACGCGCGGCCACCGGTCGATGCATCGACGTACGCGGTCGTCGTCAGGACGCGCGCCACGGCATCGACGACGTCCTCCGTCGACGCGAGGAGCTCCTCGGTCGACGGGCCAGCCTCGAACGTCGGCGAGGTCCGGCGCAGCTCGTGAGCGAGGACACGAGCGACGAGGGTGGCCCCGATTTGAGCCGGAACGTGAAAGCTCTCCTGCGGTGGCCGGCCGTAAGGAGGTAGGGCGCTTGCCGGAAGCTCGTTGATGGGGAGACCCCCGAGGGAAGCAGTCGAAAGGAAGCGAATGGCTCCCCCCGCCAGCCGCTCGACCGGATCAACGTCTGCTACGCGGTGAGGGATCGCCGCGGAGCGACTGCCCACCAGCTCCACGGAGAGCTGGCTCTCACCAGGCCTGCTCGATGTGGGCAAGAGCGCCGTCAGGGCGGTCTCGCTCCAGCGGGTCACGGTGAGAACATCCGTACCGCGGCGCACGACCACCTGGTCTGCACCGTCGCCGAAGCCAGAACCGCGTATGAGGATGAGCTCGCCCGCTCCCGCCGGGTCGGGATCCACGGAAACGATTTCTGGCTGGGTCCCGCCGTCGAACGAGCCTCCGCCGTTGCCACCGCAGTGCGGTCCGCCGGCCAAGGCCGTGCAGACGAGAAGCACCAGAGAAACGTTTGAAAGATCCAAGGGAAGAAATGGTTTCTGCCTCATCGTGACTCACTCCTTCGATCCGAAGTAGGGAGCGGAATGCACCCGCGAGCAACGCTGACTCACCCGCGCGCCGATGCCGTCGACAGCCGACCGATGAAGCAAAGCTCGCGCCGTTCCAGACGTCGATCCCCGGTTTGGGGATGTGAGCGGACGCGTTCGCGCGATCGGAACGACCGGCGCGGAGGCAGAGAGCTGCCGGTGTATTGGCTGCGATCCTGGGGAGGGCTCAGCCGTTCGCTGCGGAAGTCGGAGGAGCTTCGCCACTCGAGCGGGCGAGCCGCTCGATGCCGAAGAACGCTGCTGTTTGCTCGAGTGCGCATCCCAGCCAAGGACTGACGCGAGCACGAATTTTCGAAAAATCGAAAGAGCTTCCTCGTCCATCAGCCCCCCAGATGTCAGCGCAGCCCTGCCAAAGGTCGTCGAGGCTTTTTATCGGGCGCTGCGCATTTCTGCTGACATCCCAGGCGGTTCTGTCGCCTGTCGAAGTGCTGCCCGGACGACGCCCCGGAGCTCGAACGCGCGTGGCGCACGCGTTGCTCATGGGACCCACATCCATTCAACGATGCCCACTCGGGCATAGGAGGGGTTCCCATGCAAGTCATCGGACGTAACCAGCGCATGGCCAAGCGCGGTGCCACTGCGCTCGCGCTCGCGGCGCTCGTGGGCTGCGGCGGGGGCGGGGGCGATGGATTCGACGCCAAGGACATCGGAGGGACTTGGCGGCGCAGCGCCGGCTCCCTCGGGTGCGAGGTGGCCGGTGCACGGACCACCGTGACCGTGCAACAGGCGGACTTTTCCGTCGAGCCCATCGATGCATCCCGTGTCCGCTTCGGTCCTACTGACACCGCCGCGCGAGAGGAATTCGACGTGCTCCGATCCGCCAACGGTCTCGAGATCGACGTCGACGACGAAGCACGTCCCGGCCTGCGTTGCAGCATCGACGGCTCGGTCGTGGTCCTGCGGATCCACAGTGCTTATCGCTTCGCCGACGCCCAAGGCGGCGACTCGACCCACGAGCTCTCGTTCGACGCGGGCGCCTGCGGGAGTTGCCAGGACGAAACCTCGGTGGCCTGGGACCGAGTGTCCGGCTCGAACCGAACGAGCCGGGTTCTGCCGGAAGATGAGGCATCGGCTGGCGCACCGCTCCTGGGTGTGTCGGTCACGCTGGACGGTTCGGAAGCCTCGGCGCTCGAACCCACCGACTGAGGAGTCGGTATGGGCAGACTTCAGAACGGGGGTCCCAGCACCCTACGATGTTGGACGCAAGATCGGGTCGACGACAGCTGTGACGACCGGGCGTACGCTCGGCTGTGCGTCGAAGGAGGTCTCCTTGAAGACACCGGCCAGATCGGGTGGTGTGAAAAGGTGCAGAACGAAGCGGACGGTGCTGGGGGTCGTGACGGTCCTTCTCTGGTGTGGAGCCTCGCGGGCAGGGATCGCGGTCTTCAGCGACGGTTTCGAGTGTGGGCCTCCGTGTGCGTGGTCCTCGCAATCGCCCGATCAGGCTTGCGCCGAGCGGCGCATCTACGAGGTCGAGGTCGTGCCGTCGGAAGCCAGGGTCGAGTATCGAATGTGCGCCGCAGGGTTCCACTTCGGAACCGTGATCAGCGAGGACGGATCCGTGATCTTCCGCCCACACCCCGGCATGGACCCGAATGGATGGGGAAGCTCGCTCTACACTCAGCCCTTTCTCCCTGGCGCCATCCTCGGGCACGCGACCGTCGACGCAATCACGGCGGACACAGGTGGAATTCTGTTGCAGGCATCCGGTTCCGTGTCGGAGGGCACGTCCGACACGTTCGGCTCGTTCACGATCTCGGCCACGTGCACCTACGACCGGACTACCTCGGATGCGCGCTGCCTCGGCGAGTACACCATCCACCTCGACGGTGCGCTCTCCGACGCGACTGGCGACCTCAGTGTGCTGAGGCTCGCTTCGAACTATCTCGACGATGTCCCGCTCCTCTCGGGCGGCATAGGCGACACGGGCGACATGTCGCACGCGACAGCCAGCGGAACTGGCCTGCAAGTGTCGTGGATCCCCGAGGACCAGCCTGGCTTCTTTCCGCAGGACCGCGTGGACGACCTCGAGATCGCCGTGGTCGGCAAGTACAACGAGGTCGACAGTGTGGCGCTCGAGTATCCGCCACCGGGTATCGAGGCTGCTCAGAAGCCGTCCCTCGACCTTCGGCTGACGTCCTCGACCCTCGGATTGCCCATGATCTTCGGCGCGATCTTCGACACCGCGAAAGCGCAAGACCCCTACGCCGACAACGTCGGCATCACACCCGTGGTGCTGAAGAACGAAACGCCGATCACCGATCTCGAGTTCACGATCGAGTTTGGCGGAGTTCCTTAGGCGCCGTCGCGGCTTCAGCACCGCTCAGGGCGGCCGCAAGAAGCACTACCCAACCCACTTAGTCGCGGGTTCGATGACCTGCGCTGAGTGCGGAAGCTCCATTGGCCTGGTGAGCGGCAAGGGTGGCGGCTGCTACGGTTGCCTCGCAGCGGTGTGAGGTAAGTGCGAGAGCCGGCTCCTTCCGCGGGCGCGTGGACGCCCGCGCGGTGTTGGCGCTGTTGAGCGCACACGGTGATTCACCCAATCCGGCTTGCGGTGCGGAAGCGGGTGCGCCCTGCGCCTCTTGATCGCTTGTTCAGCGGGGGCGCTTGGTTGCCTGGCTTCGATGGGCTGCCGGCTTTGCGGCAAGGGATCGTGCACGCGAGACGCTGGTCTTCTTCGCGGCCGCCCTTCGCTGAGTCAGCTCCGGCTTGCGCTTCGGCTCGGCGCCCGATCAGGGGGTGCGCTTGCGCTGGGAGACGATCTCCGTCTCCACCTCTTCGACGTCGATCCCAAACACCGCGCCGAGGTCGTGTCGGCGCAAATGCCGTTCGGGAGCCACGCTCCAGGCCAGCTCGATCGTGTCGAAGGCGCCGTGGTCGTTGTGCTTCCACGCCTCGGATCCCGATGGTCCCGATGGCGTTGGCGGAGCGGAGGCGTTGGTGATGGCGATCGATTCGACGAGCGAAGGCAAGGGCGTCGGTCTGAAGTTGACCAGGTCACACGGAAAACTCGTCGTGGACCCGTCAGCGCTGCCGACCCTGCTCACGGCTCCCGAAGTGGCCGAACTCTCGAGGCTCCCCAGCACGAAGGTGGTGTTCGTGCTTGCAGCGAGTGGCGCGCTGCCCCCCGGGGGGGGACGGGGGTCGCTTCCGCGTCCGTCGCGACGAGCTCCTGCGTCATCTCTGAGCGACGTGATCTGGTGAACCGAGGCTCGCTCCGATGACTATTCGAGTGCGCCCCTGCAAGCGCAAGAGCGGCAAGGTTGTACCCGGCGCATGGGAAGCATGGAGGGTCGCGCTCCGTCGCAGCCGCAGCGCGACGTTCGTGAATGATGCAGGCTAGGTCGCCTCACTCGCCTGTGGACTCGGTCGAAGGAGCTCGGTCCCGCGACGCGCACGTCGTCGCCACCCATCGCACGACGCCTTCGCGTGTGGGCGTCGAGCCGCAACGAAGCATCCGCCGACGTGGGGCGCGCCCTCGGCGCAGCGCCGCGAACATCGTGCTCAAGGTTGCCACGCCGAGCACCGCGCCCGCCGCTGGCCGTTCGTCGCCGCCTTCCGCCGTTCGACCATCGAAGGTCGTGGTTCGTCGCAGATCGCCTCTCCACCTCGAAGAGCGCGCGCACATTGACGCCGAGCGATACGAACGCCGCTCGTAGCGTCATCGAGGAGGAACGAACATGGTTCCCGTCGCCGCGCCGAGCCAAAGTCGGAAATGAACTCCCGACAGGCTCTTCGCCGGCGGAGCGACCGTCGTCAGCGTTCGAACGATTCGTCGCGGGCGGCACCGGAGAGCGGCACGAGGAAGTCGAGGGGACGGTCCGCCGCGAGCGCCCGCAGCGCTTCGAGGCGACCCTCGCCACCGTAGCTCACCGCCGAACGCAGGTGCGCGCGGATGCGGCGCAGGATGGGAACCACGCTGCCCTGGTAGGGGAGCTGGACCTCCTGGCCCTCCGGGGAGGCGTCGGCCAGCGGCTCCGGTTCCAGATCCATTTCGTCGCCGTCGTCGAACAGCGAGCCGAGCACCGCCTGTGGCGACGTCATGCCGCGATAGATCTTGCGGCGCTGGCCGGTGGACGGGTCCTCGATGACCCGCCCCGGTGCCTCGTCGGTTCCCGACAGCACGCTTCCCAGCATCACCGCCGATGCCCCGCACACCAGCGCGAGGAAGATGTCCTTGTCGTGGCGCACTCCGCCATCGGCCACGATCGGGGTCGTGTCTCCCACGGCGCACCAGGCTTCCCGGATCGCCTGGAGCTGGGGAACACCCGCGGCCGTCTCGAGCCGGGTGCGACAGCCCCGGCCCGGGCCGATGCCCACCTTGATCGCGTCCGCACCCTGGTCGCGCAGAAAGCGAGCGCCCTCGGCGGTTCCCACGTTCCCGCACACGAGCTCGACGTCGCCGAGCCTGGCCCGCAGCGCCTCGACCGCACGGCGCATGACCAGCGAGTGGCCGTGGGCGATGTCCACCACCAGCAAGTCGGAGCCGGCGGCCACCAACTCGATCGCGCGTTCCAGGAAGTCGCCCCGCGCACCGACCGCCGCGGCCACCCGCAGGCGTCCCTTGGGATCGCGGCTCGAGCCGGGACGCTGGCGCGACGACAAGATGTCCTTCTTGGTGATGAGCCCGACGATGCGCTGGTCCTCGCTGACCAGAGGGAGCTTCTCGATGCGGTGCTCGAACATGAGCCGCTCGGCTTCCTCCACCGCAATGCCCGCGGGTGCGGTGACAAGGCGTTCGATCGGGGTCATGAACTCCGTGACCGGGCGCTCCTCGAATCCGGGGATCCAGGGGAGGTCTCGGTTCGACAGCACGCCCGCGAGCCGGGAATTGTGTTTCTCGATGTCGGCCATGGCGCGCTCCTCGGC
>CAYVDO010000340.1:0-8788 GCA_964450125.1 uncultured bacterium
CGCCCGCTGGGTTCTGTGCGGGGGGCGCCCGGTGACGGGCGTCCCTACCGCGCCACCGCGGCTTGGCCGCGATGTGCGGGGGGCTTGAAACGCCCACGACCGCGCACCCCGACTCGCGACCAGCGCAACGCTCTCCACGCGAGCCGGTAGGCGAGCCGCGAGCGTAGCGATGCGCCTCGGGGGTGGGTCCCATCGCGGCTTTGCCGCGATGGGCGGGGGGCTTGAAAAGCCCCCCGCAAACAACTCAGACCACGCGACCGGGCCCGCCGTTCTTGTCGACGAACGGAAGGCCCGCGGCATCCCACGCGCGCATCCCGCCGTCCATGTTGTGGATGTCGTACCCGCGTGAGCGCAGCATGTTGGTGATCTTGGCGCTGCGGGTGCCGCTACGGCACACACAGGCGATGGTGCACGTGGGATCGATCTCTTCGGCGCGAGTGTCGACCTCCGCCATGGGGATGTGAAGAGCGCCGTCGATGCGTCCGGCGTTCCATTCGTCGTTCTCTCGAACGTCGAGTATGAGCAGCTCTTCTCGGCGCTCGTGGACCTCGGCGGGCGTCACGACTCGTCCTCCCTCGCGGACCCGAATGTGGGTGCGGAATGCGTTTCCTTCGGATTCTTGCGGGTTCATCCGCTTCCGGGCAAGACCCGAATGCGATGTTCGCCACCGGTCAACGGCGTGGACACGGAGACCAACTCGCGCGCTGCGTCCCAGCTCTGCGTCCAGGTGCCGTCGGGATCGCTCACTTCGACGTGCCAGCCGCTCGGGTAGTTGCGGTGCTCGCCGACGTAGATCTCGGTGGCGCCGCTCACGCCGTGGCGGTCGGTGAAGGTGAGCTCGAAGACGCGGTTCGCGTGGTCGAAACCGTACGCCGTGGGCGATCCCGCGATGCGCTGCGGGTAGGGCCTGCCGAGGTACTCGCTGTTGGGGTTCGGCGTGCCGGTGGCACGATCGTAAAACGCCCAGCCGCTAGGTCCGCCCGGGTCCCAAGCCCAATACGCCCAGCCCGCCATCAGCCGATCCGCCATGTCGAGGACGTCGGTCATGTAACGCGCGGCGTCCGTCATCGACCACGCGAATCCGAACTCGCCGATCACCAGCGGTCCGCCTTGGCGGTCGACGTCGGTGCGCCGCTCGCGCTCCCACGCGGCCACGGTGTCGATCCACGGAAAGTAGACGTTCGCGGCTTCGGCGATGGCCGAGTAGAGATGCGGCGCGTAGGCGATGCGTGGCGTGCCGCGCCGCGGGTCCTCGAGGCGTGGGATCCACGACGGCGAGCCGTTGCCGGGCGCGCCGAAGCGGGGTTCGAAGAAGATCCAGTGGCGCTCGTCGATGGTGCGAATGGAGTCGATGACTCGCTGATAGAAAGGCGCGAAGCGTTCCACGTCGAACGCTGCGGACGGCGCACCTTGCTTGGGGCTGCGACGCACGCCGGCCTCGATCTTGTCGAAGTAGGAGCCGGGGTAAGGCTCGTTCAGGATGTCGTAGCCGATGACGGCTGGGTGATCCCCGAAACGGGCGGCGACCGCGCGCCACATGGCCGCGAAATGCTGCTGCAAGTCCGCGTGCGAGCCAGCGTCGCCTGCCCAGAAGTTGTCGAAGATCCGCGTCACCGCGGGCTGGAAGTAGTTGAACGACCACGGTGAGCGGCACGGGCTCTCGACCACTAGGCCTTCGCTGCGCACGGTCCACTCGGGATTGCCGTTGCCGCAGGTGTAGATCGACCACACGTCCTGATGCATGTCGAGCATCACGTGCAAGCCGGCGGCGTGAAGCCAATCGAGGCGCTTCTCGACGCCCTGAAAATAGGTCTCGTCGTAGACGCCGGGACTCGGCTCGGCGCCATCCCAGCTCAAGAGATAGCGAACGTGGTTGAAGCCCCACTCGCTCGCGAGCCGATGGACCTCGTCCTCGCTGATGTCGGGCATGCGATCGGGCGACGTCTTGGCCGAGCTAGCGACGTTGGCCCCGTGCAAGATCAGCGCTCGCCCTTGATCGTCGGTGATGAAGCGCGGGTCCTCGGCGGATGCCGTGTCCGAGCCGGAGGAGCCGCACGCCACACTGCCCACGAGCAATGCAGCGAGAATCGCGCCGAGCGCCATCGAGTGGGCTCGCCGCTGCCGATGGGTGTAGAAACGCGGCGCGCTGCGCGGTGTTCGATGCAGCGGTATCGGGAGGACCTGCGGATGCGATGGGCTCATGGGCGCTCGGTGGTGTGGGTCGGCTGGATGGGAATGACGCTCGTTGCCGCATGCGCGCGGATCGGCACGCAAACGGATGGGGGGCGCGCTCCCACGGGAAGCTTGTGGAAAGTCTACGACGAGTCGCTGGCGAGGGCGCGTTACGTGGACCTCACGCACACCATCACGCCGAGCATCCCCGTGTGGGCTGGCTTCGGCGCTTCCCGGTTCGAGGCGACCCTCGATCCCAAGACCGGCAAGGCCTACAGCTACGCCTCCGACGGCTTCGAGGCGACGCGCTACTCGCTTGCCACCGACCAGCTCGGCACCCAGCTCGATCCACCGGCACACTGGGATCCGAGCTACCCGGCGATCGACGAGCTGCCGCCGACCTACGCGGTGCGGCCGCTGGTCGTGGTGTCGATCGTGGAGCGGGTGATCGAGGACCCGGGCTACCATCTCCAAGTGGCCGACCTGCTCGCGTGGGAGGGTCGGAACGGGCGCATCCCCGCGGGCGCGGTCGTGATGGTGCGCTCCGATTGGTCGAAGGACTGGCCCGATCCCGCGCTCGCGACCCGCACGCCGTTTCCCGGTGTGAGCCTCGCGGCGCTGCGATTCCTGCACGAGGAGCGGCACATCCTCTTTCACGGCCACGAGCCGCTCGACACCGATACCACGCCCACGCTCGAAGGCGAGGCGTGGCTGATGCACCACGGCTACACGCAAGCCGAGGGTGTAGCGCACCTCGACCAGGTGCCCGAAACGGGCGCCTTGATCGTGATCGGTTATCCGAAGCTCGGTGGCGGCACCGGCGGTTACGCGCGCTTCATCGCGATCTGCCCGCCGGACTGGCCGCACGGTGTCGCGATCGGCGCCGTCGCCGAAGCGCCGCTACCGAAGAGCGATCGGCCGCTTCACTGGGATCCTGCGCGCGGCATGCGCGTGCGCTGAGCAGCTCGCTTGCGCCGATCGACTCGCGCCGCAGTCTCCACGCTCGGCTTCCCGATCTCCGCGAGCCGGCAGGCGAGCCGCGAGCGCAGCGAGTCGCCTTGGGGGTGGGACCCAACGCGGCTTGGCCGCGGTGGGCGGGGGGCTTGAAAAGCCCCCCGGGGAGACATCAGCACCCCCGACGAGCTCGCACTCGCGAGCTCGTCGGAATGGCTACGACTTCCAGTGCGGCGGGATCGTCTTCGCGAAGTACGGCAACGCTTCCATCCGCTTCTCCCACGCCCGCAGCTTGGGTCCGACGATGCCGTCGATGTCGAGCGTCGGCACGAATCGCGTTTGCATGCGGCGCGCAAGTGCCACCGAGGGCAGCAGCGTGAAGTCCGCTGCCGACACCGCCGGTCCAGCCAGGTACTCGCCGACGATGTCGCGCTCGAACTGCGCCAGCTCTTCGCCGAGGCTGGCGCGGGCCGCGGCGAGCTTCTCGGCGTCGCGCTCGGGCTCCGGCGTGAAGAGAATCTCCTCCACCAGGTCTTCGATGGCCGGAGCGACGTACGCGTCGGTCTCCGCGATCATGCGGTTGATGATCGCGCGCGTCGTCACGTTGCCCGGAAAGAGCGACCTCCCCGAATCCGGATAACACTCCTCCAGGTAGCGCACGATGGCGCTGGACTCGTAGAGCGCGAAACCGTCGTCGACGATCGCCGGCACCTTGTGGCGCGGATTGATGGCGAGGAACTCGGGCTTGGTCAGATCGCCCGCTTGAAACGAGAGCATCCGCAACTCGTACGCGAGTGCTTTGTGCTCGAGCGCGAGCCACACGCGCCACACGTAGGGCGAACCCGAGCCCGCGTAGAAAACGATCGTCATCGGTCACCTCTCGGCTGAAAGTGCCGGCGCACCTGGTTCCGCCGGAATCGATCGCAGCGTATCCGGGGAATCTTTCGCTGGACCTCCCGCGGCTCTCCGACGTTTGCGCTGAGTTCGCCTGCTCGGCGAAAGGGCCTGGTCACCGCCACCTGAGCCTTCTGCGCCGACCCGGATCCGCGACCCCGCAGCCTGGGCTGCAAGAGTCGCGGGATCGCGGTGGATCGAAATGATGAGTTAGCAGGCCGCTGAAAGAGGCACGCGCCAGCGGCGCGCCGACGAGCGCAGCGAGTCGACTTGGGAGTGGGGCCCTTTGAGCACCGCGCCTTTTGCGGGGCGGGGGTCTGGAACAGACCCCCGAGGAAACATCGGTAGGCTGCTGAAGAACTCGCTCTCGCGAGTTCTTCAGCAGCCTGTTAGTTTCGCCGCCGGGGGAGCACACGCATGCCGAACGACGACCGAGCGCAGGGCTCCGATGCATCCTCGTTCACCCGCCGGGAGTTCGTGGTGACGTCGCTCGCTGCGGGATTCACCGCCGCGGCGGGACCGGTGATGGCGCAGACCGCGATCCAGACCGACGTTACGGGGTTGGTGGCCGGGGAAGTCCAGATTCCCGTCACGGGCGGCACCATGCCGGCGTACCGCGCGATGCCCGAGGGAGCCACGGGACTACCCGTGGTGCTGGTGGTGCAGGAGATCTTCGGTGTCCACGAGTACATCAAGGACGTGTGCCGACGCTTCGCGAAGCTCGGTCATCTGGCGATCGCGCCGGAGCTCTACGCTCGCCAGGGTGACGTCTCGAAGATGACCAACGTCCAGGAGATCCTGGAGAAGGTCGTGTACGAGGTGCCCGACGCGCAGGTGATGCGCGATCTGGACGCGGCGGCGGCGTGGGCGGAGTCGAGTGGGAAGGCCGATCCCGCGCGGCTCGGCATCACCGGATTCTGCTGGGGCGGCCGAATCGTGTGGCTCTATGCCGCCCACAGTCCGAAGCTGAAGGCGGGTGTCGCTTGGTACGGGCGCGTCGCGAGCTCGCCCAGCGACGCGCTTCATCCGAAGCAGCCGGTCGATTTGGTCGCGGAGCTGAAGGCGCCGGTGCTCGGTCTCTACGGCGGCGCGGACGACGGGATTCCCCAGGCCGACATCGAGAAGATGCGCGCTGCGCTGGCCGCCGCGGGCAAGTCGGCCGAGATCGTCGTCTACCCCGGTGCGCCGCACGGCTTCCACGCCGACTATCGCGCGACGTATCGCGCCGACGCCGCCCAAGACGGTTGGTCGCGTTTGCAGGCGTGGTTCGAGAAGCACGGCGCAGGCTGAGCGACCCGCAATCGCATCGCGAAGTCGATCGCCCGAATCGAAGGGTGATGCCGTGCGCGCTCGCCGCTGCTGGCAAGCCATTTTCGTCGTCCCGCGGCGAAGAATTCTGGTCCAACCGCGCGTGGGCTGCGGTAGCATTCCCGACACCGGGGTGGGGCTTTGGCGCGGGCGGCGATGCGCACCCCGAGGACGGAGTGTGGGAATGCTGCGCGCCGGCGTCGGCAAGAGCTTGCTTCGGGATTCGCGCGCAGCCGGTCGTCAGGCCGCCGAGCTGGCGCTCGCCGGCTTGCCGGAAGGGGTGCCGCGCTTCTGTTGGGTGTTCGCGACCGCGGTTCACGATCACGGCGCGATGCTCGCGGGCATCCGCGACGTCGCGGCAGGCGCGCGCATCGCGGGCTGCACGGGCGAGGGAGTGATCGCGTGCGCGGACTCCGAGGAGCGCGAGCAGGCGGTGGCCGTGCTCGCCATCGCTTCCGACGCGGTCACCTGCCATCCGTTCCTCGTTTCCGGATACGGCAACGACTCCGCCGCGGCGGGCCGCAAGCTGGCGGAAGCCATCACCGCCGTAGACGTGACGCGGCCACTCGGGTTGTTCGTCTTTCCCGACGGCTTGTTGGGCGATTGCACGGAGTTCTTGGAGGCTCTCGGCGAGCGACTGCCGCCCGCGGTGCCTGTGATCGGTGGCGCGGCGGGAGATGCGATGACGTTCGAGCGGACGTACCAGTTCGTCGACGACGAGGTCGCGAGCGGCGCGGTCGCTGCCGTGCTGCTCGCTGGCGACGCCCACCTGGAGGTCGCCATCAGCCACGGCTGCTCACCCATCGGTCGCGAGCTCGTGATCACCCGCGCCGAAGGCGGCTGGCTCCACGAGATCGGCGGACGCCCGGCCTGGACGGTGTTCAAGGACTACCTCGAGGGGGATCCGCAGGACTTGAACGCCGAAGGTGTAATCCACCTGAGCCTCGCGGATCGCGTCGCCGCGGGAGCCCTCGACGAGCACGACGACGAGCGCGATCCGTACGTCATCCGCACGCCGCTGGGGCTGGACAAGGCGACCAACGCGCTCTTCTTCCCAGGTGGCGGCCTTGGTACCGGTCGCAAGGTGTGGATCGCCCGCCGCGATCCGGATCGAATCCGCGACAGCGCCGAGCGCTGCGCGCGCCGCATTCTCGAGCGAGGTCGTAGGCGCTCTCCTGCGCTGGTGCTTCAGTTCGATTGCGCGGGCCGCGGACAGGTGCTCTTCGGGGGATGCGCCGCGGACCAGATCGTGCGCCCGCTCCAGGCCGTGCTCGGCGCTTCGGTGCCCTGGATGGGATTCCATTGTTACGGCGAGATCGCACCGGTCGCCGGCAAGCCGCGCTACCAGAACTACACGGTCGTGCTCTGCGCGCTCTTCGATGCCGACTGAGCTTGTTTCCGACCCGATCGCCGAGCTCCAGCGCCTCGAGCGCGAGAACGCGGCGCTCGATGAGCAGGTCAAGCTGCTCGTGCGCACCGAGCAGCGGCTCTTTCGCACCGAGCGCGAGCGCGAGCGCGAGCTGGCTCGCATCCGTGCCTTGAGCGAGCTCTCGCTCGTCAGCGTAGGCACCGACGGTCCGTCGACGATCTTGGAACGAGCCGCCGAGTTGGTACGCGCCAGCTTCGACGTGGACACGGTGTTGGCCGTGTGCCTGTTGCGCGCTGCGGAGGCGGGCAACCACGAGCAGCTCGTCACCGCCGGCTTGCCTCAAGGCCACGCCTCGCCGAGCAGCGCCGTCCTCGATCGGGTCCGAAGGCTGATCTCGTGTTCTGGCGGCACGCCCTGCGTGGGTGCGAGGCTGTCGGCAGCCCCGGGCGCGGAGGCGCTTGCCGAGATCAGCACCGCGCTGTGCGCCGCTGATCAGCGGGTGGTGGCGTGTGTGCCGCTCACGGCGGTCGCCGGTCGCGTCGCGGGCATCGTGATCGGCACCCGTGGTGAGCGGCGCGCGGCGTTTCACCGCGAGACCCTCACCGCGGCCCACGAGCCGTTCCTGGCGTTGCTCAGGCTTCATCTCGAACGCGCGCTCGAGAGCTGCGTGCTGATGCAGGACCTGCGACAGCGCACCGCAGAGCTGGCGGCGAGCCTCGCCCACCTCGAACGAGCGCAGCAAGAGCTGCTGCAAGCCCAGAAGCTGCAAGCGATCGGGCAGCTTGCCGGCGGCGTGGCGCACGAGTTCAACAACATCCTCACCGTGATCCTCGGCCATGCAGAGCTGGCGCAGAACCGGATCGCGCCCGATCGGCCGGAGGCGGCCGATCTGCAGCAAGTGATCGCCGCCGGCGCGCGCGCGGCGTCCGTCACCCAGCAACTGCTCGCATTCGGTCGCAAGCAGCGGCTGCGCCGCGAAGCGATCGACCTGAATCAGCTCGCCTCGGCGATGGCGAGCATGGTGGGGCGCTTGCTCGGTGAAGGCATCGAGCTCAGCTTGCACCTGCACGTCGGTCTCGAGCCGGCCTTCGGCGATCGAGGCCAGCTCGAGCAAGCGGTGCTCAACCTGGTGGTCAACGCCCGCGACGCGCTGCCTCGGGGAGGTCACGTCCGCATCCACACCCGCCCGGCGACTGTCACGGACGTGGAGCTTTGTGCCGAGCACTTCGATCCGGCGGATCACGTGGTCTTGGCGGTGGCCGACGACGGCGTCGGCATGGATGCCGCCACTCGCGCTCGCATCTTCGAGCCGTTCTTCACCACCAAGGGCTTGGCCCGAGGCTCGGGGCTCGGGCTCGCGATGGTCTACGGATTCGTGAAGCAGAGCAACGGCTTCATCGGCGTGGTCAGCGAGCTCTCAGGAGGCAGCACCTTCACGCTGGTCTTGCCCACCGCCAACGTCCGTCCCGCCGCGGCACAAGCCCGGTCTCCAGGCGCGCGCGCCAACCCGGAGCCGGGCGCCACGATCCTGCTGGTGGAGGACGAGGATGCGATTCGCCGCTTGGCGGCGAGGCTACTGACGAGCGCAGGCTTTCGCGTGGTCGAAGCCGCGACGGGTGAGGCGGCGTTGGCGGCGTTCGAGAACGCGTCGGGCGCGATCGACGTGCTGGTCGCAGACGTGGCGGTGCCGCGGATGAACGGCATCGATCTGGCGCGCGAGCTCCGCTGCCGTGCGGCTGCGTTGCCCGTGGTGTGGATCTCCGGCTACGCGCCCGAGCACCTCGACAGCGTGCGCGGTACGCTCGCGCCGTGTCGCGTGCTGCAGAAGCCCTATCAAGGTCAGGCGCTGGTGCGCGCGGTACGCGAGCTCTTGGAAGCTGCCCGCGCGTTGCCGAAACCCCCAGCCGCTACATCCTGATCGCATGAACGAGGCCGCAGCCTGGACGACCGCCGGCCGTCCAGCCGCATCGTGCCTCGGTCTCCACGGTCTCGGTCCATCTCTCCGCGAGCCAGCGGCGAGCCGCGAGCGAAGCGATGCGACTTGGGGGTGGGTCCCGTGCGCCGGGATAAACCGGCAGAGAGGAGCAGATG
>CAYVDO010000341.1:0-8764 GCA_964450125.1 uncultured bacterium
TATTCGAAGCGTGCGCCGCGATAGCCCGCCGCCGATACCGCCTTGGTCAAGTCCAAGAGCCAAACACGATCGGCATCGAAGTCCGACCAGCGCGGCAGCTCGATGACGTAGAGATCGCCCACCGCGTGACCCGCGACGTTCGAGAGCCCGCGCTCGGCGCCACCACTCGCCGGCGCTACCGCCGTGGCACGCCAGTACTGGAACCCGATCGCAGCCGCGACCACGAGCGGCATCACCGCGAAAGCGACGACTTGCAGCACCCGAACTTCCTTCGGCGAGAACCGCACCTTGACGCGGCCCACGCGCACGACGTCGACCGCCCGTGACGCCGCCGTCGGGGCCCCGCGGGCGTCGCGACCACGCTCGGCCTCGCGCGCCTTCTCGGCTCGCGGCGACTCTCCCAGATCCAAGGGGGCTCGGGCTTCTCGTCGCGCGGCGCTCGCAGCATCGGTATCGAGCGCAAGCGCCACGTTCGCCAACGCCACTTCCGCGAAGGTGGCGAGCGAGGACAACTCGCGACCGAGCTTGCGCAAGGCACCCTGAATCTCACGCGGAACTTCGCCGCTGGCCCCGATCTCCGTGAGCCGGCCTTCCAGCTCGACGAGCTCGGCATTCACCACCTCCAGCGCGTCGCGCTCGGTGGTGGTGAATCGCTCCAATCGAAACGACTGCACCCGTAGCACATCGACGAGCCACATCTGCAAGGTGATCGCGTCGATGAAGACGGAGGCGATCGGCTCCAGCTCAGGCTCGACGAAGTCCGGATACTCGGGGGCCAACTCGCTCGGCTCCGGCTCGACGCGCGCGTCCGTTTCGCTCGCCGCACCGAGCGCGAGCACGTCGGTGGGCGCATCCTGGTCGACGGACCCATCGGCCTCGATCTCGGCCTGCGATGCCGGCAGGTCAGCGGAGTCTTGCTCGAGCGCCACGTCGGGGGGCTGCGCCGCCGGAACAACCGGAGGTCCGCCGAGCGCGGCGAGCAACCACGTGCGCGACAGACCCGAGACCGGCGCCAACCGATGGCCCCGATACGCGAAGCGCACCCGCGGCGCGTCGCTCGCGGCGAGCATGCGCCGCCCATCGAAGAGCAGGTCGCGATACTCGCTCAGGTCGAGCTGTGCCACGCCTCTCCCGTCTCGTCGGCTTCCAGCCAATCGAGCCTATGGGGTTCACCGCCGTCCAGGGGTTTCCGTTCCTTGCCGAACGGCCACTCGAGCGTGCCGTCGCGTGCGATCGCCGCCGGCGACGAGTAATCGTCGATGAAGCGCTCGATCCGCTGACGTAGCTCGTCGGGCGGCTCCACGAGCTGCGCACCGAAGCCGTGTACGATCTCGGTCCCGGTGCGGCGATTCAGGTAGACGATGCGCACCACCGCGCGCGCCTCGCCTAGCTCGGCGCCGAGCGGCACCTCCAAGATGACGCGGGTGTTCATCTGGAACAGCACGTCGGTCTGCACGAAGGCGCCATCGGCGCTCAGCGAGGTCGCCACGCCTGCGTGGTAAACCGACCCATCAGCGCTGAAACGCGCGCGCAGCGAGGTCTCGCGTCGTCGGTAACGCCGCTGGGGAACGTGCTCGGGCTTTCCGTCTTTGGTAGTCATGGCGGCGGCGCGGCGCGGGCCATCGTAGCTGGGCGCGGATCGGTTTTCATCCATGCACGCGGGGCACTTGCGACGGCATGAGCGACACGAGCGCTGAGATCGCCTACCTCGGGCTGGGCAGCAACCTCGGCGATCGTCTGGCGCGAATCGAGGAAGCATGCGCCCGGCTCCGTGCGGCGCCCGGAATCGTCGAGCTCGAGCGCTCGCCCGTCTACGAGACCGCGCCGGTGGGCGGGCCGCCGCAATCGGCGTTCTTGAACGCGGCGGTGCGTGTCGTCACCACGCTCCCGCCGCACGCATTGCTCGACTGCTGCCTCGCCATCGAGACCGCGATGGGGCGGGTGCGCACCACGCGAAACGCGCCGCGCGTCATCGACCTCGACGTGCTCGTCTACGGCGATCGGATCGTGTCGGAGGAGGATCTCGAGATCCCGCATCCGCTGCTCGACGTGCGACGCTTCGTGCTGGCGCCACTCGCCGATCTGGCGCCAGAGTTGATTCCGCCCGGCGCGCCGCTCCCCGTGCGCGAGCTACTCGCGCGTCTCGCCGCGACCGACGATTGGGTACGCCCATTCCGGTCGTGACGCGCCGCTCAGGAAGTCGAATCGCCGCGGGCTACGCGTAGGCGAAGCCGATGCGACTCCGGCAACTGCCAGTGCTCGGCGGCCTCGAGCAAGAGATCCAGATAGCGGCGTGACGGTGGCTGTCCGGGGCGCGGCCAGCGCGCTTGGTAATGCCAGGCCTGGATCTCGTCGCCGTCGTCGCGGCATACCGTGCTCGCCACACGCACGTACGCGATTCCCTTGCCCTCCATGCGGTCGAGGCGGCGCAGGTCGGCGGCGGTGATGCGGTAGAGCACACCCGGCACGGCGCTGCCACGCTTGCGGTGCACGTTCGCGAAAGCTCGCTCGCGAAAGGGCAGACCGGGAGCGTCGAATGCGAATCGATGATCGAGCAACGTCGCGCGCTCGGCGCTTACCGGCCGGATGCAGCGCCGCGTCACGAGCACGTGCTCGTTCATGTTGGCGCCGAATGCGAAGTACCAGACTCCGTCGAGACGGAGAGGATCGACCGATCGTGGAGGACTCAAGCCGGCAGCTCCACAGCGATGCCGCGCGACGCACGTGGGAGCGGGAGACGGTCACGCCCCTCGGGAAGAACCCGAGAGGCGTGTGGGATGACGAGAAGGAACGAGCGCGAGGAAGAACGCGTTCAGTAGGGGCGACGTCCGCCGCCGCCCGGACCGCCACGCGAACCGCCGCGGCCGCCGCGATCGCCACGGTCACCGCCGTAGCCTCCGCCGCCACCGCCACCGCCACCACCGCCGCGCTCACCTGCGCGCCGGTCGATCGCGAAGTCCACGCGAATGGTGCGGCCACCGAGCTCGGCGCCGTTCATGGCGCGCTTCGCCTCTTCGGCAGCAGCGTCTTCGGTGTAGCTCACGAAGCCGAAGCCCTTCGACCGGCCAGTGTCGCGATCCATCACGACCTTGGCCTCGGTTACCGAGCCATAGGCTTCGAACGCTTGCCGCAACCCCGCGTCGTCCGTGCCCCACGCCAGACCACCGACAAACAGCTTCTTGGGCATACTTCACTCTCCTCGACCGCGAGCAGCGCCGACGAGCGGCCTGAGCGGTCGTGCAAGCACCAGATTCGAATGAGTGCAGAAGCTCACGAAGGAATGAGCTACGCGGAAGGCCGGGGAAGGGACTGCTTCAGCCGCGCACGAGAGCGGGATCGGAATCAAGCGTGTTTGCCGCAGAATGCCGTCGCAATTGCAGCCATGGTCACCGATCCGCGCTCCACGTGTCAAGAAAAAAATCGGTGGGCCGAGCCCACGGAACCCGGCAATCTGCGGGGAAACAACGACATTCCGAACACACCGAGCTGCATGCCCGCGCACAGCTCGTGCGCGATTCCGAGAGGCATCCCATGATCAAGGCCAACCTCGTGAAGCGATGCGTAGCGAGCAAACGAAGGGGCGACGAACGCCGGCGTCTGGCGCTCGTGGCGATCACATCGATGGTGGCTTTGCTCCTGCCGGTGTGGGCGGCGGCGTTCGATCACGAGCACGCCGCGTGGACGAAAGAGCTCACGCGCTTCGCTTCCGACGGCCGCGTGGACTACGCACGTTGGGGCAGCCGAGGACGCACCGAGCTCTCCGCCTACCTCGATGCGCTCACCAGCGTCTCGCGCAACGACTACGACGCGTTCACGCGCGAGCAGCGACTCGCGTTCTGGATCAACACCTACAACGCATTCATGGTGAGGCAGGTGCTCGATCACTACCCACTCACCAGCGTGCGTTCCATCGGGATCCTGCCTTTTGCCGCCTTCAAGGAGCCCTTCATTCCAATGGAGCCCTTGCGCGGCGCGAAGCTCTCCCTCGACGACGTCGAGCACCAGATCCTACGCCGGGAGATCGGCGAGCCACTCATCCATTTCGGAATCGTGTGTGCCTCGCGTAGCTGCCCCGAGCTCCGCTCCGAGGCTTACCGTGCGAGCGTGGTGATCCCTCAGCTCGAGGACGCCGCGCGCCGCTTTCTCGCCGACGCCACCAAGAACCGCGTGCTCGAAGACGGCAGAGCGGTGGGGTTGTCGTCGATCTTCAAATGGTTTCGTGAAGACTTCGAGCGATCCGGCACGCTCGCGCAGTTCGTCGCCGGATACGCACGGCCACCGCTCGCGGCCGCACTGGCGAAGCCAGAGGTCCGGATCGAATTCCTGGATTACGACTGGAGCCTGAACGGACCGTGAGGTCAACTGTAACCTTTCGGCTGTCTCGGACGTGGAACGAGCAAAGGAGGCTCGATCCATGAACGAGCGAGACGAAATGCCAGGCGGAGTGCTGGACGCAATCGTGGTCGGCGGTGGGCTCGCGGGGCTCGCTGCGGCGGCATATCTGGCGCGCGGGGGACTCAGCGTCACGGTGTTGGAACGCGCATCCACGTTGGGCGGTAGAGCGGACACCCACGTCCGCGACGGCTTCAGCCTCAACCTCGGACCGCACGCCCTCTACCGCGCGGGCGCGGCGCACGCGGTGCTCACCGAGCTCGGGGTACCGCTTTCCGGTGCTGCCCCGGCCACCGACGGCTGGGCGCTCGTCGACGACGGGATCGCTCCGCTACCACTCGGTCCACGCAGCTTGCTCGCCAGCCCGATTCTGAGCGCGCGCGGCAAGCTCGAGATCGCCAAGTTCCTGGCGCTCATCACGTCACGTGCCGTCGACTCGGAGGCCTGCGCGCGAACCACCGTGGCGGCGTGGCTCGACGCCCACGTTCACGACGCGGGCGCACGCCGCTTCGTCGAGGCGTTCATCCGGCTCTCGACGTACACCAACGCTCCCGAGCACATGAGCGCCGGCGCGGCGCTCGGCCAGGTTCGACGTGCGATGCGGGGTGGGGTGCTCTACCTGGACGGTGGCTGGAAGCAGCTCGTCGAAGGCTTGGCGCGGCTCTCGACCGAGGCGGGCGTCGTCATCCGCACCGACGCTGCGGTGGACGCGGTGGTCGCGAGCGCGGCGGGTCATCGTGTGCTGCTCGCGTCGGGGCACGAGCTGGAAGCACGCACGGTGGTCGTGGCAGGCAGCCCCGAGCTTGCGCGGCGTCTCGGCGGCGGCGCACCATCGCTCGATCGTGCGGCCGCGGCGGCGGTTCCGGTGATGGCCGCGTGCTTGGACGTCGCTCTCGACACGCTCCCCGACACGCGCCACACCTTCGCGCTCGGCTTCGATCGCCCGCTCTACCTTTCCGTGCACAGCAAGTCCGCAGCCCTGGCACCCGCAGGCGGTGCCGTGATTCACGTCGCGAAGTACCTCGCACCGCAGGGCTCGCCGGATGCTGCGGGAGAACGCGCTGAGCTGGAAGCGTGCCTCGATCGCCTCCAACCCGGTTGGCGTCCGCACGTCGTTCACGCGCGCTACCTGCGGCGGATGGTCGTGCAGCACGCTCTCGCCGATGCCAGCCGCAGCGAGCTCCTCGGACGGCCCGTGATCGACGTGCCGGAGCGTCCCGGATTCTTCGTCGCGGGCGACTGGACACGCGGTTGCGGCTTCCTGGCCGACGCGGCGCTCGCGAGCGCACGCCGCACGGCCCGTGCCGTGCTCGCTCATCTCGGCGCACGGACGCGTGCCGCTGCGTGACGCGTCGATGAACGAGGTGAGCGCCGTCGCGCGGGATGCGTTCGCCGCCCACCGCGCATTCCTGTGGTCGATCAGTTACCGAATGCTCGGTACGGCCGCGGACGCAGACGACGTGGTGCAAGACACGTTCGTCCGCGCCCTCGAACGTCCGCCGGCACGACTCGACGAGCCGCTTCGGCCGTGGCTCACGCGGGTGGCGATGAATCTCGCGCGCGATCGGCTGCGCGCTCGAAAGCGCACCGCGTACGTCGGGCCGTGGTTACCCGAACCGATCGAGAACGACCCGCTGCTCGCACATCCGGCGGAGACCGCGGAACCGCCGGAACGCTCTCCCACGGCGCGCTACGACCTGCGCGAGAGCGCCTCGTTCGCCTTTCTGCTGGCGCTCGAAGCGCTCACGCCCAACCAGCGCGCCGTGCTCCTGATGCGCGACGTCCTCGATGCGTCGGTGGAGGAAACCGGCGAGGTGCTCGGGTTGAGCGTCGCCAACGTGAAGGTGCAGCACCATCGCGCACGCAAACGCCTCGACGCATACGAACACACACGTCGGACGAAGACGGCTGCGAACGAGCGCGCCGAGGAAACCTTGGCGCGCTTCATGACGTGCCTGGCCACCGGCGACCTCGACGGCCTCCAGGCTCTGCTGGCCGACGACGTGCGTATCCTGAGCGACGGCGGCGGCGAGTTCCACGCAGCGCGGGTGCCGGTGGTCGGTCTCGCGAAGGTCGTGCGCTTCCTCCTCAACGTGCGGCGCTGGTGGCCGGCGGAGGCTCGATTCGAGATCAAGCGCTTGAGCGGCGATCCGTGCTTCGTGGCGAACGCGCCGGTGACGAACCCGCGCTATCCGCACCGCTTCGTGACTCACGTCGAGCTGGACGCAGACGGCAAGATCCGGGAGATCCACTCCATTCTCGCCACCGCCAAGCTCCGCTCCCTGTTCGGCGCCGAGCACGTCACGACTACAAGTAGAGGCGCACGCTGAGCAAGCTCTCGTAGGCACCGCGCCAGCGGGTGGCTTCGGCGCGTAGCTCGACGTCGTGGGTGAGCGAGAACGAGCTCGCGGCGCGTAACCGAAAGTTCACTCCGTCGTCCCCGCCGTCGTCGAAGGAATCGGGGCGATCCACACCCAGAAACGGGTAGAGGTAGCCAGCTTCGAGCTGCAGGCGCCAGGGCTCGATCGGTTGCAGCTGCGTCCCGATCGAAGCGCCGGCTTCGAGCCGGTAGCGATCGCGAAACGGGGCTCCCACCGCGGTGTCGAGATCGGCGAACGTGTAGGCGAACCCCGGCGCGACGCGGTTCCAGCCGAGTGTCAGACCGACGCCACCGGAGACGCCGCCGTAGACGCAATCCCAGCCGGCGCACGCATCCTCTCGCACTCGATCGAGGCCGACGTAGACGTGCCACGACGGTCGCACCACCCAAGGATCGACCGGCGCCAGCGACACGATCCGCGCCAGGAACGCGCGATCCAGCTCGAACGCCGGAGCCTCGTCGCCGTAGACGCGGGCCTCCAACCCGAACATCTCGATTTGCGTACCCGGCATGTATCCCCCCGTGGGGTCGAGCAGGTCGTGGAGCGCGCCGCGCACGAAAAGATCGGCGAAGGCACCGCGCGTGCCATAACCGCCGCCGAGGGTGATCGCCGACGAGCCGTGCCCGGATTCGGGGGCCGGCGGTGGGGCGACGCTCGCCTCGGACGGAGGCGCACCAAGCTTGCCGCGCGCCACCAGCAGCGCGCGCTCGCGCCCGGTCGCCGCGGTCATGGGCGACGCTTCCGCGCGATAGCGAACCAGCTCGTACGCCGTGTCGAGGACCGCGACGCGGCGCGCGGGCGCGATCGCCTCGAGGATCGCCGCAGGCTCGCCGCCTTCCGCAGCGGCGAGCTTCTCCGCCGCATCGACCTCCGCCGCGTCGAGCGCGCTGCGCCGCGCGGTCATGACGCGAAACCGCGACGGGCGAAACCGCGACGACGCCACCAGCCCCGGCGTGTCCACGATCGCCTTCACCGTGTCTCCCGGGATCACCCACTTCTGAAACGCGTCCGTGAGATGCAGCGAGGGATTGCCGGCATCGAGCACCGCCAGCAGGTGATATGAGCAGTTCTCGCTCAGGTAGTAGTAGTCGAACCATGCGTGACCGAGCTCCCACAGATGCTCGACCATCCGCGCCACCGCCGCGCGATCCAGACCGAGACGGTATTCCCAGATGTCCCGGTCCTCCATGTCCGCGTACTCCTGGACCTTCAGGTAGTACGGCATCGTCGCGAAATAGCCGGGAAATCCACCGCCGAGCCCCATGAAGGTGTAGAGGATGGGGTTCTCGGTGGTGGGAAGCGCCGCGTAGTTCACCGCATAGGCGAGCAGATCGTCGGCGTTTCCCTCGCGGGCGCGGTTCAGCCGCAGCAGCGTGTGGCCGAACATCGACGACGGTCCGTTCGGGTACGCCGACGCGAAGATGAGCGTCGCGGACTCGGCGCGAATGGTGTCCCGCCAGCGATCGAAGCGATCGCAGGGCGCGTGCGGGATCACCAGCGAATCGAAGTGAAGCCTTTCGTCGAGCCAGGCAAATCGCGCGGGAAATCGGCAGCGCGCCGGCTCCCGCTTCCCTTCCTCGCTCTGGTCGACGTCGACGGCCTGCTCCACGAACGCCGCGAGCGTCGCTTCCAGCTCCGATCGCGGGTTCGTCTTGCCGTCGGGCGCCAGGAAGAACGCTGCTGCGTCGACCTCGCTGGTGACGCCGCTCGAAATGCGGTTGGCGCGGTAGTGGCCGAGCACCTGCCACTCGCGCGACTCGGCGAGGCGTAGCTCGCGACTGCGCGCGACGAGCGCGTCGAGATGGTGTGCGCGGAGATCGCGCATCCAATCGGTCGGCGGCGTACCCGGTGGACACCCCGTCGTGGCGAAAAGCAGCACGAGCGAGCTTGCAGCCGGCTGAAAATGGCACGCGCCCGAGGCGCGCCGACGAGCGTAGCGAGTCGACGTGGGAGTGGGGCCCTTTGAGCACCGCGTTTTTCGTGGGGCGGGG
>CAYVDO010000342.1:0-8755 GCA_964450125.1 uncultured bacterium
GACGCAGTCCGACCAGCCCGAGACCTACCGGTTTCGCCGGCTCAACGAGCCCGCCTACGAGCTCGCCAAGGCGAACGCCGCGTGGGACGGGAAGAGGGTCAAGCAAGAAGACTTCTTCGAGGAAGCGACCGTCACGATCGCGCCCGTCGACGACGGAGACGGACGCGTCCTCGATCCGAAGCCGATCCGCGACGCGGTCGAGCATCGCGCGCAGGCACTGCGCGAGCAGCACCGCGGCGAGCCCTATCTCGGCGTGAAGAAGATCCTGCGGCAGGACGCGAACGACGCACCGAAGCGGTCCGATCACTCGCCCCGGCCGCTCTGCCACACCACCCGGCGTGCGCTCTGGCAGGAGTTCAAGGACCTGTGGAGGAGATTCGTCTCCACCTACCACGAGATCTCGGCGCGCTTTCGCCAGGGCGAGCTCCAGGTGCGCTTCCCGAGCTTCACGTTCCCGCCCTCGCGACCCCTGACGACTCCGTTGCAACGGTGACGTCGTTCGCGACGTCGGCGAGCTCGAGCACGATCACCCAGTCGTGAACGGAAGCGGTGCGCCTCGCATCCGTGTCACGCACGGTGCAACGCGCTTCCGCTCGTCCTTCCACATGAGCAACAGCAAGAAACCGCCGCGCGCCCGCGACAACGGCGGTCCGCGCGGCGGTTCGACGGCCTTCACCGTGCGCTCAGCGAGAGCGATCTGCAACGTGGGTGGCACCCTCTGCTGGGCACCCTCTGCTGCGCTGCGGGGCTAAACGCACGGGATCATGGCGGCAGAACGACGGGTACCGGCAACCAGTTGCCGCCCAAATGGATTCCAGGTTCTTGCCCAACAAGATCACCGAGCGACGTTGGCGGGGGGTCGATGATGATGTCGACGTCCACCTCGGCGCCGCTGGTCGTCTTTCCTTTGCCCCGCCCGTTCTGTGGCACAAGATCCTCATCTTGATCCTTGCTCGACGGGGGATCCGGGTCCGGGTCGCTAAGGCTCGTTGCGTCTTCGATCGCTTCCCGGAGCGCGTCCTCCCATTCTCGCGCCTCTCGTGCGCGCCGCGCCTCATCGAACAGCTCATCGAGCTCTTCGTCGGTTAGATCGAACGGGTGGGGCGCGGGCGTGCATGGAGTCAGCCCGAACGGGTCGCTACGCACCGCGGGGGCGTCGTCTGCGTACACGTAGAGGCCAAACGGAGAGACGCGGCGTAGGGGGTCTTGTGTCAGGAATCTTCCAGCCGACGAGTCGTAGTACCTCGCCCGGTAATAGTAGAGCCCCGTCTCGGGGTCGAGCTCGCGGGCGGTGTAGGTGAAGGGGTTCACGACCGCGCCCGATTGCTGGGCGATCGTTCCGAAGGAATCGTAGACGTAGCTCTTCGCCACGGCCCCCGCGGAATCCGTGAGATCGAGGATGGTGCCGAGGGCGTCGGCGTCGTAGAAATAGCTCTGGCCGCCGCGCGCCAAGACCAGCGGCTCGTCGATGCCAGGCCCGTGCGTGTAACGCGCGGTGAGCGCGTTCGTGCCGTCGTATTCGAGGGCGATGTCCTCGCGGTCGTAGACGTAGCGAGTGGTCGCACCGCTCGCGACCTTCTCGATCCGCCTGCCGAGCGCGTCGTACCGATACGCTCCCACCACCGCACCGTCGATCCGCACGGCGGCGAGGCGGTTCTCGGGGTCCCACTCGTACTCGGTGACCTGGCCGGCGCCCGTGCACGTGCCGGCGACCTTCAGCTCTTTTCGCGTCTGGTTCCCGTTCAGGTCGTACTGGTAGCAGGCGTCTTCGTCTTGGAGGAGCCGGTTCCCGGCATCGAAGACCGCCGCCACCGACTGGCCGTCGCGCAGCAGCCGGTTCCCGAGCGGGTCGTAATCGAACGTCTCGTCGGGCTGCGCGGGAACCGGGCGCGTAGCTTGGATCAGCCGGTCCAGGGAGTCGTAGCCGTAGGTCAGGCTGGGCGTCGCCGAGAGCGCCGAGCGCACCTGATCCACGGTCGTGCGGTTGCCGACGTCGTCATACTCGTAGGCGAGAGACGAGATCGCTGTCGGCTGCCCCGTGAGCTGGTGCACGATCGAGAGCAGCTCGCTCGCGGTGTCGTACGCATAGGTCGTGCGGACGCCATTCGGGCGGTCGAGCTGGGTCCGGCGGCTCCGCCGATCGTGGGTGAAGGTGATCGTCTGGCTGGCCGGGTTCGTGAGGCTCGTGAGCCGATCGAGCGCGTCGTGGACGTAGCTCGTCTGGCCGGTGGGATCGGTCATCGTGAGCCGGTTGTCGTTCTTGTCGTACGTGTACGAGAGAACCACCGACGGCTGGTTGGGCGACCCTGCGGTCGAGGCGCTCGTCAGACGGCCGGCGGTGTCGTAGATCGCGGCAAGAGCGCTGTCGGGATCGGTCGCGGCGTTCAGGTTCCCGAGCAGGTCGTAGGCATAGGCGGTCGACATCTCGTCAGGCGTGCCGGGGAGGAGGAGCTTCTGGACGAGCTGGTCGGCGGCGTCGTAGCGCAGCTCGATCACCTGCCCCTTCCGGTCGGTCGTGAAGCGCAGGTTGCCGTTTCCGTCGTACGTGAAGGTCTCGGCATTCCCGAGGGGATCGATGCGCCGCGACACCCGCTCCTCGGGGTCGTACTCGAATGCGGTGATCCCACCGCGGGCGTCGGTCAGTTGGGTCAGGTTCCCCGCATCGTCGTATTCGAAGCAGGTCACCCCCGCTGTCCCGCACACCGGGTCGGGCAGGACGTTGGTGGCATCGATCGCCTTCGTGAGCCGGTTCGTGGCGTCGTAGCGGAAACGCGTGACCCTTCCGAGCGCATCGGTTGTTTGCGTCACGTTCCCGGCCGCGTCGTAGGCGTACGCCGACGGATGACCGAGGGGATCGACCACACCGACGAGGTTGCAGTCCGCAGCGTCGTACTCGAACGTGGTCGTGGCCTGCTCGGGGCGCCCGACCGCGACCGTCAGGCTCGTCGGCCGTCCCGGGCAGTCGGCGTCGGCGTAGGCAATGGTCGTCTGCGTACCCGCGGCATCCGTTCGCGTGACGAGGTTGCCCTGCGCGTCGTAGGCGAGCGTGGTCGTGTTGTTGCGAGGATTCTTGACGCTCGTGACCTGGTTGAACGTGGGCTCGTAGGTGAACGTGGTGGTCGCGGCGATCGCCTGCTCAGTGGCGGTGAGGCGATTGCCGCGAGCGTCGTAGGTGTAGGTCTCGACGGCGCCGTTGGGCCGCGTGAGCTTCGTCGGGTTGCTGTCGCCGTCACGCTCCGTCGTGGTCGTGCGACCGAGCCCGTCCACATCGGTCGTGGCCGCGCCGAAGCGGTCCGTCGTGACCGTCCGCTCGTTGCCGTTGCCATCCGTCGCCACGCCCACGAGATCCTCCGGAAACACCACCGGCGCGGGGTTCGCCTCGGTCCCGAGCCCCATCGCGGGGTCGACCAGCGCCACGGTCTGAGCGGCGACCACTTCGCTGCTCGATCCATCGGGGCGATCCACACGGCCCATCCGGCCCGCGAAGTCGTAGGTGTAGGTCTTCGTGAAACCGCGGGGGGTGAGCTGAGAGACCATCCGATGGCGCGAGTCGTAGGCCAGCTCGCGGACGCTGCTGTCCGGGTCCGTGATCCGAATGAGGTTGCCGGATGGATCGTGCTCGAACGTCGTGACCCGCCCAGCGTCGTCGGTGATCGTCGATAGCCGACCGGCGAGGTACGCGAGGGTCGTCGTGAAGGCCTCGGGCTCGGTGATCGAAACGAGACGCTGCTGGGCGTCGTAGTCGTAAGTGGTCACCTCTCCGGTGCGTGTGGTCACGGTGCGCTGCAGGCCGTCCGCATCGTAGGAGACGGTCGTACCGTCCTTGAGCCGCCGTGTGAACGTACCGTCGTCCTCGAGGGTAAGCGTGGTGTAGTCCGCGCGTGGGCTGGATGCCGTGACCGGACCCGCCGGCTGCGGCAGAGTGAGCGTGACGTCGATTCGAGATCCGCCGAAGCCGACCTCGCCCGCCCAGGTGGCGACGTCTGCCGTGCCGCTCCCGTCGAAGTCGGCGAGCGTCGCGATGTCCGGCCCGTGGACGACATCGGACGCGGGGATCAGGCGCGCGGCGGTGAAGGTGCCGTCGCCCCGGCCGCGGAGCAACGAGGTCGCGCGGTCGAAGAACGAAGGTGTGGCAACGTCCAGGAAGCCGTCTCCGTCGATGTCTCCGAGCGAGACATTCCCGCTCGTCGCCACCGGGAACCTCCCGAGGGGCGCAAGGCTCCCCGCACCATCGCTCCGCAGAACCTCGATCTCGTTCCCTGCCTGGCTGACGACCGCATCATCAGCGCCGTCGCCGTCGAGGTCGCCCAACGCGGCGCCAATGGGTGACGCCGAGAGCTGAACGGGCGGCCCCGGGAAGAAGTTTCCGCGGCCGTCACCGATCACGAGCCCAGCCGTTGGCGACACATTCGACGCAAAGAGGAGATCGATGGCGCCGTCGTCGTTGGCATCACCGGATGTGATCACCCCCACGGCGCTCACGACCTTCACGTCGCGCAACGGACGAAACCCGCCAGCGCCGTCGGCAAGGAGAATTCCCACGTACTGACCATGGGCGACGACCACGTCGTCGAACCCATCGCGGTCGAGATCGCCCGGGAAGGGTGCGAGGACCAGCGAGCTTGCTCCCGTCAGCGCGACGAGGCTCGGCGATGAAAATCCTGCCTCGCCCTGGGAGAGCAGGACGGCGACGCGGTTTCCCTGGTACTCGGAGACCACGAGGTCGGCGCGGCCATCGTCGTTCAGGTCACCGGTGGCGAGACTGGAGGGCACGAGACCCACGGGAAATGACTGGACGGCATCGAAGGCCCCTCCGCCGGAGCCATAGAGGACGTTGACGCGGCTTCCTTCCAGGTGGAGCGTGGCGAGGTCGAGCGTCCCGTCCCCGTCGAGATCAGCCGCGACCAGCCCGGCGGCTCCAGCGCCGCTGCTGCTCAAGGGGTATGCGACCGGCAGTGCGAACCGAGCGGCATCGAACGGCCCCTTGTCGTGGAAAACGGCGACGCCGCCGTTGCCGTCCACGATGAGCGAGCGTGAGGCTCCTTCGCGGAGGAGGCGGGTCATCCCGTCGATCCCCCACCCTGCGCCGAACGCGCTCGCTTGCGCGTTGTGGACGAGGATGCGGCCCGTGACGTCACTCGACACGGACGACTGGGCGTAATGAGACGTGAGGCGCAGGTCGAACGGATGAGATCCGGTCTCGAGCGACGACGCATCGAGGGCGACCGCGACGGAGACAGTCGTTTCAGCGTCCTCGGGCAGACCACTCGTGTCGTAGTAGACCGTCGCCGGCCGCGGCGCACCGGGCACGCTCAATCCGGCGGATACCTTCTGCGGGACGGCGGCCATGCGCAGGATCGTCGTGTCGGCTTCGACGATGGGCCGCGGATCGGCGGTCGCGCTGTTGTACATGAGCACCAAACCGCGCTCCTCGCCGTTCGCGCGGTGGGTCACGACGGAGTGCCGATCCATGAGTGCGCCCGAATCCAGCGCAGCGCGCGAGAAGCTAGCTTGTGTCTCGCAGCGGTCTGGATCTTGGTTCTCCGAGTTCCCCTTCCCGGCTGCGCCGGACTTGGTCGGCATGATGAAGTGCCAGTCGGCGGCACGGATCCCGCCGTCGACGATGTCGATGCGGGTCCCGTCCGCGCTCACCTGGCCGCGCCCGACCACGATGAACGTTCCCGTCGCCGGGTTGAGCGACCAGAGATCGACTTCGCTACCCGGCGTGAGCCCGTCCAGGTTCGGAAAGCTGATCGGCACTGGCGCCGAGAACGTCACCCCCACCGGCTGGATCGTGATGAGCATCGCCGGATCCAGGAACGACGGCAGCGGAGCGGGCGCCACCGCCGTGGGCACCTCCGAGATCGAGAGCGTCCCCGTGAAGTCGCTGCCGTCGGGTGCCTTCGCTGTGTGCGACGGAACGGTGAGCGTCACGTCGAGGTTGGGATTCGTGACGACCGTGCTCACGTCGGGTCTCACGACGGTCACGCTGTCCGAATCGATGCGCGGCAGATAGATGGCGCGCGCGATCACGTTGTTGATCCCCGCCACGATGTCGACCTTCTCGCGGAAGCTCGCGTAGCGGACGCCGTCGGGTGCCGGGTTCGCGGTCGAGGTATCGATGTCGAGCACCTGCGCACCACCGGGAAGTGGCGACGTGAAGCTCCCCAGCGTGAAGCGGCCCGTCGAGCTGGTCTTGGTGGACACCCCCACGCCGACGAGCGAGACGGTCGCGCCGACCACAGGCAGCTCGCCTCCGTCGCGAACGAACACGTTGGTGTCGAGCACCCGCCCGCTGAGACGGGTCGAGGACGGCTCGACGGTGATCGTCGCGTCATCCGAATCGGAGAGCGTGCCGTCGCTGGCACCGAAGGTGATGGCCAGCTCCCCGATCTGATCGACCGTGGGCGTGAACGTGAACAGGCCGGTCGACGGGTCGAGGCTCGCATGCGCCGGCACGTCGAGAGCGGAGTACGTGAGCGGGTCACCGTTGGTATCGTGAGCCGTGAGCTGAATCTCGAGGGTTCCACCGATACCGACGGAGGTGTCGTCCACCGGCGCAAGGACCGGCCCACACGGTGCGGACGCCGGAGCTGCCAGGTTCCATGCGCAGAGCACGCCCGATTCGAAGTCGTCGGCGAAGAGCGACCCCTCTGCCTCCCGGGGAACCGATTGGGTCGGCGGGCTCGCGTCGTGCGGCTCGGGAATCGCCGGGGCTTCGTTCGCGAGCGCGACTGGAGCGGGTGCCACGTCCGCGACGGGATTCCGATCGTTGGGATGCGCCAAGCCACAGGTGCCGCCCGAGGCGTCGGTGTTGCCGCCCGTGGAATGCCGCAACCCGCCCTCGTTCGAGCACGGATCCGCGAGCGTGGACCCCTGGAACGTCGCCACGGCCCCGGGACCGAAACGGATCCCACTCGGCCGCGCCGCGTCGGCGTTCCCGCCGACCACCGTGCGGATCGAGTTGAGCTCTCCGCCGGAATCGATCCCACCGGCGCCGTGGCCGAGCGCTCGGTTGTCCGCGACGACGGCGTCGACCAGCGTCATGCTGGACGAGGGCGCCGCCGCGATCCCTCCGCCCGTGCTCGCGGCGTTGTCGACCACCGCAACGTCCTGGAGGAGCACGACCGCGCCATCGCCTGCGGCGATTCCCCCGCCCGCGTCCAGCGTGTTCCCGCCGCGCAGCGTGAGATCCCGCAGCGTCACACGGTGGGGTCCGACGACGTCGACGACGCGGTCGAGCCCGGCCCCGTCGATGATGCTCTCGCCTTGGCCGGACCCGCGGATCTCGACGTCGGAGCGGATGTCGAGATCCCCGCGAAGCCCGTCGTCCTCACCGCCCCCGGCGATCGAGAGCGTGTAATGGCCCGGCGGGAGCAACACGACGTCCGCCCCGTGGCCACGCGGACAGGTGTCTGCCTGCACATCACGATTGGCGGCGAGGAGCGCCTCGCGCAACGTGCACGTGCCGTTCGGGCTGATCGCAAGGTCGTCGCTCGCGCTGTCGACGACGATCAGCGTCTGGACAAAAGGTTCCGATGGCAGCGCGAATACGGCGACGCCGAGAACCAGCGCGATGCGCCCCCACGCCCGCACTCGCGGGCGCCCGAGATCGCGGACGTGGTTTTTCACCTGCCCACCCACGAAACACCACCCGCACCAGAACGACGGATGCGGAGCGCGCCGCTCCCGCTCGTCGAAAAACATCCCCACGCAGCTTGGGCACTCTACCAATCGGTACGAGCCAAGTCACGCGCCGCCGAAGCGCACGTCCCCGAGGCTGTTGCGGAGCATTCCCACGACCGGCGTATGCTTTCGGATCGCGACGAGATCCCGGCGCGCGAGAGTAGGATTCAACCGACCGCATCTCGGAGGCTCACCCGATGCCACATTGCTGGCTCGCGGCCCTGCTACTGCTGCTACTGCTCATCGGCGCGCCGTCGCCGTCCTGCGCTGACACGTGGATGGTCACCAAGACGACGGACACGGATGACGGCGCATGTGACACCGACTGCTCCCTGCGCGAAGCAGTCCGAGCCGCGAACGCGAGCGTGGACGGCGGCGCGATCGTCCTACCGGCTGGCGAGTACATCCTCTCGATCGGCGGCTTGGACGAGGACGAGGCCGCCACGGGAGACCTCGACATCCTGCGGAAGCTCGAGATCCAAGGCGCAGGCGCTGCGACCACGATCATCGATGCCAACGGGCTCGATCGAGTGCTGGAGATCCACCCGGGGGGGCTGGATCGCGCGAGCTCGATTTCAGGGGTCACGATCCGCGGCGGGCACGTCGACGGCGATGGCGGTGGAATACTCAACCAAATCGGAACGGATCTGGTCATCCGTGGATCCCGGATCCTGGATAACCGAGCGGACCTCGATGGAGGCGGGATCGAGGGCGCCACGATCCTCGTACGTACCACCATCGAGGGAAATCATGCCGAATTCTTCGGCGGCGGGATCTCCGGCAGAGGACGCATCATCGACTCGATCGTGCGTGACAACGAAGCGGGCGCGGACGGGGGTGGAATTGACACGACCGGCAACACCGAGCTGGTGCGCTCGACGATCTCGGAGAACCGCGCCGGAGTCGTGTTCGCGAGTGGCGTTGGGGGCGCGGTCTCCCACAACCACGGCACGCTCACCCTGACCGACTCGATCGTGAGCGCGAACACCAGCGCGTACGCCGCAGGCGTCTACTCGTGTGACTTCGCCAATCAGTCGATCTCGGTGGTTGCCACGAGCTCGACCGTGAG
>CAYVDO010000343.1:0-8744 GCA_964450125.1 uncultured bacterium
GAGACGGTGCGCAGAATCGCGTGTGATTGCAGCCGGGTGTGCGTGCACGAGGGCGGCTGGCGGATCGACATGACGAATTGCGGCTCGGCGTTCGTGCGTGGAGATGGGTTTCGGCTTCAGGGTGCCGAGCTGGGTGGCGACGAGCTTCTGGACATCCTCGCTGAGGTGGAACGCGAGCAGCAGGACGAGCGATTGGGGATCGCTGCGAGCACGATCGTTCCCGAGTGGCGGGGCGAGCGGATCCTGTGGTCGTGGGCCGTAGACAACCTGCAGGATCGGACGTACGGGGGCCGTGCGTAGGCGCCGGCGGGCTCGGGCGGGCTTGTACCCCACCTGTACGGATTCCGGAGCTCCCCAGTGCCGGGTGCGTTGGGGATCGTGCCGTCGTGGTTGTCGCCGTCGTTCTGCGTGCGAGACTCGCGCGGGCCATGGAAGCGAGCGCTGTTCGTGACGGCACGGCCGCTGACGCAGTCGCGACCACGTTCTCGCTGGTGGTGCCGTGCTTCGACGATTCCGAGCGATTGGCGCGCCACCTGCCGTTGGCGATGAATCACCTCGCGCGTGCGGGGATCGGCTTCGAGGTGGTGGTGGTGGACGACGGGAGCGGTGCGCCCGATCGCACTGCGGAGGTTGCGCGCGCGCTGGACGTGCGCTTCGTGGCCGGCGGCACGCATCGCGGCAAGGGCGCGGCCGTGCGGCTCGGCATGCAGGTCGCGAAGGGACGATTTCGCGCGTTCACCGACGCGGACGTTCCGTTCGAGCTGGATGCGTTCGATCGGCTGCTTTGGTATCTCGACTTCAAGGAGTTCCACATGGTCGCCGGCGATCGTACGCTCGCCGATTCCGTGTGTCCGATTGCGCAGCCGTGGGTGCGCCGGCTCGCGAGCACCGCGTACTCGCAGGTCGTCGGTAAATTCGTCGCTACCGGCTGGTACGACACGCAGTGCGGGCTCAAGGGCTTTCGCGCCGAGGTGGCGGACGATCTCTTCTCGGTTGCGCGAATCGACGGCTTCGCGTTCGACGTCGAGCTCTTCTACGTGGCGCTCAAGCGGAACTACGACATCAAGCGCATTCCCGTGCGGCTGCGCAGCAACGACCATTCGAGCGTGCGCTTGGTACGCGACGGCTTCGACATGCTCAGCGACATCCCCAAGCTCAAGCTCAATCACCTCCGCGGGCGGTATGCGCCGCGCGCTCCGGTGGCGCTCTCGGTGCAAAGCGCGCCCAGTGACCTGAGCCGCTGGGCTCACGAGCGGCACCCGCCGCAACGGTGACGAAACGGCCGCTGGCGCGTCACTCGGCGGGCAGCAGCGCGGCGAGGGCGCGTGCCGGCTGCTGCGGCGAGCGCACCAGAAGTGCCACGGCGTCGGGATCGACGACTCCCGACTCCGGTAGCCTCCCGCCGAGGGTGTGCCACGTGCCGTCCGCACGAAGCGCCTCCACGTCGAGTGAGATGCCGTCGCGTTGGGCTGTGGCCACGAGCCGTGGTGCGAGCGCGAGCGCCTCGGGTTCGCCGTGTGGATGCGCGCGCGGCCCTGCCAGCAAGAGCTCGGCGCCGGACGGGCCGATCCAATCGGGTGTGCACGTCACCGCGCACGAGGTCGGAGGCGGACAGCACACCGCCAGGTCGGGGCGCTCGAGGGAGAGCGGCCACGCCCAGTGGTAGGTCGACACGACGTGGGTCACGTCTCGACTCGCGAGCTTGGGCACGATCGCGTGATGAACGGCGACGGCCGGATACGCGAGGTTCGCTGCCGTGACGTGAAAGCGCTTCTCGTACGCTTCCACTCCCGACGAGATCCAGATCGCGACGAAGCAAACCGCGGCCGCCCGCGCGAGTCCGCGCATCGACCCGGCATGCCCGAGCGCCAGCCCCGCGAGCCCCACGAGATGCGGGACGATGGGTGTCACGTTCCACGCAGCGCTGTCCGCGAATCGCGTGACGAGATGGGGCGCGAGCGTGAAGAGCGCACCAGTGGTGTGAATGAGCGCGACGTACCGCGAATCCGCCTCGTCCACAGGCCTCTCGCTGTCGCGACGCTCGTGCCCACGCTGGCCAGCCAACCGCTGAACTGCGCCCCACACGGCGAGCCCCAGCAGCGCGTAGAAGAGCGGCCACTCCATCAGCCTCACGTGCTCGGGGTAGAAGAGGTTCGCGAAGCCCCGGCGCATCAGGGCGAGCACGCTCGCGCCCGATGGCGAGGCTGCAGGCCGCCACACCAGGGACAGAATGCGTTCGAGAGCGGCCGGCCCGGAGGCGCGCGCATCGAGCGCGAGCAGCACGATCACGCTCGCGATCCCGCCGACGGTGAGTGCCGCCGCCCAGGCCACCATGCGCGTGGCATCGAGGCTTCGCCAGCGCAGCCACGCGAGCGTCACCGCCACGGCCGCAACCGTCGGGAAGGCTGCGGGTGCGGTGAGCCCCAACGCGGCGAGCCCGGCGCCGAGCCCCACAGCGCGGAGCGGCGTGGCAGCACTTCGCGGGTTGGGTGCCAACGTCACCGCGAGCGCCGCGGCCACGGCGCCGGCGCAGTAGGTGCCAAAGGCTTGGATCGTGTTGGTGATCCAGCCTTGCTGCGGGAAGAGCAGCAGCACGCTCGGCACGAGTGCCTGCCACCCCGGGATCAGCCCGATCCACCAACGCATCCACGAGAGCAGCGTGATCCCGGCGAGCGCGATCGCGATGCAGCGAACGGCGATCGTGACGGCGTGCGGGCTCTCGACAGGCAGCGCGGCGAGCAAAAAGCCGAGGGCCACGCCGCCGCCGTTCACGTGGCCCGTGGGCGGGCTCAAGACCAGCCACTCGCCGGCGCGAATGCGGTTGCGCGTCTCCACCACGTCGTGGATCTCGTCGGCGTGGAGCACGCCGAAGAATCCGTTGGGGAAGACGAAGATCTGCGCGTGGATGGCGGCGAACGCTAGCGCGATGGCGAGCATGGGCAATACCGCCCGCCTGCCGCGCTCACGCGATCCGGCGGACGGCGTGCTCGTGCCGTCGTTGCTCACGGCAAGGCCTCCAGCCGCGGCCACAGCACCGCGAGGTAAGCGGCTGCGACCAGCTCGTGTCCTTCCGGCGTGGGGTGCATCCACTCCTCGAAGAGCAGATGTTTGCCGATCTCGCCACGCGTGAATTGCTGCTCCATCCGCGCCGGCGAGAGCCCGCGTTCCCGCGCGAGCTCACCGAGCACCCGGTCGAGCGAGGCGTCCACGGTGTTTCGTCCCTCGGCGAAATCGTCGATGACTTGCGCCAGATCGGTGAGTGCCACGTCGCGCTCGCGGGCGTAGGCGCGTACCGCCGGATTGTGGACGCGCTCGATGTAGGCGCGCCAGTCGTCGAGCGAGAACAGGCTCGCGCACGGTGAGGTGGGGCAGCGGTAGTGCTCGAAGTCGTGAGGCACGGTGGTCACGACAGCGAGCGGTACCCCGCGTGCGCGGGCGAGATCGAGGATCGCGTCGAATCGCTTGCGGGTATGAAGCCAGCCGAAGTCGAAGTCGTCGAGGATCGAGGGTTGCTGCGCGCGTGGCGTCGGATGCTCGCGCGTGCACTCGGCCCGCCAATTCGGGGATCGTTTCCAGGCGTCGGGCGCGGGACGCACCACGCGCGCGGCGGAGGCCGCCCAGCGCTGGCGGCGACTTCGCTCGCGTTCCGCGGCGAACTCCGCACGGTGGCGCGCGTGCCACGGGGAGAGCGCCGTCACGTCGTCGAGCGAGCGCTCGCCGTCGAGGTAGTCGCGCACCACGTCGTCCCCGCCCGCCCCGTCCAGAGGGCTCTGGAGCGACTGGAACACGTCGCACGAGACCACGTCGTTCACTTCCTCGCCCAGGATCACGCCGTCGAGCTCGAGCTCGCCCGCACGCCATTCGAAGAACTTTCGCGAGTCCTCCGAAGTGCCGCCCTGGAACGCAGCGTTCAGGACCTCGAAGCGCGTGCGTTTCCCTCGGCTGGCGGCGGCTTCGTCGAGCAGACGTTCGAGCTTGGCGGGCCAGCGCAGGTGCCAGATCCACCCGCCGCTCGTGGAGCCTCCCAACACCAGCAGCCGATAGGTGTCGGGCGGCTTCGGAGTCGCGTACATCCGGTCGATCGGCCCCAGGAATCCCTGCGGCGTGGTGGTGAAGCCACTCGGCGTCTGACAGCCAGGAAGCAGGCAACGGTCGAGTGGCGCGCCCCACAGTCGCCTGCAATCCTCGGGGCCGAACGCGGTGCAGCGGACGCGCAACAAGGCGCCCGGACCTGGGATCGGGTCGTCGGCGCTGCCCGGAGTGGTGAGCGCGAAATAGAGCCGGAGCGCGCTCACCAACGCTGCGGCGGCGAGCGTCGACGTGAGCGTGGTGAAGACGAGCTTGCGGCGAAGTGGGAGGCGCTGCTCGTGATCCGGCATCACGCGATGCGGGCGCGCGACCGGGGCGCCGCGGGCGCAGTCCTCACAGATCGCGCCAGCGCGGATCGTTCACGCGTGTTTGCGCGATGAAGCGCCTGAGATCGCCCACCGTGGTGATGCCATGACTCGCGCCGTAGCGCAGGACCTTGGGCCCGCTCTTGAGCAGCAAGCCGACGTAGCCGCGCACCAAGAGCCGGCGGAACGGCGCCACCACGCGGAAGCCGATCTGCTCGTCGGGATTGCGATCGACGATGGCGCGGAAGAGCGCCACCGCGAAATCGCCGACGTCACCGGAAACGCTGGTGATGGCGTCGATGGAAGACGGCGTGAACCGGAACGCGAAGTCGGGATCGGAAGTCGGTCCGGGCAAGAGCAAGCTCTGCCCCTCGTGGCGTAGCAGGTGGAACTCGCCGGAGACGTGGCTGAAGTACACCCGGCTCGAGGCGCCGTCGGCGACGTTCTTCGCGGCGGCGATCCACGCCGGATGGCTCAGGAAGAACTGCGCGAGCTTGGAGACGTGGGGGTCCGAATACTGGGTGCAGTCCTCGATGGCGTGGGGTTGCACGGACGAGGTACTCCGCCTGGCACGGGTGCGGCGTGAGGTTTCGCTGGTCATCGCCGCCTACCGATCGAAGGTGATGAGCGACGGATCGTAGCCGTCGGGGGGCTCGAAGCCGAGAAGCCCGAGGCACGTCGCCGCGATGTTGGAAAGCCCGCGGCGCGTGAGCGCCGTGTTCACGCGGTACTCGCCTGCGTAGAGCGGATCGAAGATCGCGAACGGCACGGGATTGAGCGTGTGGCTGGTGCGCGACTGGGGGCGGCCCGTGAGCTTGTTCGGCTTGGGCTCGCCGTTCTTGTCGCGCTCGAACATGTCGTCGGCGTTGCCGTGGTCCGCGGTGATGACGGCGATCCCGCCCAGCTTTTCGACGGTGCGCAGCAGCCGGCCCAAGCTCAGGTCCACGGCCTCCACGGCGAGCACCGTGGAATCGAGCACGCCGGTGTGCCCCACCATGTCGCCGTTCGCGAAGTTGATGCGCGCGAAACGGTGGCGCCCGCTCTGGAGCGCGTCGATGGTGGCGTCGGCGATCTCGGCGGCCTTCATCCACGGCCGCTCCTCGAACGGCAGCCGATCGGACGGCACCTCGACGTAGGTCTCCGTCCGCGGATCGAAGTAACCGCTGCGGTTGCCGTTCCAGAAGTACGTCACGTGTCCGAACTTTTGCGTTTCGGAGCACGCGAATTGCGTCACCTTCGCCTGCGCCAGCATCTCGCCCATGGTGCGATCGATGGCCGGCGGCTCCACCAGGTAGTGCTCGGGGATGTGGGTGTCGCCGTCGTACTCCATCATGCCGGCGTAGAGCACTGCCGGACGCGCGCCGCGGTCGAAATGCGGGAAGTCGTCGTTCTCGAAGGCGCGGCTGATCTCGAGAGCGCGGTCGCCGCGGAAGTTGAAGAAGACCACGGCGTCGCCGTCACGGATCGACGCCACGGGCTCACCCGCTTCCGTGATCACGAACGCCGGCAGATCCTGGTCGATCACGCCCGGCGATTCCGCGCGGAAAGTCTCGATCGCCTGTGTCGCGTTCTCGAAGCGCCGCCCCTCGCCGTGCACGTGGGTCTTCCAGCCGAGCTCCACCATCCCCCAGTTGGCGCCGTAGCGGTCCATGGTGACCTTCATGCGCCCGCCGCCCGATGCGATGCGGAAGCGGCGACCGTCCTTGCCGTCGAAGTCGGCGAGGATTCGCTCCAGACGATCCACGTAGACGAGCGCGCTGGTCTCGGGGACGTCGCGGCCGTCGAGCAGCGGGTGCACGTAGGCCTGGCGGATGCCCTCGGCAGCGGCGCGGCGGATGATCGCTTCCAGGTAATCGAGGTGGCTGTGGACGTTGCCGTCCGAGAGCAGCCCGATGAGGTGGAGCGCGCGGTTGCTCGGCTTCAGGCGATCGACGATCGCGCGCCACACCGAGCCCTGCCAGATCCGTCCGGAAGCGATGGCCGCAGCCACCAGCTTCGAGCCCTGATCGAACACGCGCCCGGCGCCCATCGCGTTGTGGCCCACCTCCGAGTTCCCCATGTCCTCGTCGGAGGGCAGCCCCACCGCTTTGCCGTGGGCGCAGAGCTCGATCCAGGTGTGCTTGGCGTGGAGGCCATCGAGAGTGGGCTTGCGTGCCAGCTCGACGGCGTTGCCGGCGTCGAGCTCGCGGCAACCGATGCCGTCCATGACCACGACCAGGAGCGGTCCCGGCCGCCCGCGAAAACGAGGATTGGCTACGAGCCGGAGGTCGTCGGCCATCGAGCAAGCTCCCGAGACGACGAGGGCGGGGCCACCGCTCGCGGCGAACCGTGCGGCGGCTCACCGTCGAGATAGCCGACCGCCGCGGCGATGAGAAGACGCCGCAACCCAACGCCGCGGGCGCGTCGGGTCAGCGCAGCTCGAAGCCGAGCGAGAGCGCCGGAGTCGCGGCGTTCGACTCCGCCAACGCCGCGCCGCCGACGCCGATCGTCACCGCGAGATGCTCCGTCAGGGCATAGCTCGCGCCGACGTTGAGCCCCAGGTAGCGCGTCTGGCCGGCACCCGAGACGTTGCTTGCGCGCACGTCACCGAAGGGCTGGTGGTAGTCGACGGCGAGTGAGGCGACGAACCCGAAATCACTCTTCCATCCCACCTGGGCGGAGAGATCGGCGGCGGTGTCGATCGAGTCGCGTGTGTATCCCGTGACGCCGGCGCTGACGCTGGCCCAACCCCACGACAGGCCATAGCCCGCGGCGACGGCTACGCCGTAGAGGTGCGTCTCGAGTACCGGTCGATAGGCGAAGGTGCGCGCCGCGCCTCGCTCGGCGGCGAGATCTTCGTCGCCGACACCCGAGGCGTAGCCGTAGCGCGCCTCCACCGCGAGCGCCACCGGCGCGGTGAGCAGCGCACGACGAACGCCCACCGAGAAAGGACCGACGTAGGCCGTGGACTCGTCGCCGAAGTGTGCCCAGCCGACGGGCCGCGCCGATCCCAGCAACGTCCAGCCCTCGGCGAGCCCGTACTCGCCGTAGAGCTCGAGCGTGTGGTCCTGATACGTGTGCGGAAGGGTTGCTGCGTCTCCGTTCGCGAAATACCCGCGATCGCCCACCAAGGTGCGATCCCACACCTTGAGGAAGTGGCCGCCCGACGGCTGGGCCCACGCGCCGGCCGCGCGGGCGCTCGTCGCGGGCGTCGCTGCCGCGAGCCCCAGCAAGACGAGGACCATCGCCGCCACGCCGTCGATGTGCTCTCCAAACCGTGCGCGCATGAGCCCCCTCGTTCCGATGTCTCGCTGCGAGCGCCAGCGTTACGACGGGCGTCGTGCGCGATGGCGTCCGCGCCGAGCGCGGCATCCGAGCGAGTCACGCCACGGGACGGTCGACGGGTACCCGTACGAGGCCGGCGCTCGCGAAGTGCCGATCGAACGCGAGCGCGCGCTGAATCCTGCGCCTACGCATGTAGCCGAGGGACGCGCCATCGAGGTGAGAACACGTTCGATCGACGAAGCGGCGCAAGCTCGCGTACGCCTCGCGTTCGATGTCGACGTCGACGTGGATCACCTCGAGACGCGTGCTCGCGCGGAGCGTGTCGAGGAAGCGCCACGCCGCCGCATGCCCGTGGGTACGGCCGAGCAGTGGATCGAGCTGGGTGCCGGCGATGGCGCGCTCGTCGTTGCCAATGCGGGTTCTCCGCCGCTGCGATCCGTCCGCGCTCGCGACATGCCGCCGGATCGATGGGGCTCACCCACCATCCGCAAGCCCGCCGGCGCCATCGCCATGCGAAATCACCAGGGTTTGCGATTCCATGCCGATCTGAACGATCTCCGGGTCGTTGTCACCGTCGGCGTTGACGATCATGGTCGGGGTCACGTTTCCGGCCGTGTAGTAGATGCTCTCGGGCTCCCCAAAGCCCCCGGTACCGTCGCCGAGCCCGATGCCTACGCGTCCCCCCTGGAGCGACAGCAGATCGATGTGATCGTCGTGGTTGAAGTCACTCAGTCCGCCCACGTAGCGGCGCGCTTGTGGCCACATTGGCCACGTGACTCGCCGGGGGAAACGGCCGTCGCCGCCGCCGAAATCGACATAGAGTGGGCTTGATTGGCCACCGTGGACGATGTCGCGGTGACCGTCGCCGTCGAAGTCCCCGAGCGCGAGACCGGTGTTGTAGCCGGAGTACGCAACCGCTTGCGCCAGCAACGACCCATCCCCGAGACCCAGAAACGTCGAGACGCCCTCGTAGCCCGCTGTGATCACATCGGGTACGCCGTCGCCATTGAGCTCGGCCGATTCCAGGAGGTGCGAGTTGCGCCGAACGTCGTTTCGTGAGGCGGTCCCGAAGGTCGCGGTGCCGTC
>CAYVDO010000344.1:0-8736 GCA_964450125.1 uncultured bacterium
GACCGCCGCTCGCTTCCTGAGCAGCCGGAGCGTCCGTGGAGGGCGCCGTGGAGCTCGCGACGTCGCCGCCGTGAGCGCGCTGTGCCTCGCGCGACTGGGCGACACGTGCCCGACGCCGCTGGGTGGCATCGAAATGGGGAATCGGCACTGCTGCGGGCGCGGGCAGCTCACGGGTGCGGGCGTACGGCCACACGCCCGTCGCGGACGCCGCAATCGCCTCCCCGCCACCCACCTGGGCGATGGGCCAGAGATCCTGGGTTTCGAGCAGCGCCTGCACGCGCAGCAACTGCTCGGCGGCTGGGACCTTGGGGTGGTCACAGCACACCACCGCCACCGGCTCGTTCTGGAGGATGCTGCGGATCAGCCGCGTCAATACCGTGCGTGGCCCGACTTCGACGAAGACGCGCGCGCCATCGTCGTATGCGCGTCGCACCATCTCCACGAACCGAAGCGGCTCGGTGAGCTGATCGACCAAGCGCGCGCGGATCACTTTCGGCTCGGCGACGTACTCGTTGCCGATTCCGCTCAAGAGCGGAATGCGCGGCGGCGCCAGCGCGGCTTCGGCGAGCACCGTCGCCAGCTCGGGCTTGGCATCGGCGAGGAGCGCGCTGTGGAAGGGCTGCGGCACAGGCAGCACTCGCGCCACCTCGCCGGTGGCCTCGACGTGCGCGACCACTTCCGTGACCAGCGCCGTCTCCACGGCGAGCACCGTCTGCTCGGGGCTGTTGAAGTTGGCCGGAGCGACGAACCCGCGCTCGCGGAACGACGCGACGAGCGTGTCGATCTGCTCCCTCGACGCGGAGGTGGAGACGAGCTTGCCGCGCGGCGCGCCCAAGCGATCGAGGGCACGGCAGCGGCCGTGGGTGGCCCGCACGCCGGTGCCGATCGACCACGCACCCGACGCCACCAGCGCCGGGTACTCGCCGTAGCTGTGCCCGAACACCACGCTCGGCACCACACCCAGGCTCGCGAGCACGCGATGCACCAGCAGGTCGGCGGCGAAGACCGAGATCTGGGTGCGCCACGTGTCCTGGCCGAGGCGCGCCGCACCCTCTTCGGACCAAGCGATCTCGGCGAAGCTCGGCTCGCCGAGGGCAGCGAGCTCGCGATCCAGCTCCTCGAGCACGGCGCGCGTGACCGGGTAGCCGTCGACGAGGCCCTTCAACATTCCTGCGTACTGTGAGCCCTGACCGCTGAACGCGAACGCCAGCCCCGGCTTGGTGTCGGGGCGCGCTTGCAGGAATACGCCCTGCTCGTGAAGCGCTGCGGCGAGCGCCGGCGAGTCCGGCGCCTCGCGCACCGACGTGAGCTTGGTGCGAAGTGCCGCGGGATCCGCGGCGACCACGGCCAGCCGCCAGGCATCGCGCTCTCCGAAACGCGTGTCGCGAGCCGCCAGCTCCCAGGCGGCTTCCACGTCCTCGAGGACGGCGCGAATGCGTTTCGCGAGCGCCTCGCGCGATTCGGCGCCCAACCGGACGAGCCGTGGACCGCGCGGCTGCGGAGCGGCCAGGATCGGATCGCGAGTCGCCGCGACGCTCGCGAAGAGAGCGCGGCAGGGCTCGACGCTGGCGGAGACCCGCGCGTGGTACGCGAGCCCGCGCAATCCCAGCGCGTGAACCGCGATCTTCACGTTGCCGGAATCCGTCGTGCGGGAGAGCTCGGTCGCGCGACGGCCAGCGGTCGCCAGGGCATCGACGAGCGTCACTGCACCATGGGCCCCCTGGCTCATGCCGAAACGGTCGACCGCCGACACGGAGAGCGGCGGCGCCGCTGCGGTGCTGGATGCCGCGTAAAGACGATCTTCGTCGACGCACGCGGGGCTCGTGGCGGAGGCGAAACGTGCCACCAGCGCTGGCGCCGAGGTCTCCCCGGCAGACGCAGCGCGAGCGACGGCCTCACCGAGTGCCGCGGGCGCGCCGTCCCTGCTCGCAGCGGCGGTCACGCCGTCGATCGTCGCGTACACCCGCCGTCCAACAGCGAGCGGCGAGTCGGCACGCGCGAGCACGAGCGCCACCGCCCCCTCGGCGAGATGGAAGTCACCGCCGCCGGAACCGGCGAGCCTCCCCATGCGGTCGTATTGCTCGAAGCGCGTGTGGTGGAGCGTGCGCTGGGCGCCACAGCACACCGCCAGCTCGCATTCGCCGGCGCGCAGCGCTTCGATGCCCGCGGCGAGGCTCGCGAGGCCGCTCGCCTCTTCGGCATCCATGGCCGCGCACGGCCCCATGAAGTCGAAGTGCTTGGAGATGCGGCTCGCCAGCGTGCTGCTCGAGAAGCTGCCGGCCTCGTCCGCAATCGGGAAGCGCTCCCGCAAGCGCGTGGCGCTCGCGGCGAGAAGCGTCCTGCGCTCGGAATCCGCCATTCCCGCTGCCGCGAGCTCGGCGTCGAGAAGGCGCACGAGCTCGGGTGCCCGCAGGCCGAGGTTGAGATCACCCGTGAAGTCGCTGCCGAACACCGAGCCCACGTAGACCGCGGTGCGCCGCCGCTCGTCGCTGGCGAGCTGCTCGAGGCCGGCGAGCCTGAGCGCCTGCGCCACCGCATCGAGCAACATGAACTGGAGCGGGTCGGCTTGCTCGAGCTGCTTGGGCGGAATCTTGAAAGCCCGCCAGTCGAGCTGCCAGCCGCGCACGAAGCCGCCGCGGCCGTCGCGCACCCGGTACGCGCCGCCTGCGGGGCTCACGTAGATCCGCGGATCCCAGCGCTCGGGATCGGGTTCGGCGAATCCGATCGGCCGCTCGCCGAGCGCTCCGAAGCGTTCGACGTCGAAGGCGTCCGGCAACACCACGCCCAGCCCGATCAGCGCCACCGGCGCGGCAGCGATCGCCGGGGCGCTCACGCGTGCGGTCGCCGCGGCGCTCGCGGCCTTCGCGGCAGCGCGACTCTTCCCCTTCCGGGCGCGGGCGCGCGGCGGCTCGTCGAGCGGCCGCTCGACGACCACGTGGTAGTTGAGCCCGCCGATCCCGAACGCGTCGACGGCGGCGCGGCGCGGCTCACCGTCGCGATCCGGCCACGGCTCGAGCTCACGGAGCGGTCGGAGGGGAACCTCGCCCCACGCGACTTCGGGCGTGAGACTCACCAGATTCGCCGTCGGTGGTACCTGACCCTCGCGCATCGCCAGCAGCACCTTGACGAGCCCAGCGAGTCCTGCGGTCTCGCGGGTGTGGCCGATGTTGCTCTTCGCCGAGCCGATCGGGAGCGCATCGCCACGGGTTCCGCCGAGCGTCGCGAAGGCCTCGGTGAGGGCGCGGATCTCGGTGGCGTCGCCCACCTGGGTGCCGGTGGCGTGCGCCTCCACCACCTGGACGTCTGCCGGCCGCAATCCATCGTGATAGGCGCGTCGGATCGCCTCCACCTGCCCTGCTTGAAGCGGCGCCCACAGGCTCTTGCCTCGCCCGTCGCAGCTTCCGCCGATCCCACGCAGCACACCGAGCACCGCGTGACCTGCGGCGCGGGCATCGGCGAGCCGCTCGACGAGGATCGCGGCGTAACCGTCCGAGCTCACGAATCCGTCGGCGCGAGCATCGAAGGGAAAGCTGCCGGTCCGGCTCAGGGCTTGCGCCTGGCTGAAGAGCACCAGGCTCGACCACTGGTTGTAGCTACACCCGCCCACGATCGCGCGATCGATCTCACCGGCGTGGATGGCGCGGGCCGCGAGGTCGAGGGCCGCGAAGCTCGACGCGCACGCCGCATCCACGGCCATGTAGGGGCCGGACGTGCCCAGGCGGCGCGCGATCCAGCCGGCGGCGGCGTTGGGCTGCGTGAACGGACCGCCATCCTCGCGGATGCGCGGGAAACGCTCACGCGCGCCACGAATCAGACGCTCGGCGAGCTCCGCCTGGAGTCGCGCCGGCAGCGACGCGAGCGCCGGCAGCGAGCGCAGGCTCGCGACCATCGACTCGACGCTGGTGGCGAAGCCGATGTCGCTGACCAGCGTGCTGCCGCGGGCGTGGCCGACGTAGACACCCACACGTTCGCCTGCGAGCGACGCCGGCTCGACACCGGCGTTCGCGAGCGCCGCAAGCACCGTGTCGAGAAACCACACGTGAGCGCGATCGGCGCTCGCCAGCTCGTCGGCGTCGAGCCCGAGCGGTGACGGATCGAGATCCTCGTCGGGAACCGTTCCGCCGAGCTCGGTGTACGTCTTGCCCGAGATGGCATCGCCGGGCTGGAAATAGAGCGCGCGATCGAGACGCGACTGCGGCAAAGGGCCGATCGCGCTGCGACCCTCGCGCAAGAGCTCCCAGTACGCGTCGAGATTCGCGGCGCCCGGCAAACGAGCGGCCATTCCTACGATCGCCAGGGGGATGGAATCGAGTCGATGCACCGAAAGGGCCTTTCTCTGCGTGGGTCGAGCGCCGGACGAGGGCGATGTGCAGCCGGTCTGGAATCCGCCGGTGCTCGCGACGGCAACCCAACAGCCTAGACGGCATCGACGCCTGGACGCCAGCGTATTTTGCTGGTGAGTCAGCCCTAAGTAACTGAATTCTCGCTAGTTTTCGTCGGAACTCCGAAACGGATCAAGAGCACGACCGGTGTCACACACGTTCATCTGTCGGGTGTGATCTAAGTAGGATTGCGGATGATTCGGCGCGTCGCTGGCACCGTCGAAGGTTCCCTGCATGGCGAGACTCCGGCGCGGGACTGATTGCCTCACGCGCGGCCGGCGTCGAAGCTAGTCCCATGGAGGTTCGTGCGGCCCGCGGCGCACCACGCGATCCGACGATCGACGTGCTGCGCGGCCTCACCATTGCCGCAGTGATCGCGTATCACCTCCATGCGGATACGCGGGGGGTCGCGCTCACGCCGGAACCGCTGCAGGCGTTGCTCGCGGTGCTGGTCGCGCACGACTGGCGTGGCGTGGTGGGCGAAGCCGCGCGGATCGTCGTGGCGGCACCGGCCTACAGGCTCGATCTCTTCTTGTTCGTGACGGGAGTGGTCCTGGCTCGGGGGCCACGCCGACCCGTGGGCCAGTTCTGGAAGCGCCGCGCGCGGGACGTGCTCCCCAACTACTGGCTGGGAAGCCTGGGGGTCGCGCTGGTGTTGATCGGGCTCGCCGCGTTCCGCGCCATCGCGCTCGGAACCTCGTTCGTCGACGAAGTGGGAAGCGGCACCCGGCTGGCGCGCGCTCCGTACGCGTTCCAGGCGTCGGATCTGCTGCGGTCGCTCTCGGTCGTGGGCCGGTTTCAGGAAACGCGCACGTTCCAGGTGGTGGCGCCGTCGATGTGGTACGTGATGTTGCTGTTGCAGGCGTACGGGGTATTCCCGGCGCTGCGCGCGCTGCGAGCTCGCACGAGCGCGCCGGCGTTTCTGACGGGAGTGCTCGCGTTCACGGCGTTGGCGCGCTGGCTGGTGTTCCGATTCGATCCCCTCGCGAGCTTCGGACCGAATCCCACCGTCCTCTACTTCATCCCGTTCCGGCTCGCGCCGGTGGCGCTCGGCATGGTGAGCGCGGGAGCGTTGGCGCGGCTTCCGCGGGCACCGGCCACTGCGCCGACCTACGCCGGCGCGGTCATCGCCATCGCCTGGGTGGTCGTGTCCTTCGCGCTGGCCACGCACGCCAACGCGCCGGGCACGATCGCCGGCGTGGTCGGTCCTGTGGCGCCGCTCGCCCTCGGCATTCCCGCGTGGCTGTGGTTAGCGGTGGCCGTGCAGCTCACCCCCGGACTGGGCCGAGCGCTCGCCTGGGCGGGCCGACATTCGCTTTCGATCCTGCTCGCGCAGGACGCGCTCCGGCTCGTCGTCGGCACGGCATTGCGTTTCGACGTGCCCCTCGAACGCGCGTTCTGGCCACTCTCGATCCCGTATCTCGCGGCGAGCATGCTGCTCGCGCGCGTGTGGGACCCCGTCGCCGCTCGCTTCCGTGACCGGATCTGGCCGCCGTCGGCGCGCGACCGGACGGGTGCGGGCTCGATTCACCCAGCGCCCAGCTCGCGACGCGCCCGCACGGCGCGCGCCATCGCCGCGCTGCTGCTGCTCGCGATCGGCTGTTTCGTCGCCGAGGCCGTGCTGCGGCTGCGCCCCCGCCGGATCGCCGGGCGGATGGACGTGTCCCTCGACTTCGACGAAGCGCTTCACACCCGGGTCGACGACGTGCGCGCCTACGTGCCGCGCCCAGGCGCGTTTCACGCTCCGTTCTATCGGATCAATTCGCTGGGGATTCGCGACGAGGAGACGTCGCGCGACGAGGCCGCGGGAACGACGCGGATCGTGGTGCTGGGCGACTCGGTGGCATTCGGCTACACGGTTCCCGCGAGTCTCACGTTCGACTCCCAGCTCGAGCAGCTCCTCGCCGATCGTGTTCAGCCCGGGCATCGCATCGAGGTCCTGAACGCCGGTGTGGCGGGCTACAACACCGCCCAGGAAGCCGCGTTTCTCGAGACGGTGATCGCGCCGCTCGCGCCGGACGTGGTGATCGTGCTGGTCGTGGCGAACGACACCGATACTCCCATGCGTCTCGTCCGCGAGGGAGATCGATTCGCGGCGGTGAGCTTCGCGCCCGAGCCGTTGCTCGTGCCCGCAGGCCCGCTCGGGAACTGGGTCGAAACGGTTGGACGACACTCGCGTCTGGCGCGCCGCGCGCTCGGCGCCGCGTTGCCGTGGGCCGCGGCTCACGGTGTCGTCGGGTCGCTTCGTGCGGTCGACCCGGAATCCGACTTCCCGTTGGCGATGCGCGACATCGCACGGTGCGGCGCGAAGATCGATGCGCGCGTCGTCGCCCTTCTCGTGCCGCAGCTCACGAACGACTCGAGCGAATTGGACCGTGCCCGTAGCGACGCGATGCGCGCAGCGATCGAAGCAGCAGGAATTCGGTGTCTCGACCCGAGATCGCTCCTCGTGGGCTTGCCGGCGGACTGGATCCGGGCCGCGCCCGACGATGCCATCCATCCCAACCCGCTGGGCTTCCATCTACTGGCGCGCTTCGCAGCGGCCGAGCTCGCCGCGCTCGGGTGGCTGCCGGTCGTCGATCCGCCGCCGCCGCTTCGTCCTTTCCTCGAAACGCATGGCCGCGAGCGCATTCGCTACGTCTGCGGCCCCTCGCTCGCGCCGGAGCCCGCGCTCGATCACGCGGAGCAACTGCTCGACGCGGCCGCGGCCGGCACGGATGCCGCCCCGCTCGACCTGGCACGCGTTCCCGCGGCGTGTCAGGCCCAGTTTCCCGAGCCGGACCCGAGCGCTCGTGACGAGGGAGCGGACATGATTCCTTCGCCTCCCTTCACCCGCCGCATCTACGGGCTGGCGGGGCGATTCTCACGGATGTCGATCGGTGCCCGGGTGGGAGCTTTCAACCCTTCGTCCACCGGCAATGAGCCCGGTGACGATGCGAATCCGGACGGCGGGGCCGTGCGCTTTCGCATACTCGGCGACCTGCACGAGCTGTGGTCGACTCAGGTCCCGCCGGGAGGCGCGGCGGGGCCGGTGCTCCTCGACGTGAGTGGGGTCGACGCCCTCACCCTCGAGGCCGATGCGCTCGACGAGAGCAGCTTCGGTGCCGCGGCGGGGTGGGTCGACGCCAGGCTCAGCCGCTGATCCCGCGGATGGGTTCCCCGTGAGCGTGCGCGCGCATCGGAACGCAATCTCGATCGCGATCGCGACGATCGTCCTGGTGGTCGCTCACGCGCGGAGCCGCGCCGAGCCCGATCGGTTGCTGCTCACCTTCGACGGGGCGACGTGGCTCATGCGCGTCCTCGACATCGCCGACGGACGCGCGTTTCCCTCGATCGGGAACGTCGTGGGGAGCCAGGCGATCTCACTCGGGCCAGCCGCCGACTATCTGGCCGCTCCCGCGTTTCGCCTCGGTGGATCGATCCTGGCCATCGCCGGTTGGTTCGGGCTCCTCGAAGCGATCACGGCGTCAGTCTTCGCGGGGTACGTGGCTCGCCGCCTCGGGCCACTCACGGGGCTGATGGCGGGGCTCTTCTTCGTGCTCCATCCCATTCCGCTCGAGTCCGTGGTGCAACTTCGTCACGACGGTTTGCTGCCCGCGACGGCGCTCGCCGCCTTTCTCTGCATCGCCCTCACCCTCGACCGGGCGTGGCGCAGGCCGGCGCTCGTCGCGTTCCTGGCGGGAGTGACGGTGGGCGTGGCCAGCCAGGCGCACGCGATTGCGGTCGTCTACTTGCCCGTGCTGCCGCTCGCCGCGTGGTGCTCCGGGCGACCGCTCTCACGTCGCGCGTGGCTCGGCTACTGCTGCGGGGTGCTGATCACCTACGCGAGCTGGCTCGCCCACGACTTCCAGCATGGGTTGGCGCAATCTCGCACCGCGTGGTCGTTGCTCGTGGGCGCCACCTTCCGAGGTGCACCGCTGGCCGCGCGCCGAACGTTCTGGCAGGGCCTCGCCACGGTGAGCCACCCGCACCTCTTGTTTCCGTTCGGTGTGGCGCTCGGGTGCGTGGTGATCGCCATCGCAGCCGTGCGCAATCGCGGGCAAGCGCGAGCCGAGGCCGGCGACTGGCGCGCCTGGGTGGCCACCGCGCTGGTGTCGCTGGCCTCGAGCATCGCCTTCGTGGCGCTCGTCGCCTCCCGCGGGCTCGGCTACCAGGAGGTCGAGCTCGGTCGCTACTTCCTACCCGCCCTGATTCCCGCCGCCGTGCTCGCGGGAGTCGGTTGGGGTTGGCCGACGTTCGGCGCACTCGCAGGCTGCGGAAAAACTCGCTGCGGCGAGTTTTTCGAGCCTGTCGATGCTTCCTCGGGGGTCTGTTCCAGACCCCCGCCCCACGAAAAACGCGGTTTTCGTGGGGC
>CAYVDO010000345.1:0-8695 GCA_964450125.1 uncultured bacterium
TCCACTCGACCTCGGCGCTGACCGGCGACGACATCCTCGTCGCGACGCCGTCGAGCGGTACCGGTCGCTTCCTCCGCGCACCGGGCGGCGCGCTCCTCGTCTGCGCCTTCACGTTCTCCAAGGCGGACGCGACGCTCCACCTCACGGTCCCGACGGGGTGCTACCTCCACATCCACGAGCCGGTCTGGCGCGTCGATGCCGACTTCACCGGCGGCTCGAGCAGCACCATCGGCGCGAGCTCGTCGAACAAGACGAGCTTCACGACGAAGGGCGACCTCCTCGGCGGCGCTGCGGGCGACGTGGCCGCAACGCTCGTGGCCTCCGACCCGGTGAAGCCGGGAACCGTCGGTGCGGGCTTCGACACGCTCGCGAAGCGACGCGTGCTCTGGGAGCCGGGCGACACGATCCGCCACGACCGCATCACCTCGGCGTTCACCGCCGGCTCGGGAGCCCTGCTCCTTCCCTGCAACATCCTGCAGAACGCGGGCGCCTGAGCGGTCGCCAACGACCGTAGCCAACCCACGTCCCGGAGACCATCATGGCGCGAGAGTCCACGCTCAAGGCGGGCAACATCGCTGCGGTGCGCTCCGGTTCGGGCGCGATCGCCGCCGACAACGCCACGCTCAACGACACGAACATCCCGCCGGCGCAGGCCATCGACTGCAGCGGCTACGATTCGATCTACGTCGGCGTCGAGATCACCGCCGGGTCGAGCCCAACGATGACGGTCGAGCCTCTGTTCTACGACCCAGACGCTGCAGACGGCTCGCGCTGGAAGCGCCTGCAACAGGGCGCGCGCGACGGCGTCACGGCTGCGGCGCTCGGCAACGAGGTCACGCCGGCGCTCGACGGCACCGCGCTCGTCGAGCTCCGCGTGCATGGGCACTCGAAGGTGTTCCTCCGCGTCACGGCCGTCGCCAACCCGGGCAGCACCACCGCGTGGAAGATCCTCGCGATGCCGGGGAAGGTGCGGCGCAATCCGCCCTTTAGGGCCTGATGACCCCCGATGTGAAGGCTGGCTTGATCCAGCCGGCCGAGACGACGCGAGCTCGCGGACGCGGCATGACCGGGCCGAAGGTCATGCAGGACCTCTCCCTCTGGGAGCAGTTCCAGCGCGTCGGCGGCGCGCTCACGCCCGTCCAGGTCTCCTCGATCATCCGCGAAGCCGACGCCGGCGACACCCGCCGGCTCATGGACCTCGCGAATGACGCTCGCCAGAAGGACTGTCACCTCTCGGCGGTCCTCTCGCAGAGCGAGGAATCGATCGCGGGGCTCGAGTGGAGCCTCCACCTCCCGAAGAAGGCGAAGAAGAAGGACCGCCACGCGTCCGAGTGGGTCGAGAACTGGCTCCGCACGAAGGTGCACGAGCCGTTCACGTCGCTCATCGCGCACCTCGCCGGCGGCGTGTACTACTCGTTCGCCGTCAGCGAGACCGTCTGGTCGAAGGACCCGAAGGGCTACCTCGTCCCGGTCGACTTCGAGAACCAAAACCAGCGTCGGTTCGCGTTCCGGCAGTCCGACGGGCGGCTCGTCTGGCGCGACCAGTCGATGTCCACCGACGGCGTGGACTTCCGCGCGGACTACCCGAACCGATTCGTTACCGCGCAACCTCGTGTCACCGGCGACGTGCCTTGCCGTGAGGGCCTCGCCCGCGTCCTCGTCTGGGCGACGCTCTTCCGCACGTGGGACCTCACCGACTGGCTCCGGACCGGCGAAGCGGCGTGGAAGCCGTGGCGCGTCGGCTACTACGAGAAGGGGTCCCAGGACGAGGACATCGACGGTCTCGTCGAAGTGCTCGAGCGGCTCGCGACGACGGGCACTGCGGCTCTTCCGGTCAACACGAAGCTGCAGATCGAGTGGCCGGGCGGCGCCGGCGGCACGCGCACGACGCACTCCGAGCTCTACAACGTCCTCGCTCAGGAGATGTCGAAGGCGGCGCTCGGTCAGACCGAGACCGTCCAGGCCTCGAACTCGAGCGGCTACGCGCAGGCCAAGGTGCACCAGGCGGTACGCGGGAACATCCTCCGCGCCCGCGCGCGCTACATCGCGGCCGTCATCACGCGCGACGTGATCCGCGCGATGATCGAGCTCAACTTCGGCACCGGCATCCTCGTACCGACGTTCAAGTTCGAGACGGCGGACCCCGTCGACCTGAAGTCCTTCTCCGAGGGGCTGAAGAACCTCACGGCGCCCAAGGGCGGAGCCGGACTCCGCGTCTCGGCGAAGTGGGCACGCTCCACGGCCGGCATTCCCGAGCCCGAGAAGGGCGAGGAACTGCTTGGCGAGGCCGCAGCGCCCGCGGGGGACGCGAACGGCGAGGAGAAGCCGACCGACGGCGAGGACAACGGCAAGCCGTCGAAGACGACCGACAACCCGGACGACAACGAAGGCCCCGCCGATGAAAGCGGGGACGCCGGCGGAGGCAACGAATGAACCAGAGCACCCTCTCCGCGGCGCACGCCTACGAGCAGCGCCAGGTCGACCACGCGGCCGTCCTCGAGCTCTTCATCAACGAGAAGGCGATCGATGAGGCTCGGAGGCAGGTCCCCTTCGTCGCGAGCACCGAGGCCATCGACTCGTACGGCGAGATCGTCAAGCAAAACTGGCGGCTCGAGCGGTACCTCAACAACCCGGTCGTCCTCTACAACCACCAGCGGTTCGGGGACGACCTCCCGATCGGCACCGCCACCGTGTCGGTCGTCAGCGGCCGACTCGAGTGCGTGATCACGTTCGTGACCGCGGACGCGAACCCGCTCGCCGAGCGCGTCTGGCAGAGCGTCCGTCAGCGCTCGCTCCGCGCGGTGAGCGTGGGCTTCCGCCCGCACGACGTGCGGATGGAGATCCACAACGACCGCGAGATCTACATCCTCGACGACAACGAGCTCTTCGAGATCTCGGTCACGCCGATCGGCGCGAACCCCGAGGCGCTCGCGAAGGCGAAGTCCGCTGCCCGAGAGCAGGCACGTTCACAACAACCGCGCGTCATCACCCGCGCAACGGAGCAAGACATGGACCTCAAGGAACTCCAGGCCCGTCTCGAGCAGCACGCCATCGACCTGAAGGCGGCGCAGGACAAGCTGACGGCGAAGGACGGCGAGCTCGCCGCGGCGACGAAGCGCGCCGATGTCGCCGAGGCTCGCGCCGACGCGCTCGACTCCTCGGCGAAGGAACTGTCCGCGAAGCTCAAGACGGCAACCGACTCGGCCACCCTCGCCGTCGACATGCTCAAGAGCATCGACGCCTCGCTCGACGAGGCTCTCGGCCCGATCCCGGCGGGCACCGTCCTCAAGACGGCCGACCGCATCGCAGCGATCGTCAAGACGAACAAGGACCTCCTCGAGAAGGGCGTGAAGGCCGAGGTGGCCGCGCTCGTCGGCAAGAAGATCGGCAAGGCTCAGGAGGAGAAGTTCGTGAAGCTGGCGCTGAAGGATCGCGAGACCTTCGACGAGATCGTCGCGGGGCTCCCGGATCTCGGCGGCGAGGGCTCCGGCGGACTTCTGCAGAAGCAGATGGGCGCCGACCCGAACCCGCCGCCGCAGGTCACGGTGGACAAGAACGCCGGCGACGCGCTCGCCAATCGCCTGAACTCGGCTCCCACCGAACCGAACGGCGGCGGTCTGGCCTCGCGACTCTGAGACCCGAGCGCACCCGTCCACAACCACGCTTGACCGCGGTGCCAGCGGGCCCGCGCTACCGAAAGGAACGCCATCATGTCGTCCCGTGCACTGAATCTCTCCATGGGCGCCCTCCGCCACGGCTTCAACGTGAAGTCCGGCAGCACGATCACGAAGGGCCAGCGCGTGAAGCTCTCCGCCGAGGGCGAGATCGACATCTGCGGCGCGAACGAGCTCGGCATCGGCGTCGCCGAAGAGGCGGGCGTCTCCCTCCAGAAGAACGTGACGGTCATGCTCGACGGTCACGCAGTCGTGCCGGTGAAGGTCGGCACGGCCGGCGCGACGCTCGGCAAGCTCGCGAAGTCGGCTACCGACGGCTTCGTCGACATCACCGTCGCCGACGGCACGACGCCGACCTACGCGGCCGGCATGTTCATGCAGACGGGCGTCCTCGGCGACATGGTCGGCATGATGATCGGCATCCCGACGCCATTCGGAAACGCCTGATCGCGACCGACTTCGTTCGAAGCGCGCAGCGGCCCCCGCGCCCCTCGGAGCCGCGCTCCCTCTCTTGACCAACCGTCCCCCGGCGTGGGGACCGGCGACGCGCTATGCGCAGAAAAGGACCCCTCCGATGAATCAGGCAATGGTGGCTCGCCAGTTCGCTCACCACGACGCGGCGGCGCGGACGGCAGACGTCGTCATGCGGCTGAAGGCGCTCCTCGCCTCGCAAGACCCGGCGGTCGTCGCCGACGTCCTGAAGGCGAACCAGTCGCTCCTCAACTGCAAGCTCCTGACGCCGGGTGCGGTGCACATCGACTCGTCGCTCTCGAGTCTCTCCGTGCAGTACAAGAACGAGGAGTACATCGGCATCCAGATGTGCCCCGTCATCACGGTGGCGAAGCCGAGCGACAAGTACTTCATCTACTCCAAGCGCGACCGCATGGGCGCGCCGGACGCGAGCGTCGGCACGCGGAGCACGCCGAACGAGATCAGCGAGAACCGCTCCACGGCGAGCTACTCGACCGAGCCGTTCGCGCTGCTCGACTTCCTCGACGACCGGACCGCGCGTGCGCAGGACGCGCCGCTCAACGAGATGGTCGACCTCATCGCGGCCGTCAACGACGTGATGGACCTCCTCGAGGAGATCCGGATCGCGACGCTCCTCACCACCGCCGCGAACTACGGCGGCAACACGGCGACGCTCTCGGGCACCGACCAGTGGTCGCACGCGAGCTCCGATCCGGTGAAGAAGATCTTCGACGCGATCGACTCGCTCTGGTCTGGCCCCGGCAAGACCCGCCTCAAGGCGGCGTGCGCGCCCGAGGTCCTCACCGCGCTGCGTCGGCACCCGAAGGTCGTCGACCAGTTCAAGCACACGGGCTCCCAGCTCCCGAACGCCCAGCAGCTCGCGGCGTTCTTCGGATTCGACGAGCTCCTCGTCGGCGGCGCCCGCAAGGACACCGCGAACGAGGGCCAGACGGCGGCCTACGGTCGTGTCTGGGGCGACGACTTCGTCATCAACCGCGTCGCCGTCGCGCCCGGTCCTCGCCAGGCGTACTTCTCGACGACGTTCCGCTTCGGCCAGAAGCAGACGACGCAGTGGTTCGACCCGAAGCCGGGCGTGTCGGGCGGCTACTACGGCAAGGTCGGCATGGAGGAGTGCCACAACGTCATCGCCGCCGAGACCGGCTACCTGTTCAAGGACTGCCTGGCGTAATGGCGAGCGCGAAGAAGAAGAACGACGGCGCCGCGTCCGAGCCCTCCAAGGAGCTCGAGGCTGGCGTCGTCGTCCCCACGGCGCCGGCGGAGATGCCTGCCAACGCGCCGGGCGACGAGCCGGCGGCCGTCGATGCTTCGGTGTCGGGCACGCAGCCGCCCGAGATCGAGATGCCGTCGGCGGCCGCCGGCGGCGAGCTCGTCGATGCTCCGGCCGACGGCGTCGAGAAGACGCCGATCGAGATGACGACAGACGCAGATGGGATCGCGCACGGCGAACTCATCGACGACGGCGTGGTGACACCGGCAGAGAGCCCCGTCGTTCTTCCCCCGCCTCTCGCGGACGGTGAGGAGCGCGAGCTCGTCGACGTTCCGATGAGCGTCGACAACGACGGCAGCCAGCACGGCTCGGCGGACATCGAGGACGGCGTCGTGACCATCCCGAGTCCCTTCGCCGAGTCTCCCAAGCCGAAGCGGGCGCCGCCGACGCCGGTGGGCCTCGTTCGGTACAAGGTCTGGGCGCACGGCATGCTGTCCATGGACGGCACGGACTACGCGCCCGGCTCGACGCTCAACCTGCACCCCGAACATGCGGCATCGCTTGTCGCCAACGGTGTGCTCTCCGCCGTCGAACGCGATGGCCCGGTCGAGTGCGCGCAGTGCGGGCCAGGGACGGGCGCCAAGGTGCCATGCTCGGTCGAGTGCTTCGTCCGCGCCGGCTACCCCGCCGAGGACTTCAAGGACTTCGTCGCCCGGCGCTCGTAGGCGAGCGACGACAGAGCGCGTGAGGTGGAACGATGGCCGTCGTCTACTACTTCACGCGCAAGGACCTCGAGCACGCCCTTGGCCGACAGACCGTCAAGGTGGTCTTCGACGAAGACGGCTCGGACGAGCCCGCCGCCGATGCGGTCACCGCATGCCGGGCCTACGGGACCTCGGAATGCCGGTCCTTCATCATCGGCAACTACGGCGCATCGATTCTCCCGCAGAACGAGAACAGCATTCCGGACGAGCTCCGCTTCGCCGCGATCGACTTCGGCTGCGCGTACGCGATGCGGCGGAAGCCGGAAACGGTCGCGGCGATGGGACTCGGTTCGTGGCTCGAGCTCCGAAAGGAGGCGGTCGCGAAGATGGAGCGCTTCATCAAGGCGCAGCAGCGGATCGCGTCACTGGACGGCAACGCGGTCATCCAGCCCGCCAACGTCGGCGCGACGGTCATCACGCCCGTCGTCGTCAACGGAGGCGGGAGCAGCTCGTCCTCGGACGACGCGCCGCGGTCGCCGTTCGACGACATGGGCGACTTCTGATGTTCCGCGTCGACGCTCGAGCCCTCATCGCCGACCTCACGCGGATCGACCACGGCATCCGCGCGGCGGCCCAGCAGTCGCTCGGGCAGGCGGCAGCGTTCGCCCGCGAGCTCGCGCGGCAGACCACGAAGTTCAAGGACCGTTCGCGCCGGCTCCGTGGGAGCATCGTCCGCATCCAGCGCGGGACGTTCCGCTTCATCGTGCAGGCCGGCGGACGCGTCGCGCCGTGGGGACGCATCGTCGAAGGCGGCTCGAAGGCCCACGACATCCGGCCGAAGCGCACGGGGAGCGTCTCCTCGAGGCGTCCTGCCAACCGCGCGATGCCGAACCGGCTGCGCTTCCAGGTGAATGGCCGCTGGGTCTCCGCTCGGGTCGTGAAGCACCCCGGAACCCAGCCGACGCACTTCATGCGCGACGCGCGTGACCAGGCCGAGGCGAAGCTGCAGCACTTCGCCGTTCAAGGCGTCGATCGGGCGGTTCACGGATGAGCACGTACTTCACGCACGGCGGCGTCCAATACCCGCTGACCGCCAGCACCGCGAAGAGCCTCCTCGAGGACGCGGACCCGGCCCTGTTCTACGCGCTCGACTACGTCGAGGCCGTGATCGAGAAGCACGTCGGGCCGCGTCTCCTCGCGCAAGCCGCGAAGCACGGGCTCAACTTCCCGTCCGCGGTGCGGCAGAAGCTGCACGTCGCCCCGACGCCCGAGCTACTCCCCGACCAATTCCACTTCCCTACGCTCGCGATCTACCGGCAGACCGAGTCGTATTCGGAGCGCACCAAGAACGCGTCGCTCGACGTCGCCGAGTGGGAATACGTGTACGTCCTGCCGGTGCTCACCCCCGTGCAGCTGAAGGAGCTGCACCCAATCCTCCGGGCGGTCTCCGTCGCGGTGAGGCGCGCCATCCGCGCAGGCACCGACAAGGCGTGGCGCTCCGGCGCAGACGTGTGGCAGCTCGCCCGTGTCGAACGAGCCGGCGTCACCGGGGTTCGCTACGGCGACTTCGAGTCCATCGCGGAGAACCCGAAGTACTTCAAGGCCGTGATCGGGTCGATCGAGGTCGCCGAGCAGGAGATGCCGGACGATCGCGGCACTGCCGTCTTCGACGGCGTCGACGGGTCGCTCGACCACAAGTCGTCCGACGGCACGACCGTTCGGGACTTCGTCCAGATCGCGACGAAGCCAGGCCCCACGCTCACGTCGGTCACACCGAACAGCGGCACGAAGGCCGGCGGCACTCCGGTCGTCATCACCGGGACGGGCTTCCGCGTCGGCACACCGGTGCGCGTCGTCGTCGGCAACATCGAATGCACGGACGCCGAGGTGCTCGACGAGACCCACGTGCAAGCGCTGACGTCGCCTCACGAGGCGTACGGGACATTCCTGGCAGACACCTCGGTCGAGACCATCGACGGCGTCGCCGAGCTCCCTGCCAGCTTCACCTTCACGACTCCGTAGCGAGCGCGCCGGTCGCGCGCCGTCCCCACATCGAAGCGCCGCACGCGTGGATCGCGTCGCGGCGCTCTTTTTTGGCCGCCAGTCGCCGCGGCAGAGGAGCACGACATGGATCCGATGACGCCGACGACTCTCCGTTTCCGTGCACGCGGGGAGGCCAGCGTGGTGAACATCGCGCGCCAGAATGCCGGCACGAATGCCCGCGTCGGCCGCAAGCACACCCAGCTCGGGCCCGGGAAGTTCGGGTGGGTCCCCACGAACGAAGACGAAGAGGTCGCCTACGACCACGACTACGTGAAGGCGTGCGTGGACGGAGACCTCTGGCCCGCGGACGAGGCCACGGCCGCCGCGTGCACGCCGTTCGCGATCGCGCACGGGCTCCCGCCGGTGAAGTTCGATCCGACGTTCGGCGGCACCGTGAAAGTCGACAAGCCGGCATTGCCTGCGGCTCCGCCCGCGGCTCCGCCCGCGGCTCCGCCCGCGGCTCCGCCCGCGGCCGCGCCAGCGCCGGTGGCGTCCGAGCCCGCCGCCGAGACGTCCGAGGACGCTCCCGAGGAACCGGCCGCCGACGCGTCCGAGCTCTCCGACGATCCGGCCTG
>CAYVDO010000346.1:0-8672 GCA_964450125.1 uncultured bacterium
GAACTGGCCGACCTTCAGGAAGGCCCCGCGCAGCGCAACGCTGGTGCGATAGATGCGCTCGGCATTGGCCCGGTGCACGGCGCTCCAATACGGTCCGCCAGCGTCGGAGCCGAGCGACCGCGCTCGCAGCCATGCGAGCGCGTAGCTCACCACGACGCGAACACCGAGCCACGCGATCACGGCCAAGCGCAAGCCGCGGTGGACGATCATCGCTCTCCTCGTACCCTCGCCGGTCGCGCGAACGGACCCGACGCGGCATCTCGCCGCGCCGGAGGCGGGTTCGGATTTAGGTCCTGTCCCGATTGATGGCAAGCGCCGGACTGGCGTATATCCGCTCGCCCTGCGAATTCTCGGGGGCTGAAAGCGAGCGCATGAAAGCCTTCATCTACCCCAGCGGCACCGTCATCGAGCCCCTCGGCGACAACGCGTCCGAGTCGCGCATTCTCAATCAGACGCTCGAAGCCACCATGATGCAGCTTCTCACGCGGCTCAGGCTCGAACCGGTGCGCATCACCGATCCCGCGCAAGCGAGCGGCGACCGCTATCTGCTGTTGCCGGACAATCTCTACCTCACCGGTGCCTTGCTCTACGAGTTCCTGAAGGCCGCCGCCAAGGAACCCGGTACGGTCGCGTTGGCGCTCGTGGAGTCGCCCTTCACGCGCTTCAGCACGCCACTGCAGGAGCTGCGCAGCCAGGGCGAGGGCGAGGCACGTATCTGGATCTACCCACTCGTGCGCGTCGATCGCACCGCAGGCGGCGACGTCGATCCCGCCAACGCACGACCGCTCGTCACCCACGCGCGGACCTGGAACTTGCCGGTATGGAAGGCCCAGGACGTGCCTGGCCGGCCGAAGCAATATCTGCCGGTGACCTTCCACCAGGCGATCCAGATCGAGAGCTGGTACCACATCTGGTGCGCGAACGTGCTCGCCGGGCCGGTGTGGGCCGCACGACAAGCGTTCCAGAAGCGCCGCGCCGCGTGGCTCTCGATCAAGCTCTTGTGGTCGCTGGTGAGCTACCTGCCGGTGCAGCTCGCACGGGCGATCGGCGGCGTTCCCGTGACGATCGGAGGTGCTTCGCTCCTCGAGCACGTCGGGCGGCACCTGGTGGTGCGAGGCAAGCGCTGCCGCGTGCACCCCACGGCGGTGGTGATTGCCAGCGAGCTGGGCGATGACGTCGAGGTGGGGCCGTACTCGATCGTGGCGTTGAGCGTTCTCGGAAACGGCGTTTCCATCGACGCTTGCGGCGAGGTCCGGAACTCGGTCGTGGGCGAAGGCACGCACCTGATCCACCGGCCGGCATTCAACGCCGCGGTGTGCTACCCGGGCTGCCGCATCAGCCTGGTGCAGGCGAGCTTGCTGGGCCGAAATGCATCCTTCGGCGGGGAGGTTCGCGCGTACGATCTGAACCTCAAGGGACCGGTCACGATCGCGCACAAGGGTCGCGTGATGGCTACCGGCACCTCGGGTCTCGGCACCTGTGTCGGCCATGGCGCGCAGCTCTGGGGGCGGATCTCGCTCGCCCCCGGTCGCGTGATCCCGAACGGCGTGATGGTCATCGAGGATCCGCACGTGGTGCTGCAGCGGGTTCCCGCGGACGTGAAGCCCGGCGTCATCCACGCCATCCGCAAGGGCGTGCTGACCCCGGTGGAGAGCTCACGGGAGGCCGCTCTCGTGACCTGCGCGCCGCCCGGCGCTACCGAGCGCACCTGAATCACCGCGGCGGTGCGCGGCTGGGCCATCGGCGGAGCTGCGTCGAACTCCGGCCGCGCGCGAGGCGAGACCGCGCGGCGCGAATCAGGCGCCGGGCGAGAGCGTCAGATACGCGTGCCGATCGTCGCCGAGATCGATCTCGTGGTGCGCCCACTTCAGGTACCAGTACTTCCCGGGAATGAAATGGGTCGAATGCACGTCGCGATCCCGTTCGTAGAGCACGGCGTAGAGATCGAACGACTCGGGATCGCGCGGTGCCGGGAAGCGGAAACGAAGCGTGCCCGGCTGGCCGCCGTCGCCGCTCATCCCGAAGAGGTAGAACTCGGTCTCGGGGTCGTCGCGAAAGCGGTTGAGATGGCGGATGCCGCGCAATCGCACCAGCATGCCGTCGATCGGCCGATTGCAGTCATCGACGACGCGCATCGAAACCTCGTAGAAACGATCGTTGACGTGGAGCCGCGGCACGTAATCGGTGCGCCACGGATCGACGATCTCCACCGACGCGCAACCACCGAGCGCCGTCAGCACGGTGCCGACGCAAACCACGCGCGCGACGACGCCGCGGGCCTTGCGGGTACGATCCGGTCGAGCCATTTCCGCGCTCCTCGTCGCGGCGGGACGGTACGGCAGCCGCGACCTCGTCGTTGATATCACCGTCGTTCCGCGCGCCGCAATCGCCTCCGGATCACCACCGCATCAGTGCCGCGCCCCAGGTGAAGCCCGCGCCGAACGCGGCGATGCACACCAAGGTGCCGGGCTTCAATCGCCCGTCGTCCCGTGCCTCGGCGAGCGCGATGGGAATCGAGGCGGCGGTGGTGTTTCCGTAGCGCTGGATGTTGTTGACCACCTTCTCGTCCGGCAGCCCGAGCTCGCTCGCCACCCACTGGTTGATGCGCAGGTTCGCCTGGTGCGGCACCAACAAGTCGACGTCCTCGATGGTTTTTCCGGCATCCGCGAGCGCCTCGAGGATGGCCGCCTTCATACCGGTGGTCGCCTCCTTGAACACCGCCCTGCCGTTCATCTTCGGCCACTGCTCGCCCTGTTCCAGGTACTCGGAGCGCATGTAGGGCTTCTGCGAGATGTTCCAGATGTGCAGGCAGAGATCCTCGGCACCTCGGCCGTCGGCATGCAGGTTGGCCGTGAGCAAGCCGCGATCCTCTTCCGTGGGCGAGACCACCGCGGCACCCGCACCGTCCCCGAACAGCACCGTCACGTGGCGCCCGGCCATCGAGAAGTCGAGAGCCGAGGAATGGACCTCGGCGCCCACCACCAGCACGTTTCGATAGCGCCCGGTGCGCACGAACGCGTCGGCCGTGGCGAGACCGTAGAGAAAACCGGTGCACTGATTGCGGATGTCCATGGTCGCGACACCCGGTATGCCGAGCTTCTCCTGCAGATAACAACCCGTGCCCGGGAAGTGGCGATCCGGGCTGAGGGTGGCGAACAGGATGAAGTCGACGTCGGCGAGCGTGATGCCGGCATCGGCGACGGCGCGCTTGGCGGCCTCCACGCCGAGGTCGCTCGTCCACACCCCTTCCTCGGCGTAATGCCGTTCCTCGATGCCGGTGCGCTGGCGAATCCACTCGTCGGAGGTGGTCACCCGTTCTTCGAGATCCTTGTTCTTGACCACCTTCGGCGGAACGTAGACGCCCAAGCCCTTCACGTAGCTGCGAATCATGCTGGCAGTCTCCTCGACGGTTTCGTCTTCCGAGCGAAGCCGAGCGACGGCGGCGCGCGCCGATCGCCGTTGGCACGCGCGGCGTCATCGTGTCGCGCGAATCATCCACACGTATCGCGCCACATCCCAGTTGTCTAGGCACACGTGGGCGCGCCGTGAGCGGCGGCGAGCTCAACGTAGCGCGTCCCCGTCGGTGCCGCGGGTGGGCTTGCGCCAGCGTACGCGCTCGATGGCCCACTCGATCTCCGTGCGCTTGGCGGGGTCGCTCTCGCCGTCTCGCAGCCGCTCGAGCGGCACCAGCGCGTCGCGCGCAGCGGAGCCGATGTTGCCGAGGGCCCAGGCTGCCGCCATGCGCGCGTGGCGATCGCCGAGGGCGCGGATCAGCGCCGGTACGGCGTCGCGAGCGTTGGGGCCGACGGCCCCCAATGCGTACGCAGCCTCGATCTGCACGTCCGAGAAGCGATCGTCGAGGGCCCGGACGAGCGCTGGAAGCGCCGAGCGAATCTCCGGCGCCAGCGCGCGCAGCGCTCGCGCTGCCTCGTGACGGACGCCGTGGTCCTCGTCGGCGAGTGTGCTGGCCAGCGCATCGACTGCGGGACGCGCGCGATCTCCCAGCTTCCCCAGGGTCCGCGCTGCCGATTCCCGGGCGCGAGCGTCGAAGTGGCCGAGGTCTTGGATCAAGTCCTCTACCGAGCGCGCAAGCGGCTTCACCGGCAGCTGCGCGAAAGCCGCGCGGACCTCCAGCGCTGCCAAGACGACGACGACGACGAGCGCCACGGCCCATGGGCGCGCCGCCCCCATTCGTCGGAAGCAACCGCGACCCGCCCCAGACCGCGGCGATGCCGGCCTCCCGACCCCAGGCGACTCGCCCGCGGAAATCCCACAGCCCCCCGGATCACACACGATCACGCGAAACGCCCACAAACCGACGAATCCGCATTCATATTTCTACTCAAGCCACAGATATCATTATATTATATTCATCATCTACTACGCGAGCTTTCTGCGGCGCGGCGTTCGAGCAGCGGCGCTTCTCGCATATTATCGACAGGCTGTTCACATTCGCATTCAGTGCGCACCGTCGCATTCGATCGGACGCTGTCGCACCCGGACGCCGTGGCGGGCAATCCGACTGGCCAACACCTGCCCGCCGGCGCGCTCGATGGCGCGGGCCACCGCTTGCCGGTCGGCAGGCTCGGCCAGAAACGCGATGCAACCACCGCCACCTGCTCCGCAGACCTTGGCTGCAACCGCCCCTGCACGCCGCGCGGCGCGCTCGAGACGATCCAGCTCGGGCGTGCGAATGCCCGGTGCGAGCTTGGCGCGCGCCGCCCACTCGGCGTCGATGGCACGCGCCACCGCAGACCAGTTGCCCGCGAGCAACGCCGTGCGCAGCTCGTTGGCGGCCTCCGCGATTCGCGTGAGCCCCTTCACCAAGGGCGCACGCCTCTCGACGACGCCCCGGAAGACATCCCAGTTGTTGAGGCCCGAGTTCCGCGACACACCCGAGTATCCCAGCACCAGCCGATCTTCGAGTGCCCCCAGGTCCACGTCGAGCGCCTCACGACGCACTCCGTCGAGCCCGAACCGCAACGCCACCAGCCCACCCCACAGCGCCGGGTGGTAGTCCTGGTCGCCGGTCGGCACTCCCAGGATCCGAGCCTCCGCGTTGCGACAGAGCTCCAGCGTGCGCCACTTCTCGAGGCGGCGGCCGGCATAGGTACCGAGCGTGGTCGCGATCGCCACCGCGAGCGCCGACGAGCCGCCCAAGCCCGATCCCGCGGGCGCCTCCGCCTCGATCACCATTCGAAAGCCGCCCTGGGGCAGCAAGTGCTCGGCGAGGGTGCGCGGCAGCGGCAATCGGTCGCGCGGCAGCTCGGCGAGTGAGCCCCCCTCGATCACCTGCGCCTGGTCGCGCGATTCGATGCGCACGCGCCCACCGGCGAGCGGTTCGATCTCCGCACGCGCATGAATGCCGATCGCGACGTTGATCGTGAGCGCGCCGGGCACGAGGACGTAGAGGGGCCACAGATCGACGGTGCCGCCGGCGAGATCGAGCCGCACCGGCGCGATCCCCTGCACCGCGTGGGGGGCCGTGCGCGTGCCGGTGTTCCCGCGTGTCTGCTGGCGTGCCATGCAGTCCTCCTCTCGACGAAAGGCGAAGACCGTCGCCGGGCAGGCCGCTCAGGGAGCGCCCAGCGCCAAACCACGCAGCGCGTGGATCCAGCCCGCGACGAGCTCGAGCGCTTCCTGCACGGGCGCCGACGCGAGCGCCTCGCGCCCCCAGAGCGTGCTCGCCGCCAGCACCATCATCAGCATGGCGGCGATCGCGTCCGCGAGACCGAAGCGATGCTCGGCCAGCTCGCTACGCTTCTCGCCCGAACCGAAGCCGCGAGTCTCGAGGGCCGCCGCGACGCGATCCGCCCGCCGCACCGCGGTGAGGAACATCGGCACGACCAGCGGCGTGTAGCGGCGCATCCGTGCCAAGAGCCCGCCGTGGTCGAGGTCGAGCCCACGCGCTCGTTGCGCCTCCGCGACCGCTCGCCCCGAGGCGACGAACGTCGGCACGAGCCGGAACGCGAGGGTGAGCGCGAACGCCACGCGAAAGCCGAGCCCGAGCGACTTGAGACCGTACGCGAACTCCTCCACCCGCGTCGTCGCCAGGAAAAGCACCCCCGAGGCCACCATGAGCGCGAGCCTGAGCCCGAGCGCAGCAGCACGCGCCAACGCCACGGCGTCGAAGCCCGCGCGCAGGACGCTTCCCTGGGGCGCGAAGAGCCACCACATGAGTGTGGTGACGAGGAAGAGCGTGATCAGCAGCGACGCCATTCCTGCGAGCGCATCGGTCACTCGGCCGGCGAAGGCAGCCAGCAACACCAGCGTCGCCAGCGCCAGCAGCGCGTCCAGACGCTCGAGCCGCATGGCCACCGCGAAGAATGCCGGCAACCAGAGAAGCTTCGTCACGGGGTGCAGGCGATGCAGCACGCTGCCGCGATCGACGTAGAGGAAGAGCTTCACGTCACGGCTCCGCGTGGCGCGGATGCCGCCCCCAGCGCCGCGGTGAGCGCCTCGGGCGTGAGCGTCTCGAGCCCGAGCATGCGACCGATGCGCCATGCCGACGGCGCACGCAACCTCGCCTCGGCGAGCACGGGTTCGTTCCGAAAAAGCTCGGGAATGCCGCCATCGAAGAGCAGCTTGCCGCCCGCCATCACCACCGCACGTTCGCAGTGGCTCGCCACCACCTCCATCGAGTGGGTGATGACGAGCACCGTGTGGCCGCGGCGATGCAGATCGGCGAGCAGCGCCAGCATGCGCTCGCGGTCGTTGTAGTCGAGACCCGTGGTGGGCTCGTCGAGCACCAGCACCTCGGGCTCGGTGGCGAGCACGCTGGCCACGGCGAGACGCTGGCGCTGCCCCTTGGTCAGCACGAACGGATCACGATCGCGGGCTTCCCTGAGCCCCACCACCCCGAGCGCGGCGGCGATGCGCGCCTCGAGCTCCGCTTCCGGGACGCCGAAATTTCGCGGCCCGAATGCCATCTCTTCCCACACCGTCGCCGAGAAGATCTGGTGATCGGGGTCCTGAAATACGTAGCCAACACGTCTCGCCAACGCGGCCGTGCCCTGCTTGCGGGTGTCCGCGCCGGCGATTCGAACGGATCCGCTCGACGGCCGTAGCAGTGCATTCAAGTGCTTGGCGAGGGTGGTCTTGCCCGAGCCGTTGGCGCCGAGAAGCGCCACGAACTCACCGGGGCGTATCGCGAAGCTCACGTCGTCGACGGCGGGCCGATCGCGCAGCGGATAGCGGTGGACGAGCCGGTCCACCTCGATGATCGGCGCGCCGCGTCGCGCAGGTCGAGCCGCGAGCGGCGCGGGTGCGCTGCTCACGAGATCCGCCGCGGAAAGCAGACGGGGCAGCGCGTCTTCGCGTGGCACCTCGTCCCAGCCGCGGACCGTCGCCAGTCTTGCCGCCACCGGCGGCTCGACGCCCGCCGCAGCGAGCCCAGCCACGTCGAGGAAGACCCGGCGCGGCGGGCCGTCGGTCCGCACCGCGCCCGCGTGGAGGTGAAGCACGCGATCGAGATCGAGGATCTCCTCGGTCTCGTGCTCGATCACCGCCACCGCGAGCCCGTCACTGGCGAGCTCGCGCAGGATCGCGTGCACCTCGACCTTCCCCACGGGATCGAGGTCGGTAGTGGGCTCGTCGAGCAAGATCAGGCTCGGCCGCATCGCCAGCACCGACGCGATCGCGAGCCGCTGCTTCTCGCCGCCCGACAAGGTCGCTGGCTCGCGGCTCTCGAAGCCCGCGAGCCCGACGCGCCCCAGGCAATCGCTCACCCGGCGGGCGATCTCGTCGCGGGAAACGCCCAGGCTCTCGGCACCGAACGCCACCTCCAGGCGTGCGTTGGTGCTGAAGAGCTGGGCATCGAAGTCTTGGAACACCATGCCCGCGTGACGAGCGGCGCGCGCGACTCCCAACGCGGCCGGCGACTCGCCAGCGAGCTTCACCTCGCCAACGAGCTTGCCGGGGAAGAAGGCGGGAATCAGACCGTTGGCGCAGCGAACCAGCGTGGTCTTGCCGGCGCCCGAGGCGCCCACGATCGCCAAGCTCTCGCCAGGTTCCAGCGCAAGCTCGACGCCGTGAAGCGCGTCTTGCTCGGTGCCGCGATACGCGAAGGCGAGGCCGCGGATCTCGAGAACGGCGCTCATGGGAACGCGCCACAGGCTGGGGCTGAGCTCACGCACGCGGCAGGGCGATCAGAGCAGCGCCGTGCCGACGAAAACCAACACTGCGGGGACGGCTGCCAGCCAGCGTGCATCCAATCCTGCCGGGGCCGAGCCCGAGAAGAAATACAGCACCAGGAGACCACCGAAGGCCGCAGCCGGGGTCAGGAAGAGCCCCGCCAATCGCCGGGCGCCGCCGACGGGTGCCGCATCGTCGGGCAGAATCTGATCCGAGGTGAGCCCCCACGCTCGCACCCGCGGCCCTACCGCACGCATCACGAACGGCGAGACCACCACGCTCCACGAAACGTTGTTGAAGAAGATGATGGGCGCCACCACCCGCACGGGAAATGCTTCGAAGAGCAGGCCGCCCCAGCCGATCACCAATGCGCACGCGGCGCTCGCGACCACCACGATGAAAGCGTACTGGGCGAGCTCCAGCCCGAGCGGCGATCCGGCCGCGGAGCAATCTCCCCTGCGACCGGCGATCAAGGACGTCCCGGTTGTGCCGTCGAGCGCACGCCACATCCGGTAGGGAATCCAACCGAGAAGGAAGTT
>CAYVDO010000347.1:0-8664 GCA_964450125.1 uncultured bacterium
CCCACGGCGTGGAGTGGCGCGTCTTGGCGATCCAGGCATAGACCTTCTCGCCGGGGAGCTGGCCGCCCTCACCGGGCTTCGCCCCCTGCGCCATCTTGATCTGCAGCTCGTCGGCGTTCACCAGGTATTCGCTGGTGACACCGAAGCGCGCGCTCGCCACCTGCTTGATGGCGCTGCGGCGCCAATCGCCGTTGGGATCGCGGACGAAGCGGTCCGGGTCCTCGCCGCCCTCGCCGGTATTGGACTTTCCACCGAGGCGATTCATGGCGATGGCGAGCGTCTCGTGCGCTTCCTTGCTGATGGAGCCGTAGGACATGGCGCCGGTCTTGAAACGCTTGACGATCTCGGTCCACGGCTCGACTTCGTCGATCGGAATCGCCTCGCCGTTGGTCCGGAACTCGAGCAGACCCCGCAAGGTCAGCGGCTCACTCGACTGGTCGTTCACCAGTGCCGCGTACTCGTTCCAGCTCTTGGCATCCGCGTGGCGTGTGGCTTGCTGGAGCTTGGCGATGCTGAGCGGGTTGTAGAGGTGGCGCTCGCCGTTGCGACGCCACTGGTAAGCCCCGCCCACGTCGAGGTCGAGATTCTCGGGAACGGTTGCCGGCGGATACGCGAAAGCGTGTCGCATCGCGCATTCCTGCGCGACCACGTCGATCCCGATGCCGCCCAACCGCGATGGCGTCCACGAGAAGTACTCGTCGATGAGCTCTTTGCCGAGCCCCACCGCCTCGAAGATCTGGGCTCCGCGGTAGCTCTCGAGGGTGGAGATACCCATCTTCGACATCGTCTTGAGCACGCCCTTGAGCACCGCCTTCTGGTACTTGGCGGTCGCGGCGTCGAGGTCGATGCCAGAAAGCGTGCCGTTCCGGATCAGCTCGTCGAGGGTCTCGTACGCGAGATACGGGTTGATGCCCCCCGCGCCGTACCCGAAGAGCAGGCAGAAGTGGTGCACCTCGCGCGGCTCGCCGGTCTCGAGCACCAGGCCCACGCGCGTGCGCTTGCCCTTGCGGATGAGGTGGTGGTGAACGCCGCCGATGGCGAGCAACGCCGGAATGGGTGCGAGCTCGCGCCCCGCGCCACGGTCCGAGAGGATCAGGATCGACCAGCCTTCGTCGACGGCGCGCTCGGCCTGCTCGCGCAGTTCGTGGATGGCGTTCGCGAGCGCAGGCCCCCCGCCCGTCACGTCGAAGAGCATGGACAGCGTCTTGGCCTTGAGCTTGCCCTGGTCGATGCCGCGCACCTTCGCGAGATCGCGATTGGTCAGGATCGGACGGGTGAGCTCGAGCTGGTGGCACTGCTCGGGTGCCTCGAGGAAGAGATTGCCCTCGGGACCGATGCAGGTGGCGATCGACGTGACCAGCTCCTCGCGAATGGCGTCGAGGGGCGGGTTGGTGACCTGGGCGAAGAGCTGCTGGAAATAGCTGTAGAGCAGCTGCGCTTTGTCCGAAAGGCACGCGAGCGGGGTATCCGAACCCATCGAGCCGATGGGCTCCATGCCGTTCTTGGCCATCGGCTCCATGATGATGCGGAGGTCCTCGAGGGTGTAGCCGAAGAGCTGCTGGCGCGCGCGCAGCGTGTCGAGATCGGTACCGGCGATCTCGGGCGGTTCGGGGAGCGACTCGACCTTGACCAAGTTCTGCTGGATCCACGCCCGGTACGGCTTGCTTCGCGCGATCTCGTGCTTGAGCTCGTCGTCTTCGACGATCCGTCCTTGCTCGGTGTCCACCAGGAACATGCGTCCCGGCTGCAGCCGGCCTTTGCGCAGCACGTTCTCGGGCGCGATGTCGAGGACACCGCTCTCGGACGCCATCACCACGAAACCGTCGCGGGTGACCGTGTAGCGGGAAGGACGAAGACCGTTGCGATCGAGCACCGCGCCGATGACCTTGCCGTCCGTGAAGGGAATGGACGCCGGGCCGTCCCAAGGCTCGATCAGGCAGGCGTTGTACTCGTAGAACGCCTTCTTCTCGTCGCTCATGGTCTCGTGGTTCTCCCAGGCTTCTGGGATCACCATCATCATCGCGTGCGGCAACGAGCGGCCCGTGTGGTAGAGCAGCTCGACGGCGTTGTCGAGGATCGCCGAGTCGCTCATGCCGGGCGTGACGATGGGCAAGAGCTTCTGGATGTCGTCGCCGAAGAGCGGCGAGCTGAACATCGACTGCCGCGCATGCATCCAGTTGATGTTGCCGCGCAGGGTATTGATCTCGCCGTTGTGGCAGAGAAAGCGGAACGGGTGTGCGAGCTCCCAGGTGGGGAAGGTGTTGGTGCTGTAGCGCTGGTGCACCAGCGCCAGCCCGCTGGTGAGCAGCGGATCCTGCAGGTCGGGAAAGAAGCCTTCGATCGCCTCCGCCAGCATCAGGCCTTTGTAGACCATGGTGCGGTACGAGAGGCTCGGGACGTAGAAGAACGCCTTCTCCGGCAGATCGCTCTCGCGCGCCCAGCGCTCCATGCGCTTGCGGATCACGTAAAGCTTGCGCTCGAACGCCGCCGAATCCGTCATGCCTTTGCCACGACCGACGAAGATCTGCACGATCTCCGGTTCGACTTCCTTGGCGACGAAGCCGATCACCTCGTTGTTGGTGGGCACGGCGCGCCAGCCCAGGAATTCCTGGCCCTCCTCGCGAATGGTGGCCTCGAAGGCCTCCATGCAGGCGCGGCGGCTCGATTCGAGCCTAGGCAGAAACACCAATCCAGCGCCGTATTCTTCGACGTCCGGCAATGAGATGCCGAGCCCGCCGGCGCGCTCCACCAGAAAATCGTGAGGAAGCTGAATCAGGATCCCGGCGCCGTCGCCGGTCATCGGGTCACAACCGCAAGCACCACGGTGGGCGAGGTTCACCAGGATCTGAAGTGCCTTCGTGACGACGTCGTGGGACTTCTCACCCTTCAGGTTGGCGATGAGACCGACGCCGCAGGCATCGTGCTCGTGCTCGGGGGAATAGAGGCCCTCGGCCACCGCGGGTGGCCGCGGCGGGGCTGTCGGGTCGAATCGCTCGGTCTTCATGGCTTCCCTGCCGATCGTCGCTCGAACGCCGGGGCAAGTTGCCCCAGCGTACGATTGTGCAATGCGTAACGGACCACTCTATTGAAATCACGGCATGCGTCAAGCGAGCTGCGTGCATTCCCGCGGCCAATCGCGTAAGCCTCTGAACTCGCGACAGAAAGACAGAACCGTGAGGAATCGATCGCCGGCTCCAAGCGATGGCCACCCAGGACCGATCGCTGGCCCCCGCGTGCCATGAACCTCGGTCTCTACGTCCACGTGCCGTTCTGCAGGCGGGTATGCCCGTACTGCGATTTCTTCGTGCTTCCGATCGGGAGGCGGCGCGCGGCACCGAGCGGCGGGCGGGCTGACGCCCTCCCCTACGGAAAACACACGGGGATCGAGCCCTTCCTGGGTGCGCTGGTCCGCGAGATCGAGCTTCGGGCGGAATCCCCGGAGGGCGCGCGCAGACGGCTCGCGACCATCCATCTGGGGGGCGGCACGCCTTCGACGCTCACGGCGGAAGAGCTGGATCGGCTCCTCACGACGGCTCGGGCTCGCTTCGACGTGGATGCCGACGCCGAGATCGCGATCGAGGCCAACCCCGAAGACGTGAGCGCAGCGTACGCAGCGAACCTCACCCGCGTGGGCGTGAACCGGGTGACGCTCGGCATCCAATCGCTCGACGACGAGGCGCTGCGCCTCCTCGGTCGCAAGCACCGTCGCGAGCAGGCACTCGCCTCGCTGGCCGCTGCGCGCGCCGGCGGCGTCGCCAACCTGGGCGTCGACCTCATCTTCGCGGTGCCAGGACAAAGTCTCGCGAGCTGGCGCGAGACACTCGACCAGGTGCTCGCGGCGAGGCCGGAACACCTCTCGTGCTACGAGCTGACGATCGAGGACGGGACCGAGCTCGATCGTGCCCGCCGCCGCGGCAAGCTCACGCCCTACAATCCCGACCTCACCCACCAGCTCTTCACCGAGACCCACGAGCGCCTGACCCGCGCCGGGTACGAGCACTACGAGGTCTCGAACTACGCCCGCGAGCCGCACTTCCGTTCGCGCCACAACCTCGCCTACTGGCACCATCAGCCCTACCTGGGCGTGGGGCCGTCGGCGCACTCGTTCGATGGCCGCACGCGCTCCTGGAATCACCGCGATCTCGCGGCATGGCACGACGACGTGGAGGCGGGCCGCTTGCCGATCGCGGGCAGCGAGGAGCTCTCGCCGATCGAGCTGCGCCGCGAAGAGGTTCTGCTCGGCCTACGCTGCGTGGATGGCTTCCCGCTGGTGGCCGGCGGGCGGCGACAAGACCCGCCCCTACCCGAGCCCGCGCTCTCCGACGCGCTGGCGCGCGGCTACCTAGTGCGCGATGGCGACCGAATTCGCCCCACCTTCGCCGGCATGACCCTCGCCGACACCCTCGCCCGCCAGCTCTGCCCGTGAACGCGGGCGGCGGCGACTCGGTCCCTCGCGACGCTCAGGCCTGGCCGGGCACACCGAGGGACCGGTGTGCCTCCGGAACGCGATCCTGCTCAATGAACGGTGGGTTTGCGGGGATCGCCGTTCGAGCGGTCGGGGCGCGGCGTCGTCTTGCCGCCCTCGATGACCTGCAACTTCGTCAGCTTCTTCTGCACCCGACGCTGCTTGACGAGCAGCCACTGCCGTCGCAGATCGGGCAAACGCACGCCGCGCTGCACCACGAGATACGTGAGACCGATGCCGCAGAGGTAGTAGACGCTCCACGGCTGTGCGGTGAGCAATCCCACGACCTGACCCGCGATCGTCAGGTAGGTGATGAAGATCGCCGAGATCGGCAGGATGAAGAAGAGCAAGATCTGCGCGTGGGGCTGGAGCCACCCGAACGCCGCCACGCACGCGATCACCGGGACGCCGAATCCCGAGAACGCACGTAGCCCGAACGCCTTCACCGGCGTGTCACCGGCGGTCGGCAAGTATCCGAGCGCCGAGCAGATCAGCCACGCCACCAAGCCCACACCGAACGTGGATGCGGCGAGAAACGTCTGGTAACGCCCGGTACCGAGATAACGCTCGAGATGCGACGAGAAGAAGTAGAGCGCCAAGAGCATGAACAAGAACGACACCGGATCACCGGCGTACACGAGCGGATGGGTCAGAAACTGCCAGGGCGCGAAGCGACCCGAGCCGAGCGGCCACAGCATCAGCGTCTCGACGATCGGTCCGAGACCGAGCCAGTAACGCAGGAAGAGCTCGACGCCGAAGCACACCGCGAGCGCGATGCAGAGCTGCTTCCCGAAAGGCGTGAGTCCCTGGCCGAAACTGATACCGCCGCCACCCGACCAGCCGCCTCCGGCGCCGCGTGCTTGCCAGCTCATCGTTTCACTCGTCTTCCTCGCGGAGCTTGGCCAGCACCGAGAGGTCTTCCAGGGTCGTGGTGTCGCCCACGGATTCCTTGCCTGACGCGATGTCGCGCAGCAACCGCCGCATGATCTTGCCGCTGCGGGTCTTGGGCAGCGCGTCGCTGAAGCGAATCTCGTCGGGTCGCGCGATGGCGCCGATCTCCTTCACCACGTGCTGCTTGAGCTCGTCCTTGAGTGCGGCGTCGGCGTGATAGCCAGCTTCGAGGGTCACGAACGCCACCACGGCTTGTCCCTTGAGCTCGTCGGGCCGCGGCACCACCGCCGCCTCGGCCACCTTGGTGTGGCTCACCAGCGCGCTCTCGATCTCCATCGTACCCAGCCGATGTCCGGCGACGTTGATGACGTCGTCCACGCGCCCCATGATCCAGAAGTAGCCGTCCTTGTCGCGCCGGGCGCCGTCACCGGTGAAATAGGCACCGGGGATCTGGCTCCAGTACTGCTGCTTGTAGCGTTCGGGATCGCCGTGGATCGTGCGCAACATCGAGGGCCACGGCTTCCGGATCACGAGCAGGCCACCACCACCCGGCGGCACCGGCTGACCATCGCGCGTCACCACCTCGGGAACGATTCCCGGGAACGGCAGCGTACCGCTTCCCGGCTTGGTGGGCACCGCTCCCGGTAGCGGCGTGATCATCATCGCGCCGGTCTCGGTCTGCCACCACGTGTCGACGATCGGGCAACGGTCGCCACCGATCTCGCGGCGATACCACATCCACGCCTCGGGGTTGATCGGCTCGCCCACGGTGCCGAGCAGTCGGAGGCTCCCGAGATCGTACTTCCGCGGCCACTCCACACCCCACTTCATGAAGGCGCGGATGGCGGTGGGTGCGGTGTAGAAGATCGTCACGCGGTGCTTCTCGATGATCTTCCAGAAGCGCGCCGGATCCGGGTGGTTGGGCGCACCCTCGTACATCACCACCGTGGCGCCGTTCGAGAGCGGCCCGTAGACGATGTAGCTGTGACCGGTGACCCAGCCCACGTCGGCGGTGCACCAGTAGGTGTCCTCTTCCTTCAGGTCGAAGACCCACTTGGTGGTCAGGGTGGTCTGCACCAGGTAGCCGCCGGTGGTGTGGACGACGCCTTTCGGCTTCCCGGTGGTTCCCGACGTGTACAGGATGAAGAGCGGATGCTCCGACTCGACGGGCTCGGGCGGACACTGCGCCGAGGCGCTTTCGACCAGGTCGTGCCACCAATGGTCGCGACCGACTTCCATGTGCACGGGAGTGCCGGTGCGCTTCACCACCACCACGTGGCGGACGCTCGGTGCTCCGGCCACCGATGCGTCCACCTGCGGCTTGAGCGGGACCTCGTGGCCGCGACGCCATCCGCCGTCGGCGGTGACCACCAGGCTCGCCTGCGCGTCGTTGATGCGGTCGCGCAGGGCTTCAGCGCTGAAGCCGCCGAAGATCACGCTGTGCGTGGCGCCGACGCGCGTGCACGCGAGCAGCGCGATCGGCAGCTCGGGGATCATCGGCATGTAAATCGCGACGCGATCGCCCTTCTTGACACCGAGCCCCTTGAGCACGTTGGCGAAGCGAGAGACTTCGCGGAGGAGATCGCCGTAGGTGAGGACGCGCTCGTCGCCCGGCTCGCCCTCCCAAACGATCGCCGCCTTGTTCTTGCGCCAGGTGGCCGCGTGGCGATCGACGCAATTCGCCGAGATGTTGAGCATGCCGCCGTCGAACCAGCGCGCGAACGGCGGCTTCCAGTCGAGCACCTTCTTGAACGGTTTGATCCAGTCGACGTTGGCCGCCATCTCGCGCCAGAACGCCTCCGGATTCTCGACCGCCCGCTTCGAGAGCGCCTGATGCTTGGCGAGCGACGGGACGTGCGCCTTGGCGGCGAACGATGCCGCAGGCGCGAACACGCGCCGCTCGTTCAGCACCGACTCGATGTCGGCTTGCGCCGCGCCGGCGGCCGCCTCGGCCGCCGGCTTCGCCTTGACCGGTCGCTTGGCCACCGCCTTCGGCGCACGGGCCTTCACGGTCTGCTTCGGCTTCGCTGCGCTTCCCGATCGCTTGGTCGCCGCCACCTGACGCACCTCCTCGCGAGAGCTCGAACCTCGGCGTCGTAACACAGCCCCGCCGAGCCGCGCAAAACGTCGCCGCCCACGGCAGTGGGTCCGCTCGACGTCGATGCGCCGGTCGAGTCGCGAGGGTCTGGGGAGCCGTCGGCGGGCACGGCTCGCCCCCACTGGATCCTGTGGACCCGGCGGCTCGCCTGCGCCACGGCCGCGCGATTGGGGCTCACTCCCCACGAGCGAGCCCCGGGTGCGCGGCCGCGGAGCGCCCTTCGACGTCCCCCCAACCCCTCACGCCTCGCACAGATTCAGCATGAGAGAGGCCCACCACACAGGCCATCGATCGAACGGTTGCGCTGAGCGGCGGGCTCGATGACGATTCGCGAATGGAAACGAGGCTCGCGTGGGCGGTGGGGATCGGTGGTCGTCGTTGTCGGGATCGCGACGGTGCGCGAGGAGCGGGCGCGGCGCAAGCATCTCGATCGCCTCTTCGAGGGGCGCGAATCGCTGAGCGTCGAAGAGTTTGGGAGGCGGCACTTTGCAGGTGCCGAGGCCGAGATCGCGGCGCGCGTGCGCAAGGCCGTTCAAGATCAGATGGGCGAGGACGGCAGCCGACTGCTGCCCGACGACCACCTCACCGACGACCTCGAGGTTGGGTACCCCACGGACTCCATGGACTGGCTCGCGCTCGTGATGGCGCTGGAGAGCGAGTTCGAGATCGAAATTGCAGGCGAAGATGCGGCAAGGTTCCGCGACATCGGCGACCTCGTGCGCTACTTGTCTGCGCGCGGCGTGAGGACGGATCGCAGTCGTTCGACGTAGCGGCACGCCTCGACAAGTACCCGAGCACGCACCCCGACGACCGACCCGGGCCGTCGTCTCCACGCTCGCCGGCTCTCTCTCCGCGAGCCAGCGGCGAGCCGCGAGCGAAGCGAAGCGACTGGGGGGTGGGGCCCAGCGCGGCTTGGCCGCGGCGGGCGGGGGGCGTGAAACGTCCCACGAGAACGCACCCGACGACCGAGCGGCGCACCAGTCTCCACGCGCGCCTTCCATCTCTCCGCGAGCCAGCGGCGAGCCGCGAGCGAAGCGAAGCGACTGGGGGGTGGGGCCCAGCGCGGCTTGGCCGCGGCGGGCGGGGGGCGTGAAACGTCCCACGAGAACGCACCCGACGACCGAGCGGCGCACCAGTCTCCACGCGCGCCTTCCATCTCTCCGCGAGCCAGCGGCGAGCCGCGAGCGAAGCGAAGCGACTGGGGGGTGGG
>CAYVDO010000348.1:0-8662 GCA_964450125.1 uncultured bacterium
CCGGGAAGGCGGCCGCACGGTGGGCGCCGGCGTCGTGGCCAAGATTCTGGAATGAAGGGCCAGCGTGAGAGGGTCGTGGGAGAGATCGGCCGAGGCGTGCGTTTCGTGGATGGTGCGTGAACCATGAAGAACCAGAAGATTCGAATTCGCCTCAAGGCGTACGATCATCGGCTGCTCGACCAATCGGTGGCGGAGATCGTCGAGACCGCCCGACGAACGGGGGCACGTGTCGTCGGACCGATCCCATTGCCGACCAAGATCAACAAGTTCTGCGTGTTGCGTAGCCCACACATCGACAAGAAGTCGCGCGAACAGTTCGAGATCCGGACGCACAAGCGTCTCCTCGACATGCTCGAGCCGACCCAGCAAACGATCGACGCCCTGATGCGCCTCGACCTGAGCGCGGGGGTGGACGTGGAGATCAAGCTCTGATGGCAACGGCAGATTGCTTCAGCGTGAGCCAGGAAAAGCTCGCGCCCGTCGAGCTCGATGCCGGGATCTTCGGTATCGCGGTGCGAGGGCACTTGCTCCACGACGCCGTGGTAATGCAGCTCGCCAATCGCCGACGCGGTTGCGCGTCCACGAAGTCGCGCTCCGACGTGACCGGCGGCGGATTGAAGCCGTGGAAGCAGAAGGGTACGGGGCGGGCGCGTGTCGGCAGCCGGCGAAGTCCGCTTTGGCGTGGCGGATCGACGATCTTTGGCCCAAAGCCGCATAGTTTCGAGTACCGACTCCCGCGCAGCACGCGGCGGAGCGCTCTCTGCTCGGCATTGAGTTTGCGAGCTCAAGAGGGAAAGCTGATCGTCGTCGACGGCTTCGAGCTCGCCCAGGGTAAGACCAGAGAGCTGAGGCAGGGTCTCGCGCGTCTGGGCATCGGTAGCGCGCTCGTCGTTTCCGCGCACGAGGACGTTGCGTTGGAGCGCGCGGCGCGCAATCTCGCTACCGTGAAAGCGATACGGGTTATTGGGCTGAATGTTTTCGACGTGCTCAAGTACGAGCACCTGGTGGTGACGCGCAGCGCGCTGGAGGAGATCGGTCGGAGGTTGGGCAAGTCATGAACACCTACGACGTGTTGCTAAAGCCGATCGTCACCGAGAAGAGCGTTAGGCTCAAGGAAGATGCGAATCAGGTCGTGTTTGCGGTGCGGTTGGACGCCAACAAGGCGCAGATCCGCAAGGCAGTCGAGGATCTGTTCAAGGTCCACGTCGTCGACGTTCGTACATCGCGGGTGCAAGGAAAGGTGAAGCGCACGGGTACGCGTATTCGCGAGCGCTCGGACTGGAAAAAGGCCGTGGTCGAGCTTCGCGCCGGCGACACCATCGAGTTCTTCGAGCAGGGCTGACGGAGTTTGTGATGCCGATTCGCACCTATCGACCGACGTCGGCGGGACGTCGATTTCAGACCGCGGTGGTGGACCCCGGGTTGGCGCCAGCCGGACCCGAGCGATCGCTCACCGAGGCGCTGCGCAAGAAGGGCGGGCGAAACGCCCATGGCCGCATCACGGCGCGGCATCGCGGCGGCGGTGCGCGTCGTCGCTACCGAATCGTCGATTTCCGCCGCGACAAGGACGGGGTTCCGGCGAGGGTGGCGTCGCTTGAATACGATCCGAATCGGTCCGCCAATCTCGCTCTCCTGCACTACGCCGATGGCGAGAAGCGCTACATCCTGGCTCCGATCGGCCTGGGCGTGGGCGACGTGGTGATGTCGGGCGAAGGTGCGGATATCCGCCCTGGAAATGCGCTACCGCTGCGATCGATCCCTGCCGGTTCGACCGTGCACAACATCGAGCTCAAGCCCGGGCGCGGTGGGCAGATCGTTCGTTCAGCAGGTGGTGCTGCGCAGCTGCTTGCCAAGGAAGGTGCGCACGCCACCCTGAAACTGCCCTCCGGCGAAGTTCGACTCGTAAGGCTCGAGTGTCGGGCAACGGTCGGGCAGGTCGGTAACAGCGACCACGGAAACGTGAGCATCGGCAAGGCGGGGCGAAAGCGTCACCTGGGTTGGCGCCCGCGTGTTCGCGGTGTAGCGATGAATCCGATCGACCATCCGCTCGGGGGCGGCGAGGGCAAGAGCTCGGGTGGACGCCATCCATGCACGCCTTGGGGAATTCCCACGAAAGGCTACCGCACTCGCAAGAAGAAGAACTCGGATCGCCTCATCCTCAAGCGTCGTAAGTGAGGCGTAGTTCGTTGGCTGTAACAGCCACAGGAGAGTCGCGAAATGCCCCGCTCGTTGCGCAAAGGACCGTACGTCGAGGCTAGCCTCGGGAAGAAAGCTCAGGAATATCGCAAGGGTGAGACACGCCAACCGATCAAGACCTGGTCCCGGCGCTCGACCCTAACGCCTGAGATGATCGGAGTGAACTTCGCGGTTCACAATGGGAAGAAGTTCATCCCGTTGTTCGTGACTGAGAACATGGTTGGTCACAAGCTTGGCGAATTTGCCCCTACGCGAACCTTTCACGCGCATGCGGGTGATCGTAAGACGAAGGTCGTGAAGAAGTGACGATCGCGTTGGCTGCGGTGCGCGACGCCGCGCGGCCACGTTGCGAGCAAAGGCGCGAGTAGTCGACGAGGGAGAGTGGTCGTGGATCAGCAGGTTCGGGCGAAGGCTCGCTACGTGAGGCAGGCACCATACAAGGTGCGACAGGTCGTCGATCTCGTTCGCGGCAAGCCCGTTGGGGAGGCGCAGCGCACGCTCATGTTCAGTCGCCGCGCAGCGGCGAAGACCATCGCGAAGCTCCTCAAGTCAGCTGTTGCGAACGCGGAGGAGACCGGCAAGCTGGACGTGGACCGCCTCGTCGTCGCGCGCGCCTGGGTAGACGAAGGACCAACCTGGAAACGTTGGATTCCGCGCGCGATGGGCCGCGGAACGCCCATTCGCAAGCGAACCAGCCACATCACCGTCGAGCTCGTCGAGCGCTGAGAGGGAGTCTTCCTTGGGCCAGAAAGTTCATCCGCGAGGGTTTCGGCTCGGTGTGATCGAGACCTGGGATTCGAAGTGGTATGCGAAGCCCAACTTCACGAAGTGGCTGCACGAAGACATTCGGATACGTGAGCACCTCAAGAGCCGCCTGCACCACGCCGGACTCAGCAAGGTAGAGATCGAGCGTAAGGCAAACCAGGTGCGCGTGAACATCCACACTTCGCGGCCCGGAATCGTGATTGGGAAAAAGGGCGCCGAGGTCGAAAAGATCAAGGCCGACTTGCAGCGCCTGACCGACAAGGAGATCCACCTGAACATCCACGAGGTGCGCAAGGCCGAGACCGACGCGCAGCTGGTGGCCGAGAACGTAGCCGTGCAGCTGGAGCGACGAGTCGCTTTCCGTCGAGCCATGAAGCGTGCGGTGACGACCTCGATGAAGCTGGGTGCGCTTGGCGTCAAGATTCAGTGCGGCGGCCGGCTAGGTGGCAGTGAAATGTCGAGAATGGAGTGGTACCGAGAAGGGCGCGTTCCTCTCCACACGCTGCGAGCCCGCATCGACTTCGGCCAGGCCACCGCAAAGACGACCTACGGAACCATTGGAGTCAAGTGCTGGATCTTCTTGGGCGAGCAGTTGGATCGAAATGCACCCGGCAAGCTGATCTGATCGGCAGGGGCGACGGTAAGGGGAGCGAGGGAAGAGGCGCATGCTTCAGCCGGCACGCACAAAGTTTCGCAAGCTTCAAAAGGGGCGGCTCAGTGGCAAGGCCTATCGTGGGTCGAAGCTCTCGCTCGGCGAGTTCGGGCTGCAGGCGCTCGAGCCCGGCTGGCTGACGAGCCGCCAGATCGAGGCCGCACGCGTCGCGATCACGCGGCACGTGAAACGCCACGGCAAGGTCTGGATTCGGATCTTTCCGGACAAGCCGATCACGAAGAAGCCGCTCGAGACTCGTATGGGTAAGGGTAAGGGTAATCCCGAAGACTGGGTCGCGGTCGTGCTGCCCGGCAGAATCCTGTACGAGATCGAGGGCGTCGCGCGCGCCGATGCGCTCGAGGCGATGCGAATCGCGGGGCACAAGCTTCCCATCAAGACGCGGGCGGTCGTTCGGGAGGAAGGGCTGTGAGCCTGGAAGAGTTCAAGGGCATGAACGAGGAAGAGCTCAAGGGACGCGAACGAGAGTTGCGCGAGGATCTGTTCCACCTGCGGCTTCAGCACGCGACTGGGCAACTCCGCAACAGCTCACGGCTGCGTGCCGTCCGTCGCGACATCGCGCGGGCCCAAACCGTGATGAATCAGCGGGGTAAGGGGCAATGAGTGCGGAGGCGCGATCGATCCGGAAGCGTCACGTCGGAATCGTGGTCAGCGACAAGATGGACAAGACCATCGTGGTGCGCGTAACGCGCCGTGCTGCACATCCGCTCTACAAGAAAGTGTTGCGCCGCCACCGCCGTTACATGGCCCACGACGAGCGCAACGAGTGCAAGATCGGCGATACCGTGGAAATCGTGGAGTGCCGTCCCCTCAGCAAGCGAAAGAGCTGGCGGGTACGCAAGGTGCTTTCGCACGCGAACTGAGGAACTGTCATGATTCAGGTTGAAACCTGGCTGGATGTTGCCGACAACTCGGGCGCGAAGCGCGTCGAGTGCATCCAGCTCCTGGGTGGCACGAGGCGACGCTACGCGTCGGTCGGTGACGTGATCGTCGTGTCCGTCAAAGAGGCTCTGCCGCGCTCGAAGGCTAAGAAGGGTGAAGTCCACCACGCCGTCATCGTTCGTACGGCGAAAGAAGTCGGACGGCCCGATGGCTCGTACATCCGCTTCGACACGAACTCGGTGGTGCTGATCACACCACAGCGTGAGCCCATCGGTACGCGCATTTTTGGGCCGGTCGCGCGTGAGCTACGTGCCAAGAACTTCACGAAAATCATCTCCCTTGCACCGGAAGTGCTCTGAGGTTTGGTATGAAGCACGGCATGTACAGCGTTCGCAGAGGCGACACCGTCGAGGTGAGCGCCGGCAAGGATCGCGGCAAGCGCGGAAAGGTGTTGCGTGTGCTCGCGAAGAAGGATCGTGTGCTCGTCGAAGGCGTGAACTTCGCGAAGCGCCACACCCGCCCAAGTCAGAAGGCGCGGCAAGGGGGGATCGTCGAGAAGGAGATGCCGCTGCACGTCTCGAACGCTCGCCTCGTGTGCCCGCGTTGCAGCAAGCCCACTCGCGTTGGGCGCCGGCGTGATGCGGCAGGAAAGGCGAGCCGCACCTGTAAGGCGTGTGGGGAGGCGATCGATGCAGGGTGAACAGGCGAAGCGCGACTCGCGCTACGTGGCACGCTTGAAGGCTCGCTATTCGGACGAGGTGGTGCCGCGACTTCGCGAGCAGTTTAAGTATGCAAACCAGATGCAGACGCCACGGCTGACGAAGATCGTCCTCAACATGGGCTTGGGCGAGGCGATTCAAAACTCGAAGGTCGTGGACGCAGCTGCGGAGCAGCTCACGATCATCGCTGGCCAAAAGGCCGTCGTGACGCGTGCACGGCGCTCGGTGTCGAATTTCAAGCTCCGCGAAGGAATGTCGATCGGGGCGATGGTCACGCTCCGTGGTGATCGCATGTACGAGTTTCTCGATCGCCTGGTGAATCTGGCTTTGCCCCGACTGAAGGACTTCAAGGGAGTGTCGCCGAAGGGATTCGACGGGCGCGGCAATTACACGCTCGGCCTCAAGGAACAGATCATCTTTCCGGAGATCGACTACGACAAGCTCGACCGAGTCCGTGGACTGAACTGCACGATCGTGACCACGGCCAGGACGGATGACGAAGCTCGTGCGTTGCTGGCCGAATTCGGGATGCCGTTTCGACGAACGGCTCCGCGCCCGGCAGGGGAGTGACGCGTGGCAAAGAAATCGATGATCCTCAAGGCCCAGCGTAAGCCGAAGTTCAAGGTGCGGGCATATCACCGTTGCGCGATCTGTGGGCGGGCGCGCGCGTACTACCGCAAGTTCGACATGTGCCGCATCTGTTTCCGCAAGCGTGCGCTGCAGGGCGAGATCCCGGGCGTGATCAAGTCGAGCTGGTGAGCCGTCCGGAGGAATGAAACGATGAGCTTGACTGATCCCGTTGGCGACATGCTCGCCCGAATCCGCAACGCAGCGCGTGCGCGGCATGCCTCATTGCGCATCCCGGGCTCCTCCCTGAAGCGGCGGATTGCCGAGATTCTTCGTGACGAGGGCTATGTCGAATCGGTGGACTGGCGGGACGAAGGCCCGCAGGGGGCCATCGTGATCAAGCTGCGCTACGAGACCCCACGTCGGCCAGCGATCGCTGGTCTTCGGCGCGAAAGTCGTCCCAGTATTCGCAGGTACGTCGGCAAGGACGAGATTCCGTTCGTGATGGGTGGGCTTGGAATTGCGATTCTATCCACCTCGAAAGGTGTGCTCACGGACCAGCAAGCGCGAAAGGCCGGGGTCGGCGGCGAGCTGATCTGTTCGGTGTGGTGAGGAGCGGTTCATGTCGCGGATCGGGAAGAAGGTGATTCCATTGCCGAGTGGCGTGTCGGCGACGGTCGACGGTCGCACGGTACGCCTCAAGAGCGCGAGGGGCACGGTGGAACGAGTGCTGCCCGTCGGCATCGATGCGTCCATAGCAAACGGCGCCCTCGCGCTGCACAGCGAGGGCGGTGCCGCCCGCGAGGCGCGTGCAACGCACGGGTTGATTCGAAGTCTGCTCGCAAACTCGGTGGAAGGGCTCTCGAAGGGGTTTCAGCGCAATCTCGAGATCGTCGGGGTGGGCTATCGCGCGGAGCTGAAGGGGCGAGATCTCGTGCTCGCGCTGGGCTACTCACATCCAATCGTATTCCCCCTGCCGGACGGCGTTTCGGCGAAGGTCACCGATCGGCCAGTGAAGATCAGCCTCGAGGGAGTCGACAAGGCGGTGCTCGGCCAGACGATCGCAAAGCTGCGCGCGCTGCGTCCCCCGGAGCCCTACAAGGGGAAGGGCGTCCGGAACGAGGGTGAGGTCATCAAGCTGAAGGTCGGAAAGACCGGATTGAAGTGACGTCGAGGTCGTTGATGAACACGAATCGGAAGAAGATCGGGTGGAGGCGTCGGCGCGACCGCGTGCGGCGCAAGGTGCGTGGCGCGGGAGAGCGGCCGCGGCTGACGGTCTATCGCAGCGAGAAGCACATCTACGCGCAGGTGATCGATGACGTCACGGGCACGACGTTGGTGGCTGCCTCATCGCTCAGTCCAGAGGTTCGCGGCGCCGGCGTCAAATCGTGGGGCAAGGAGGCCGCAGCGAAAGTGGGCGAGTTGGTCGCCGCGAAGGCACTCGCTCGCGAGATCAAGGCGGTGGTGTTCGACCGCAATGGATTCCTGTACCACGGCCGCATCCAGGCGGTCGCCGACGGGGCCCGCAAGGCTGGCCTCGCGTTTTGAGATCGGAGGATGGGCGTGCGTGAGTTCGTTTCCGACGACAGTCGCCTGGTCGACAAGGTCGTCTACGTCAACCGCGTCGCGAAGGTCGTGAAGGGCGGTCGTCGCTTCTCATTCAGTGCGCTCGTAGTCGTGGGCGACAAACAAGGCAAGGTCGGGTTCGCCCTCGGCAAAGCGCGGGAGGTGCCGGAGGCCATCCGCAAGGGGATCGAGAAAGCGCGTGCGTCGATGGTGCGCGTTCCCATCGTCAAGGGCACGATTCCTTACGAGGTGAAGGGTCGTGCGGGGGCGGGCCGAGTGCTGCTGAAGCCGGCTTCGCAGGGAACCGGTGTCATCGCCGGTGGCCCCATGCGTGCCGTGCTCGACTCGGCAGGAATCGAGAACATCCTGACGAAGTGCATCGGAACGAACAACCCGAACAACGTCATTCATGCGACGTTCGAGGCGCTCAAGCAGCTTCGCGAGCCGGAGGAGGTCGCGCGCAAGCGCGGTCGGCGGCTCGCGGACCTTCCCTATCAGCAGCGTTGAGGTCGAGGCGATGGCCGAATCACATCTACGAATCACTCTAGTGCGAAGTCCGATCGGGACGCCGCAGACACAGCGCGACACCTTGATCGGTTTGGGGATCCGGCGGCTCGGACGCTCGGTCGTGCGGCCGAACACTCCCGCGTTTCGCGGGGCGGTCAAGAAGGTGATCCACCTCGTCAGCGTAGAGGAAACGAGCACCGTCGGCGCGGCTGGCTGAGCGCGCGGATAGGACGCGGAGAAAGACGTGATGGGTACTTCGCTCAAATCGCTGAAGCCGGCCCGCGGCTCGCGGCGCAATCGCCACAGGGTAGGGCGCGGCTCGGCCTCGGGCACGGGTGGAACCGCAGGCAAGGGGCACAAAGGCCAAAAGGCTCGTTCCGGGGCAGGCCACATCCCGAGGAGCTTCGAGGGCGGCCAGATGCCCTTGAGCCGTCGCATTCCAAAGCGAGGCTTTCGTAATCCGACGCGCGTTCGCTACGCCGTGATCAACGTGCGCGATCTCGGGTTGTTCGAGCCGTTGAGCGTGGTGGATGCGGCAGGACTGCTCGCGATTGGGCGAGTATCGAAGGTGTTGCAAGGGGTCAAAGTGCTTGGCGACGGCGAGATCGATCGGCCGTTGACCGTCAAGGTAGCGACCGTGACTCCAGCGGCGAAGGCTAAGATCGAAGCGGCCGGCGGTACGGTCGAGATCGTCGAGTGAAGCAACCGTGCTGAGCGGCCTGGAGAACATCCCAAAGATCCCGGAGCTGAAGCGGCGGGGCTACCGCGTCGGGACCGTGAAGCACACCCA
>CAYVDO010000349.1:0-8643 GCA_964450125.1 uncultured bacterium
GAGCGACGCCGGCGGCGACGCGGAGCACGCCGCCCGCAGCCTGGATCAGGCCGCGTCCCAGCGAGCCGAGCCCACCCTTCACTTGATCCCAACCTGGGGGCCCGGCGCTCGCCGGCACCAGCGCCTGCGAGGGAATGGTCGCAGGCAGTGACGCAGGAAGCGGGCGCTTCTCCAGAGCCGTCGAGGTAGGCCCCGGCGGCGGCGCCTCGCCCACTTCCGCCGACGACCAAACACCTTCGGCTGCAGCGGGCTGCGCACCTCGGACGTCAACCGATGCGGAGGCGGGCTCGAGCGCTGCGGTCTGCCGGCCCGGGTCGACTGTGCTCGGCTTGTGGGGAGTCAGCGGTAGGGGCGCCGCGGGCTCGGCGGGCGGCCACGTGGCACCTTCGCGTCGCGGCGCTCGCTCACCCTCTGCAACCGGCCCCGTCGGCGGGCGCACGTGCGCGTCGACCACCGGCGCAGCGCGGCCCGCAAGGGGAGCCGCTGCGACGTCCGGCCCACGCGTCGAAGGTGCCGCGAGGAGGGGCGCCCATGCTTCGCTCGCTCCCAATGACGAGAGCCCGGGCTTCGCCCACGACGACGAGTCCGACCATGCACCGAGTGGTGAGGTGCTGGCCGCCTGCGTCGCGAAGTCCACGCGCAGCTCGTGTTGCGCAACCAGGCCGGAAGGGGTCACTCGTTTCGTCTCCGACGTCGCTGCCACCGTCTCTGCTGGGGGCGGAGCGGCGATCGGCGGCGCTTCCGCATCCGACGTTCCCGCGGCGAGGGAGGGTGCGGGCAACGCGATCGTCCGCCATCGCAAGCGCGTGGCCTCGGGCGGCTCCCAGGTCGTCGGAACCGCTCTCGGCATCGCCACCGTGGCGGAACGAGCGATCGCGGCGAAGCTGCCGTCGTCGCCAACCAGCCCGATCTCGACGATCTGACGTGTGCCGGGCTTGTTCACCCGCACGAAGGCGTCGCGGTCCGCATCGCTCACGTCGAACTCGAGCACGACCGATGGCGCCGAGGCGGCGATCACCTCCGACGACTCCTCGTGGGTCCGCAGCACCAGGCGGCTGGCGAGCGCGCCATGGCCAAGCCGGGCACGGGCGGCCTCGAGGGCTGCGGTTGAGACATCCCAATACGCGTAAATGACGGCGGGGTCGCGCGCGAGCCCGACGATGCGCGCACCGGGGTCGGCGCTGGCCGCGGCCACCGCTGAAGGGGCGCCCGCGGGGCGCGCGGACGAGATCGAATGCGTGTCGGTCACGAGAGCACCTCCGGGTGACCTCCTGATAGCAGTGTGGCACCGCCGCGGCTACCCCGCTCGCTCACCCCTCACGGTGCGCGGTGACCGATCCAGGTGGTGCCGATCGGCCAGGCGCTCGCCGGCGCGAGCCGATCGAGCCACGCCAGCCGCTCGACACACGCGAACCCCACGCGCTTGAGGGCGAGCATCGGTGCCGAGGGGGGCCACAGGAAGCGATAGAGATGCGCCGCGACGGCGCCCAGCCCGGCCAGCTCGCCAGCTCCGACGTAGTCGGTGACGAAACCGGCGGCTTCCAGCAGCTCGCGAATGCCGTCGGGCGTGAATCGCCAGCGATCCACCGGATAGAGATGAACCTCGTGAAGGAACGGCACCCACACGTAAAGCGGCGCGCCGGGTGCCAGGGCACGGGCAACCTCGGCGATGACGCGCGGCGGGCGGTCGACGTGCTCGAGCACCGCCACCAAGAGCGCCGCTTCGAGCGCGCCGGAGGCGAACGGCAACGCTTCCAAGTCCGCCGCGACCACGGGGCGCACGCGCGGATCGCGATCGAGGCTGAAGAGTGTGCGTGCCGGACCCGTGGCGAGCGGCGGGACACCGACGCCGAGGTCCCATACGCGGCGACCGCTCGCCGGGCCATCCAGGAATGCGGCGATCTCGCGCTCCGCGACGAAGCGCGCCGGGGAGTGAAGGTAGCGTTCGACGAGCGATGGCCTGCGGCTCACGGCTCGCGACCAGCGGCAACACGCACCCATTCGCCGCGTTCGAAGTCGAAGCGCTTGATCGGGCGCGCGGGGTTTCCCGCGACCACGGTGGCAGGCGGAACGTCGTCGATCACCACCGCGTTGGCGCCGATCACTGCGTTGTCACCGATGGTGAGGCCGTGAGCGCCGATCAGCGCCGCCCCCACGCCCACCCACACGCTGCGGCCGATCACCACGTGACCAGGCGCTGCGAGCCCCTGGTGTGCGATCGGACGAGTGGGGTCGGCGTACGCGTGATTGTGATCGGTGATGTAGGTGTGGTGCGCGACGTACGACCATTCGCCCAGCTCGACGCGATTCGCTGCGGTGATGCAGGCGCGCATGCCCACGTACGAGTCGCTGGCGATGCGAAGCCGAACCCCTTCGGCGAAGCCGTGCTGGACGTGCAGCCAGGCATCGCGGTCGACCATCACGCGGTCGCCGAACGCCATGCCCTCGGCGCCCTCGATGCGCAAGCCCGGCTCGAGCCGCACGGCGCTGCCCACGGACGCGAAGGGATGTATCGCCAGCGGGTCCAGCGTGGGCCCGAGATACTCACGCAGCGCGCGAAAACCGCGTGCCAGCAAGCGCCGCCACGGGGACCACCTCGTCATCGTTCGCACCTCACGAGCACCGCGGGCAAGGAACTCGCGCACATACGGACGCGCCCGCACCGGCACCGTAGACGCGTCCGGGACGCAACGCTACCATGCCGCCGCACTCGCATCCGGAGCGCATCGCCATGACTCGAAGGATCGTGATCTCCACCGCTCTCGCGCTCGCCGTCGCGCTCGTTGGGTCGACGGCCTGCAGCAAGAAGGATCAAGACCTCGTCACGATCGGGGATGCCTCTGCGGGTGCGACGGACACCCTCACGGTCGGCCAGTTGCTCATGAACTTGGCGGGCGCCATGGACAAACCAGTCAAGCTCAAAGCCGACCTCGGTCAGAAGGGCAACACCACGGGTGGGTACATCAGCCTGACGGTGGTCTCCGCCAACGGTCCGTTCGAGATCCGCGTGGCCGAGAAATATCAGACGCAGGTCGACGAGCTGAAGGCGAACGACCGGTTCATCGCGATCGGGCAGATCGCCTCCGCGGGCTCCGAGGTGAACCCGCGCATGGTCTTCCAGGTCGACTGATTCCGTTCGCGTCGCGCACTCGGCACGCCACAGCTCGTCCGAGCTTCACGCCTCCCGTTTCCTCCTCGGCGATCACCGTGCCTTCCGCGCAGTTTCGAGCCCGGCCGATCCGTCGCATCGCGCGGACCGCGCTGGCGCTGATTCTCGCGGCATTGCTCGTGCCGCTCACGAGCGAGCCCTCAGGGGCAGCCACCACCAAGCGTTCCACCAGCAAGTCGTCGTCACGCACCAGCACCACCACCAAACGAAAGACCACCAGCTCCACGCGCAAGCGCACGCAGCGCACGCCCCGGGCCACCCGCTCGACGAAACCGGCCGCCGCCCCCGTCGGCAATCCCATCGATCGGCTGGTGGGTCCCAACGACGTGCTGGTAGTGGTCGGCCCCGACGGCAACCGCATCCGCAACGTCAACCCGTCGCTCTCGTTCGTGCCGGCCTCGACGCTCAAGGTCGTGACCGCCCTGGTGGCGCTCGAGCGTCTCGGTCCCGAGTACCGATTCAAGACCACGTTCGCCATCGACGACGAGGGCTACCTGGTCATCGAGGGCGGCGGCGATCCGTATCTGGTTTCCGAAGAGCTGGCGCTCATCGCCGATCGGCTCGTAGCGCGGTCACCCGCGCGTGGTTTCACGGGTGTGCGCGTCGACGATTCGGCCTTCGCTCGCGGCATCGTCGTGCCTGGTGCGTCGGACACCGCCAATCCGTACGACGCACCAGTCGGCGCGCTGTCCGCGAACTTCAACACCATCTCGGTGCGCAGGCTCAAGAACGGGCTCGCGAGCGGCGAGGCACAGACGCCGCTCACGCCCACCGCACGCGAAGTCGCGGCGAGCTGGAATTTCCGGAGCTGGGCGCGGCTCAGCCTCCGCGACGCCGACGTCACCGCGCGCTACACCGGCGAGCTCGTGGCCACGCTGTTGCGCGAGCGCGGGGTAACCGTGGGAGGCGTGCTGGAGCGGCTCTCGAGACGACCCGTCGGGCTCACCACGCTCTACGTCCACGAACAGACCCGTCCCCTCGCCGAAGTGCTGGGCGACTGCCTCAAGACCTCGAGCAACTTCATCGCGAACCAGGTCTTCCTGACGCTGGCGCTGGAAACGTACGGCGCGCCGGCAACGTTCGAGCGCGGCGCGCGCGTCGTGCTCGGGCATCTCGCGGCGCGCGATCTCGCCGACGGCTTCCAGATCGTCGAGGGCTCTGGCCTGTCGCGCGACAATCGAGCGACGGCCGAAGCGTTCCTACGAATCCTGCGCGAGTTCGAGCCCTGGATCGGGCTGCTGCGCACCCACGAGGGCTCGCCGAGCAAGACCGGCACGCTCTCGGGTACACGCACGCTGGTCGGTTATTTCGACCACGACAAGCTCGGCCACCTGCACTACGTGATCTTCCTGAACGGCAACCGCAGCGGCGTGCGCTTCGAGCTGGTGCGACTCTTCCGCGAGAATCTCTGACCTTTCGGCGGGCTCGGGCCGGAGGCCCGAATCGCCACGTAAACGACCCGTAGGCACGAAGAGAGGACTCCCATGATTCTTCGCGACAAGGTGGCCGTGGTGACCGGTGGTGCTTCCGGTCTCGGCGAGGCGACGGTCCGGCGTTTCCTCGACGAGGGCGCGCGTGTCGCGATCCTCGATCGCCCGGGCAGTCGCGGCACCGAGGTGGCAGCGAGCGCCCCGGATCGCGCGATGTTCGTGCCCGCCGACGTGACCAGCGCCGATGCGGTCAGTCAGGCGATCTCCGAGACCGTCTCCAAGCTCGGCCCGCTCTCGGTCGCGGTGAGCTGTGCCGGAACCGGTGCCGCCATGCGCACGCTCACCAAAGAAGGCCCGATGCCGCTCGACGTCTTCGAAATGGTGATCCGGGTCAACCTCATCGGCACCTTCAACGTGATCCGGCTGGCGAGCGCCGAGATGGCGAAGAACGCCCCCGACGAGGGCGGCGAACGCGGCGTGCTCATCAACACGGCGTCGATCGCGGCGTTCGACGGCCAGATCGGCCAGGTCGCCTACTCCGCGTCGAAGGGCGGCGTGGTGGGTATGACGCTGCCGATCGCCCGCGACCTCGCATCGCTGGGAATCCGCTGCGTCACGATCGCCCCAGGCACCTTCGACACGCCGATGCTGGCGATGTTGCCGGACGAGGCGCGGGCGGCGCTGGCGGCAGGGATCCCATTCCCACGCCGGCTCGGCAATCCCGCGGAATACGCAGCGCTCGCCGCGCACGTGGTCGCAAATCCGATGCTCAACGGCGAGACGATCCGCCTCGACGGAGCGTTGCGCATGCCGCCCAAATGAGCGATCGAGCGATCAGCGGGCCGGCATCGCCCGCGGCCGATCGCTCATCCAGGCGTTCTCGGGACGTGTCGAGAATGCTGCCGCGGCACCACCGTGCCGCGGCGGCCGAGCGGCCGCCACGGGGGGAATCGTGACCGAAGCACGCCGACGAAAATTCTGGGGCTGGGGCTACGAGGACGGCGATCCGAGCGCCGAAGAGCTGGCCCCGCTGACCGCTCTCGTCGAGGCGCGATTCGGCGCCCAGGACCTGACGCAGGTCGCAGCACCACGGCTGGAGGAGATCGAGATCCCGCCCAGCCGCGTCGCGCCGCCAACGTCGCTGGCGGCGCGTTTCGACACCTCGCCCCACGAACGCCTCGGACACACCTACGGCAAGTCTTTTCGCGACGTGGTCCGCGGTCTCCGGCGCGAGTTCCAGAACCCACCCGACGCGGTCGTTCACCCCGCTGACGAAGCCGAGCTCGTGGCCATCCTCGACTGGTGCCACGAGCAGCGGGTGGTGGCGATCCCCTACGGCGGCGGCTCCAGCGTCGTGGGGGGAGTCGAAGCGCCAGCGCGCGACAGCCATCCGGCGGTCGTTTCGATCGATCTCACTCGACTCGATCGGGTGCTCGAGATCGATCGCACCTCGCGCGCCGCACGCATCCAAGCGGGAGTGCTCGGCCCGGCCCTCGAAGCAGAGCTTCGGCCGCACGGCCTGACACTGCGTCACTTCCCGCAATCGTTCGAGCTGAGCACCCTCGGCGGCTGGATCGCGACGCGCTCGGGCGGGCACTACGCCACCGTGCTCACCCACATCGACGACATGGTCGAATCCCTGCGCGTGGTGACGCCCGCGGGTGTCGTGGCCACGCGGCGATTGCCGGCCTCCGGCGCGGGACCGAGTGCCGATCGGCTCTTCATCGGTTCCGAAGGAACCCTCGGCGTGGTCACCGAAGCGTGGATGCGCCTACAGGATCGGCCGCGCTTTCGCGCTTCCACCGCCGTTTCCTTCGACGACTTCCTCCGCGGCGCCGAGGCCGTGCGAGCCATCTCGCAATCGGGGCTCTTGCCCACGAACTGCCGTCTCCTCGACCCGGTCGAGGCGTTCAACTCGGGCACCAGCCTGAGTGGCGACACGATCCTGGTGGTGGGCTTCGAATCCGCCGATCATCCCCTCGACCCCTGGATGGCGCGCACCCTCGAGCTCTGCGCCGACCACGGCGGCCGCTTCGACGCTGGCAGCGCTCGAACCCGCGTCGAACGCGACGGAATCGGCGACGAGGCAGTGGGAGCGTGGCGGCGCGCCTTCCTGCGCATGCCGTACGTGCGCGACGCCATGGCGCGGTTCGGCCTGATCGCCGAGACCTTCGAAACCGCCGTCACGTGGGACCGTTTCCCGGAGTTCGACGCCCGCGTGCGCGAGGCCACGCTCGACGCCGCGCGCCGCGTGTGCGGCGCCGCCGAGGTCACGTGCCGATTCACGCACGTGTACCCCGATGGTCCAGCGCCCTACTACACCGTGCTGGCTCCGAGCCGTCTCGAGCGCCAACTCGAGGACTGGCACGAGATCAAGAATGCCGCTGCCGATGCGATCCTCGCTGCCGGTGGCACGATCACCCATCACCACGCGGTGGGACGCGATCATCGCCCCTGGTACGACCGCGAGCGACCGGACGCGTTCGCGGCAGCGTTGGTGGCCGCCAAGCGCTCGCTCGACCCATACGGGATCCTGAACCCCGGCGTGCTCGTCGATCCAGGCTGACTCACTCGCGCAAAGTCAGAGCGAGCCGTATGATCGCCGCCGCTCGTCGGCTGGCGATCACCTCACATGCAACGACGCCCCGCCTCTCCATCCGACAACGCACGGCGCCACTCCAGATCGCGGCTGCGTCGTGTCGTCTCGATCGCGGTCGCTGTCGTGTTGGCTCGAACGGCCGGCGCGATCGCCCAGGTCGAGGGCTCCGTGCTGAGCGCGAGCGGTCTCACGACGGGTCCCACGGCGTGGGGAGAGTTCCGCCTCGACGTGATGCTCGAAACCGCGTTTCGCGATTCGGCGCACGTGCGATTCCCGATCAATCGCCAGTTCCCGCCGGAGTTCCTGCCGCCCGGAGAAGCCACGATCTCGCTCGAGACACCCGCAGAGGGAGCCTCGTTGGAGCTGGTCTCGGTCGGCTTCGGCGGCTCGGCAGAGCTGACCCCCGACATCGGCGCACGCATCCGCGTCGACGTCGTCGATCGCTACGACCAGAACCCATCGGCGCGCGACGACGTGCTGGTCCGCGAAGCGTGGCTTCGCTTCGGCCGGGTCTCGGCTCCACTCGAGCCGGTCGACGGCACCACGGCATACGCGCGGATCGGCCGCGCGCCGCGATTTTCGCGCGCGCCGTGGCGGAGCCTCGAGAGCTGGGGGTTGTGGAGCACGGCCGTGGGCCGGTTCGAGGAAGATGAGATCGAGCTGGGCGGCACGCTCGGCGAGCACGTCTACTGGCGCGGCGCGCTCGCGGACGGCAATCCCCTCTTCTTCCGCGATCCCAACGCGCTCGCCGGCGACAACGGAACCGCGAAGCGCGTTCCGGGCGAGGTGCAACCGGATTTCCAGTCGGGCTTCCCGATCCTCTACGACACGCTTCCCCAGGACGTGAACTTCGACGGCGAGCTCCAATACGGCGGCGGGATCGGAACACGCTGGGTCGATGCGGAGCGCCGCCGTGGCCTCGATGTCCTCGGCTGGTATTTCCAGCGCCGGCTCGACTCCCGCGCGCCCATCGACGGCAGTTTCTATGGCGGTGACCTCGATCTCCTGAGCGACGCTTCCGGCCTCACGCTGCCGACTCACGGGGCACGCAAGCTCGAGACCGGCGTGAACGTGCTCGCGCGCTTCGACGGCCTCAAGATGTTCGGGCAGTTCGTGTACCAGGACATCGCAGACTTGGTGCGGCAAGGCTTCGAGCTCGAGATTGCCTACCGCATCCCCCTCGACGGCTGGTTCGCGTCCGGCGATTCGTCGGTCCTGAACTGGGTGCAGCCAGCGTTCCGCTTCTCGAACCTCGATGATCGCTTCCGGCCTCCACCCGGTTTCGTGGCACCGTCGATGGCGTGGGATTGGCGGAAATACGACGTGGGCCTGCGCGTCGGCATCGTGCGCGGTCTCGACACGACGATCGAATACAGCCGCCACGACGTCGTGCTGTTCAGCGGCAAGCTGTTGCACCCCGACGAGCTGCTCGCGACGATCCGCCT
>CAYVDO010000350.1:0-8638 GCA_964450125.1 uncultured bacterium
TCGCCGCACAATCATGATTGGCGATCGCGAGCACGATGTGTTCGGCGCGCGGCATCACGGAATCGAGACAATCTCGGTACGGTACGGCTACGCCAGGCCGGGTGAACTGGAAGCCGCCGGGCCACGCGCCATCGCGGAATCGATGGCAAGCGATGCCCCGGATCGTTACCTGGCCAAGGCGTCGCTCGCGGCGCGCGACGGGCGCATCTTCATCGACTACCTGCGCAACGGACGCGGGGCCACCGCGGTGGCGCCGTACTCGACACGGGCGACGTCGCGCGCACCGATCGCGACACCGGTGGAATGGGGCGAGCTGGGCCGAATCCGCCCCGACCAGTTCGATCTTTCGAACATCGAGCGGCGCATCGCCAGGCCGGATCCGTGGAAGCGTCTGCTCGAGACCGAGCAGAGTCTCGTTTCGGTGTTGCGGAGAGTCGCGGGCTAGGAAATCCACAGCCAAGGAATGGGTCAGTCGTCATGCGCGACCTTCCGCGGCGCCCCGGGCCGCGGCTCATCGAGCCACCCATCGCAGCGACGCTCGAGGAAACGAGCGCGCCACTTTCCAACCGTCTGGTGCGTCACGCCGAGCCGCTCCGCGGCCTCCAGGTTGGTGCGGCCCGCCGCCGACGCGAGGATGATCTGCGCGCGCAACGCGAGCGCCTGAGCAGTCGTGGTGTGCCGCGTCCAGCGCTCGAGCTCTTCGCGCTGGGCGTGGGCCAACACCAGCGCGGTCTTGGGTCGTCCTGCGGCCATCTCGTCCCTCCTCTGCAAGAGAGACGAGACGAGATGCAAGACCATTCTTCCGATTCATGAGACAGGACACTAGCCGCCGCGCGTCGTTCACGCCGCGCGAGCGGTCGCGATCGCGACGGGGTCCGGCTCGTTCAGGTCGCCGAGCGGTGTCGCCCACTTGTCGTGGAGCTCCTTCCGCAAGAGTCCGTTCACCGCGAAGTGAAGCCAGCCGGCACCCGGTCCGAGTACGTTCGCGCGCACGTTCCGGGCGCGGGCGAGGATGTTGCGCGCGCTGTAGAACTCGCGCCGCGTCTTCATCAGCTCGTCGTAAAGGGCTTCCGGAGAGAGGTTGCGCGGGCGATACACGAGCTGGCCGAAGCGGTAACCCGGCTCGAGCCACCACCTGGGGTAAAGCAGCCTGCCGTCGCGCTCGAAGCGCTGGTAGAGCGGCGTTCCTGGACACGGTTGCAGGTGGTTGAACGCCGCCACGAAGAAACGCTCCTCCAGCGCGAAATCCAGGGTGCGACGGAAGATGTCCGGTGGATCGGTGTCGTATCCGAACACGAAGGTGGCGTAGATCTTGATGCCGTGATCGGCGAGGCCCGCGAGCGAGTCGCGGTAGTGGCTCGGGCCCTTGTTGAAAGTCTTGTTCATCGCCTTCAGGTTGTGCTCGTCGATCGACTCGAAGCCCACCAGGATGCCGGCGCACCCGCTCTTCTCGAGGAGCCCGAGCAGCTCGGGATCGGCTCCGGTGTTGATCGTGGCCTGGCTGAACCAGCGCACTCCCAGCGGAATCAGCTCGCGACAGAGCTCCTTGGTCCGCTCCACGTCCATCGACACGTTGTCGTCCACCAGGAAGATCCACTTGCGCCCGGTGGCCTCGATCTCGGCGGCGACTTCCTTGGCGGGGCGAGGCTCGAAGGTCTTCTGGTAGAAGGCCGAGATCGAGCAGAAGTCGCACGCGTACATGCAGCCGCGGCCGGACTCGACGAGCGTGAGCGGGAGGTAGCGCTTTCCCGCGAAGATGCGGCGATCCGGCTTGCGGTGCGCGAGGGATGGGCGGCCCGTCGCGCGATAGCGCGGGGCCAGCTCTCCGCGTGCCGCGTCGGCGACGATCGTGCTCCACACTTCCTCGGCCTCGCCCACGAGCACCGCGTCGGCATGCCGGCTCGCTTCGTCGGGCAGGAAGGTCGCGTGGTAACCACCCAGCACCACTGGCACCCCGCGCGCTCGAAAGCGGGCCGCGATCTGGTAGGCACGCCGCGCGGTGTACGCCTCGAGGGTGATCGCCGCGAGGTCGATGGCCTCGTCGTAAGGGATGGGCTCGACGCGATCGTCCCAGAACACCACCTCGTGCTCGGGCGGAGTGAGCGCGGCGAGAGTCGCCATGCTGAGCGGCTCCATCTTCCACGACGTGACGAAACGCGAGCCTTCACGGCCCATCGCCGGCTGAATCAGCGCGATCCGCATCGTCCCCTCCTGCGTTCGGTGGTGAAGCGAGCCACCTCGATCAGCTTGCTCAGGCGACCGGCAACTCGGCGCGCTCGCGCGCCAGCCGCACCCCCGAATCCACGTCCGCAGGATGCGTTGGCGCTGCCGTGAGAAGCGGCATCTCGAAGCCGCGCGCGCGCATCAGCCGCTTCACGTAGAGCCGGTAGGTGAGATTGCCGGAGAACGCGATCGGGAAATTCCTCCCGACCGAAGCCGTGCGCTCCAGGATCGAGCTCAGCTTGAAGGTCTCGCGGTACGTCCAGCGAAAGCCTTCGTAAAGCTCGGCGGGCGACACGAGCTTGGGGCGAAACACCACGTGCATGGTGTCGTAGTCCGCCCAGTCGTAGCTCAAGATGCGCCCTTCTTTTTCGAGGCGTGCGAAGAGTTGGGTGCCCGGATAGGGCGTGTAGAGGGAGAAGCGCGGGATGTCGATCTTGAGCCGCTGTACCTCGTCGACCGTGCGCCGGAAACAATCTGGCCCGTCGTTGTCGAAGCCGAGCACGAAGCAGCCCTGCACCACGATGCCGGCCGCGTGCAGCCTGCGCATCACCTCGTCGTAGCTGGCGCCGCGATTGAATCCCTTGTGGATGGTGTTGAGGGTGCGCTGCTGGCTGGACTCGAAGCCGATCAGAAGGAAGCGGCAGCCGCTCTTCTCGAGCAGCTCCATGACCTCGGGATCGTCGACGATGCGCGTGGTCGCGAGCCCGCCCCAGATCTTGCGCAGCGGGATCATCGCCGTGAGCAGCTCCTTCGTGTAATCGAGATCCTCGAAAGGGCTCACGTCGTTGAGCGCGAAGCGGCGCCGCGGAACCGCGCGGATGTCGCGGATGACGTCGGCCACGGGGCGCTTCTGGTAGCGCTTCCACACGCCGCTCACCGAACAGAAATCGCAGGTGTGCACGCAGCCACGGGTGGCGTGCACCGTGTACGGCATCATGTAGCCGCTCTCGCGCATGAGCTCCCAGCGCGGAGTGGGGATGTCGGTGGCCCACAGGCGTTCCTCGTCGGTGGCCGGCGGTGGCTCGTGATAGGCGGGCTCGAGGGCACCGGCGCGAAAGTCGCGGATCAACCTCGGCCAGGTGTGCTCGGCCATGCCCACCACGATGGCGTCGGCAAAACGCGCTGCTTCGTCCGGCAGGATCGTGACGTGGGCGCCACCCAGCACCACGGGGATGCCGCGGCTGCGGAAATGGTCGGCGAGGGCGTAGCAGCGCCGTGCGGTACCGGTGAGCACGCTGATGCCCACCAGATCCGCCGGGAAATCGAGCGGCACGCGGTCGACGCTCTCGTCGATGCACGTGTACTCGACGTCCGGTTGATCCCGCGTGAGCGCAGCGAGCACCGAGAGCGAGAGCGGCGCCTCGCGCGACGAACGCACCCGTCCCCCGAGATGGAACTTGTGCATCTGGGCGTCCGCCATGATCAGCAGCACGCGCATGCAGGCCTCCAGGGCAAGCGCGGCGGCGCGCGCGTGACGCGCGACGTCCGGCAATCTCCATCGTAGTCCACACCGCGTGTGGCGGCGCGGGTCTTCCAGTCGAAATTCCCGGTGCGTCCAAGCACGTCGTGCGGCGCGGGTGCGGCCGACGTCCGCACTTTGGTACGATCGACGACACACGCTTTCGAGCATTCGCCCCGCGCCGGATCGTCGCCATGCGGTCGGTCTGGACGGGCTTGGTCCGTGCCGCGGGGATGCGCGGTGCGCGGAAAGGAAGGCTGCATGTCGAGTCGTTCGTGGAGTCGGGTTCCGTATGGCGTGCTCGTCACCCTGGCGTTGGCGATCGGCGCCGGCTGTCCGTCGGTCGAGTCGATCGAGCCGGATCCGGCGCAAGCCGGTGACCCGGTCGTGATCGCTGGCTCGAGCTTCGGCACGACCCAGGGCGCGAGCCAGGTGCTCTACGATGGCGTCCCACTCGCCATCACCACCTGGTCCGACAGCCAGATCGACGCGACGCTCCCGTCACCCAAGGCCGACGGCACCTACGCCGTTCAGGTCCAGGTCGGCGGCCAGCTCTCGAACCCGCTCACCCATACCATCGCCGCGCGCACCTGGGACGTGCTGGTGCCGGATGGCGCCGTGGCGTTTCACCAAGGCACGAGCTGTCCCGCGGGTTGGCAGCCGCTGGTCGACGCGCAGGGGCGCTTTCTCGTCGGCCGCACCGACGGCACCCAGGTGGGCGTCACCGTGGGCGCGCCGCTCGCGCAAGGCGAGGACCGCACTCACACCCACGGCTACGCGACCACGGTGGACATCGGTTCCACGGGCGTTGCCGGTTTGAGCGGCTGTTGTACCGACGTCGGCGCCGCGGGAACGCAATCGGTGGGTGGCACCGCCGATGCCGCTCATGCCGGGCCGCCACGGATCGCCCAGCTCGCTTGCCAGCGGGTGGTCGAGAGCCCGCCGCCGGTGGTCGACGATCACGCGTTCCCCAACGGCTCGGTGGTGCTCTTCCATCGCGAGGGCTGCCCGGACGGCTTCCAGCTCACGGGTGAAGCGAACGGTCGTTTCTTGCTGCCCACTCCCATCGGCGGCACCGTCGGCCAGACGGTCGGCACGGCGCTCGCGAGTGGCGAGGACCGCGGCCACTCTCACACGTTCTCGTCCTCGATCGACGTGCCGCAACAGTCCTTGGCAGCGGCCAACGGCAGCAACGGCCGCGCTCCCAAAGGCACGAAGACCTTCTCGGGAGTGACGAGCGCCTCGGCTGCGGGTGTTCCCTATCTCCAGCTCCTCGCGTGCCGGGCCATCGATCGGCCCGCGCCTCCCGTGGGCGAGCCGATCACCGGCGATCCGCTACCGTCGAAGACGTTCTCGTATTTCGATCTCGACACGTGTCCCGAGGGGTGGACGCGCTCCGGTCTGCACGCCGGCCGTTTCCCGGTGGGCCTGCTTCCGCCGAGCGGCGGCGGCGTCCCGTACGAGACGCGCGGCGGTGCGCCGCTCGTCCCCGGCGAGGATCGCCAGCACACCCACGCCTTCAGCGGATCGGTGACCGTGCCCAATCACGAGGTGATCCTCGCGCCGGGCTGCTGCAACGACAAATTCGGCGCCAACGGCACGTTCGGCTACAGCGGCACCACCGGCCCAGCCGGCCTGGGCATGCCGTACCTTTCGCTCCTCGGCTGCGAGAAGGACTGACGCCATGCGATTTCCAAACGACCGGATGCGCATCGGCGCTGGCTCGGCGCTGGCACTCATCGTGCTGTTCGCGGCAACGGCCTGTCACACGCTGAGCTCGATCACACCGAATCCCGCGCCGGCAGGAGCCACGATCACCCTCAACGGCTCGGGCTTCGGCACCACCGTGGGGCAGGTGATCTACGACGGCTCCGCGCTGACTGTTACGAGCTGGGCCGACGCCCGCATACAAGCGACCCTGCCGGCGGCGAAGCCGAACGGCACGTATCTGGTGCAGGTGCAAGCGCACAACCAGCTCTCCAACGCCCTCACGCACCAGATCCTCACGCCCGAGTACAGGCTTCAGATTCCCGACGGCACGGTGTCGTACCTGCCGGGAACGGCGTGCCCATCGGGCTGGGTCGAGCTACCCGACGCGAAGGGGCGGTTCGTGGTCGGCAAGACGGACGGAACCGTCGTCGGTGCGCTGGTCGGCGACGCGCTCGCGCAGGGCGAGGACCGCGTCCACGGCCACGACTACGCCACCAGCGTGAGTGTGCCGGGGACGGGCATCACCGCGGTCACGGGCTGCTGCAACTCGAGTCTCGGTGACGCAGGTAGCTACGACCTGGTCGGCACCACGGACTCCGCCGACGCCGCCCTGCCGCGCATCCAGCAGCTCCTCTGCGAGCGGCGGGTCACCGGTTCACCGGTCCAGGTGGACGATCATCCGTACCCGGCGGACACGGTGATGTTCTTCAGCCGGCAGAGCTGCCCGGCGGGCTTCTCGCTCATGTCCGGTGCGGACGGACGCTTCCTCGTGGCCACTCCAGCGGGCGGCGACGTCGGCGCCGCGGTGGGAGTCGCGCTCGAAAACCGCGAAGACCGCGTTCACGATCACGGCCTGCGCACCTCGATCCAGATCCCGGAAAGCTCGGTGGCCGCTCTCGGCGGGCTCAACTTCAACCACACCAAGAAGGGCGCCTACGACTCGAACGCCTTCGGCAGCACAGAGCCACAATCGAGTGGCATGCCGTACATCCAGCTTCTGGTGTGCCGGGCCGGCTTCCGATTGCCTCCGCCGGCGGGCCAGCAGATCGTGGGCGACTCGGTGCCGAGCGGCACGTTCGCGTACGTGAACGCGCTCTCCTGTCCGTCCGGCTGGACGCGCTCAGGCGCCCACGAGGGCCGGTTCGTGCTCGGTCTGCCCGACGGCGGTGTGCCCTACGAGACGCGCGGTGGCCCGGCGCTCGCCAACCGCGAGGACCGCCAGCACGCGCACGGATTCAGTGGCCAGGTGACGATTCCGAGCCTCGACGTCGCGCTGGTGAGCGGCTGCTGCTACGGCGACACCGGCGCGCACGGCACCTTCGGCTACGCCGGCATCACCGATCCCGCAGGCACGGGCCTGCCGTACCTGCAGCTTCTGGGCTGCGAGAAGGATTGACGAGGGGTATCAGCGTGGCACGAGCGGGAACACCTGAGGGATCGTGAGCATGGCGATCACCCAGCACAGCAGGTCCATGGGGATGCCGATGCGCAGGAAGTCGGTGAACCGGTAGCCGCCGGGGCTGTACACCATCATGTGCGTCTGGTACCCGAGCGGGGTGGCGAAGCCGAGCGATCCCGCCACGGTGACCGCGGCGACGAAGGGCATGTAGTCGATGCCCAGGTTCTGCGCCGTCCCGAGGGCGATCGGGAAGATGAGCGATACGGCCGCGCTGTGGGAGATCAGCTCGGTGAGTAGAAGCGTGCCGCCGTAGACCGCAATCAGGCTCAGCATCGGGCTGCCTCCGGCAGCCGAGGTGAGCGACTGCGCGAAGGCCTTCGCGAGCCCGGATTTCTCGACCGCGGTGCCGAGCGCGAACGCCGCGGCCACCGACACGATCACCTTCCACTCGACGCTCGAGCGCGCCTCGGAGGTCGTGCAGCAGCGGGTGAAGAGCATCGCACCCGCGGCGAGCATCGCCGCCTTGAGCATACCGAGCTTCGTGAAGCTGGCCACCACGATCATGACCAGCAGGATCGCGAGCGCCGTGTATGCGCGCTCGTACTTGACGGGCGACGAGCCCTCGACGCGGCTCACCAGATAGAAGTGGCGGGAGTCGCGCTGGGTGTCGGCGAAGGACGGGTGCGCCTCGAGCAGGAGCGTGTCGCCAGCCTGCAGCACGATGTCACCGATCTTTCGATCGATGCGCTCTCCGCTGCGCGCCACGGCGATCACCACCGCGTTGTACACGGAGCGGAACTCGCCTTCGCGAATCGACTTGCCGATGATCGGGCACCGTGGCGCCACGACCGCCTCGACCAGGCAGCGGTGCTCGCGCGGCGAGTCGAGCTTGAAGATCTGATCGGTCGCGGGCTTGAGGCCGCGGATGCGCTGCAAGTCGATGACGGCACCCACCGCGCCGACGAACACCAGCCGGTCGTTGGCGTGCAGCCTCGTCTCCGGCCCCACCGCGGGCATGATCTCACCCTCGCGCTCCACCTCCGCCAGAAAGGTCCGCGGGAGCTGACGTAGCCCCGCCTGCTCGATGGTGCGGCCGACGAGTGGGCCGTTCGGCTCCACCATCATCTCGACCGAGTACTCGCGCGTGTCCCCGAATTGCTCGATCGCCGGTCGGCGATCCGGCAGCAGCCAGCGGTTGAAGGCCACCACGAACAGCACGCCCGCGATGCTGATCGGTATGCCGACCCACGCGAGGTCGAACATCTGCAACTGGTGTCCCTTGGCGGAGAGCAGCATGCCGTTCACCAGTAGATTCGTGGCGGTCGAGATCATCGTCACCACGCCGCTCAGGACCGCGGCGTAGCTGAGCGGGATCATGAGCTTGGAGACGGCGATGCGGTGCTGCTTGGCCCAGTCGTGGACGGCGGGCAGGAACATCGCCACCACCGGCGTGTTGTTCATGAACGCGCTCACGAAGGTGACTGGGAACATCATCTTGGTGAGCGCGCCGGTGACCGATTTCGGCCGGCTCAGGAATCGCTCCGTGATCAGGGTGCTGCCGCCGGTCGCCTCGAGCCCCGCCACCACGACGTAGAGCACGGCGATCGTGACGATGCCCTCGTTGGCGAGGCCCGAGAACGCCTCCTTGGGCGTGAGCACGCCTGCGATCAGCAGGATCGTGATCGCCCCTACGAGCACCGTGTCGGTGGCCACCTCGGTGGCGATGAGCACCGCGAACACCACCCCGATCACGCCCAGGGTCAGCCATGCCTGCCAGCCGAGCGCTGCCCAAGCCGTCCAGTCCATGCGCGGTCCTTTCTGGCTCGGCGTCCTGTACGCCGAGCGAG
>CAYVDO010000351.1:0-8620 GCA_964450125.1 uncultured bacterium
ACTTGGGGGTGGGGCCCCGCAAAAACCGCGCTTTTTGCGGGGCGGGGGGCTTGAAGAGCCCCCCGAGGAAACATCGACAGGCTCGAAAAACTCGCCGCTGCGAGTTTCTCAGCAGGCTGTTAGGCACGCCAACGCGGTCGAGCAGAGCTCGAGGGTGGTGCTGGCGATGTTCAGCGACCGAGATGGCGCCGAGGCGGCAGTCTGCGTGCATGCAAACACGCGGGCGGTTCGCGTTCCGGATGCCGTGTCGCTTTCGAGTGGATCGCCCACGCAACACAGAGCGCGGCGAATGGAACGTGTGAGGACGCAGCGCCACGCCACGGTGCCGCTACTCCGAACGCGGCGGATGGCTGGGAAACGGCGAGTGCCTGAACGATCCCGAAGCGGACGATCGCCAGGTCGAACGTGCGCGAACCGCCGGCGTATCGCCGTTCCCTTCTCGCGGCGTCGACGATCACAACAAGGCAAGCACAGCGCCGATCGACACGACGAACCACGTGTGAGCGCACGCGATGGCGGCGCGATTCGAAGGTCCATCCTCGGCCATCTGCGTATCGTCCGGGAGGCTCGTCGTTCCTCTTCGCCTTGACAGGCAGTGGTGCCCGCTGGCTGTAATCGCCGGAGCGGTCGCCGAGGCTGGGTGGGCCCGTGACCCGTCCTTCAAGACCCGGATGTTCGATGGAAACGAAATTCAGAACCCGGCTCCTTTCGTGGGTGGCGCTGGCCAGTGTGTCGTTACCACTCGCGTGCGCAGCGTCCGGTTGCCAGAGCACCATCGACGTCGAGGAGATCGAGCTGGCGGCGAATCGCGGCGGCGCTCTGCTCGCGAGCCGTCACGTCATCGACGACGGGATCACGCAGCGCAACGCCGTCGACGGCAAGCACGTGAAGGGCTCGAGTGGCTCGACTACCCAGTGGGGCTACATCGGGCTCGAGGCGCCTGCGCGGCTGCACGGCGCGGGGGCGATTGCCGAGGACGAGTCGTCCGACGATTCCTTCGCCGTTGCCGTCGACGGCCCGGGCGCCAGCACGTTCATCCACGGCGACCCGCACACCGACGACGGCGGCGGATGGGACGTGGCTCTCGACGGAATCCTGGGTGGCAACCCGCTCTCGCCGCTCTCCTTCGGAAACTTCGGCGTGGGCCTGCCTGCGTCACCGCAGGGAGCGCGCAATCTCCAGCTCGATCGTCAGACCGGTCAGCTCGTGCACGATGGGCTGTGGACCGAGGAGCCGGTGGTCACCGCCACCATCGGCAACTTCGGCGACACGCCCGGCCTCAATGGCGGCGACATGGTGCTCGCTCTGGGCAACACCGACGACTGCAACCTGCTCGGCAATGCCGATCGCTGCGTCGTGGACGTACTGCTCGACTTCGTGGACCACCAGGTCCTCTTCCCTGCAGTCGCGACGGGTCGGCCCGAGGCCGTGTGGAGCGACGGTGTGAGCTACCTCGCCCTCGTCCGCGACGCGACCGCCACGGCTTACGCGGTGCGCCGAGACGCGAAATTTGCGCTGGCGTCCGAGGGCGGCTGCACCTCGGGTGGATTCGACCGCGATGGAAGCTTGCTCATGGTGCGCGTGCTGCCCCAGGGAGTGGAGCTCTTCGAAGCGGGCGCGACGGCCTTCAAGCCCACTGCGTGGCGCGAAGCGCGGGTGATCGACGCCGACCTCGATCGCGACGGGTGGTTCGACACGGTGTGCGCGCTCGCCGCGGATCAGGGCGAGGTCTGGGTCGCGTGGGTCGAGCGCGATCCCGTCACCCGCCAGCACGGCAATGTGGAGCTGCGCAAGATCGTCGACTTCACTGCCACGGCGATCGCGAAGACGGTGCAGCCGGGCGGGTGAGCGGCTGGCTCTCACACGCTCGTTTCGGGTCTCGCGGACCGCCGTCGTTGGGGCGTGCCCCCGACGGGGGGGATCGCGGGTGCCATCGGCACCGGCGAGACGCACCTCGAGATCGCGCTCGGTGACGAAGCGGCATGGCTACGCTACCGCCTGGCGTTCGTCCGCACTGCGGATCCGATCCGCGATCGCCTCGATGCGCGTGACGAACCACCTCGGCCGGCCGCGCTCGAGAAGGCGCAGCTCCTACCCTCGCGGCTCGGCGCGGTGGTTGGCGTGAGGCACGGCGGAAACTGCGGATGGGGGTTCGACGCGGTGCTGGAGGAATGGACGCGGCCGAATGCCGAGACGGCCGTGAAGGCTCAGCCGGCGGCGCGCGCGGCGATGCAATGCGTTCCCGCTGCGTCAGTCCCCACGCAGCGGCGGGAGATCGGCACCGCAAAACGGGCAGAAGCGAATCTCGTCGTGTGTGATTCCGGCGACGTCGGCGATGTGCCATCCCCGACTGCCTGCCGACCACACGACGCGCGTCTCGGCCTCCTCGCAACAGCCGGCCCAATGCGCGGCGCGGCGGCGGTGGACGGGGGCGGTCGAGGGAGCGCGGTCGTCGGGCATCGGGATCACATCGCGTCTGCGGTTCGACGTGACGAGGATCTTCTCGACGTCGTCTACGAACTATGACCCACCAATCGGGATCGTGCCGTCACCGATGCGATCATCCGACGGCGCACGTTTTTGGTGCAATTCGCGGGAATCGCCAGGATCGAATGCGCTTCATCGGTGACGGTGTTAGAGAGGAAATACCGCGCGGTTCCCTCGTTACCCTGGATTGTGATAGGCCGGGGCATGCGCTCGGAACTCGGTCGACCTCTGCGGGTCGATCCACTGCCGTGCGGGACGGTCCTCGGACCGACCGCCAGAATTGCGGAGCAGTGCCTTCGCGATCTGGTGAGCGCGCACGCATCGATGCGCGCCTCCGCCGTCGCCGCTGCTCTGCGCCTCGGCGACGACGCACCGCCCGCGGTTCGCTACGCATTGGCGGTGCTCGCGGAGCACGATCCCGACGAAGCGATTCGCCGGCTTGCGGCCGGGAGCGCGGAACGAAAGCCGCCCGGCAACGCGTGCGAGGGTGATGCCTCTGCAGCGAGGGTGAGCTCCCACAGGGCCACGGATTCCGGGACCGCGGCCCGCTCGGCCTCCCGATCCCCGGAGGCAGGATGAACCAGATGCAAGGACGAGACGCACGCCCTGCGTGCCCGGAGTGCGGCGTCACGAGATTCCACCGGGTCACCTGGACCATCCGCAGCCAGCCCGGCGAGCCGAAGTTCGCTGGGCCGGCGACGTGGGAGTGCCACGCGTGCGGGCACGTGTGGCGGCCGGACGGGGATGGGGCGGCGGCGACGCGCGCGCGCGTGGCATGACCGGAAGGGAAAGGATGTGTCGCCGGGTGCCAACCCCCCGAAGGGTGGACGGGTCATCCTCGCTACCGGGTAGTAGATCAGCAATTGCGCCTGCCACTCACGAGGAGGTCGGCGATCGACTCCGCGATCGGGTGCCCCGTAGCGTCCTCGTACCAGGGGAAGCCGGGCGACGGATTGACCTCGAAGCACACCCAGGATCCATCCGCGCGCCGGCGTAGGTCGACGCCGCCGACTTCGAGTGAGAGCTGGTGCACGAGCGCGATGAGGCGTTCGCCCATCCCCGTCGGCAACTCGTATTCCGCAAGCTCGACCGAGTGATCCGTCAAGGCCGCGTAGCGATAGTCGGTTGCCTCTGAGCGCGCCGAGCACGCGAACCACTCCTCGCCCACAACGTGCACGCGCACGTCGAGTCCGCTCACGTACCGCTGCAGTTGGACGGGCCCGGTGCGTACCGCGTCGAGGCGCGACATGTCGCTCGGGCGGTCCGCGGAGAGTGTCGCGACGATGCTGCGTATGCCGCTCAGCGACTTGTAGACGACGCAACCGTGCTTGCGCAGGAACGCGCGCGCTGCGCGCGGATCGGTGGTGAGTAGCGTATCGGGTACCTCGAAACCGGCCCGTTCCAGCAAGCCGAGCTGATAGGGCTTGGACGCGTTCGAGCGTCCGGCGCCGGGACGGTTCACCACCGTGCCGGGCAAACTGGAGACGAGTGACATCAGTGCCGCCGCCGCCGCGCGGGCGCCCGCCGTGCGCGGCTGGCCAGGGCGCACGTACGCACCGTCGATGTCGGTGACGGAGATGCGCCGGCCGGTGAGCTCGATCCATCCGCTGGGTCGCGCAGCGAATTCGAGTTTGTATCGTGCCGTGTCGAGCGCCGTGTGATCGAGCACGCACGTGCCCACCCCGCGCGCATGCAGCGCGTCGAGCACGCGTGCCACCGGCGGATCGGACCGTTCGCCCCAGATCAGGATCATCCCTGTCCTGCCGCCAGCGCGCGCCCGAGCGCTTCCGATGCCTGAGGACTTGGGCTGCGCGCCACGGTCAAGGCGAGCAGCCGCTGACGCGCATCGAATACTACGACCGCCCAAGTCAACTGAAGTGTCTGGGCGAGACGACGCGCTCGCTCGAGCTCTCGCGCCGGTGCCGCGCCAAACGTCTCGCCCGCAACGACTTCGACTCCATGTACTCGCACTCGACTGCGGCGGGGTGGTGAGCAGCTAACGCGCACCGGAGCGAGGGGAATGCCCAGGCGCTCGGCCGCTTGCCGGTAACGCTCGGGCCCCAAGGTCTCCTCGCCGAAGGCGCCGTCGACCACCGGGTTGATGACTCGCGCGCGCGTCGACGCGAGTACGCAGCTCAAGAACGCATGCGCCTCGGCCGCGAGAAAGGTACGGTCTTCGGGATGCGCGGCGACGAGCTCCTGTGGGTAAACCCCCGAGCGCCGCAGGAACACGCCGCTGATATCGCCGTCGCGCACTGCTCGTCCATCGACGATCCAGCGCCGCGACGCTGGACGCCCAAGGTGCCAGAGCCAACCCGTTCGAGAGAGATCCTCGACCGAGCACAATCGGGCATCCGGCCAGCGCGCGACCAACTCGGCTGCCACGGCGTCGTGGCGGCTTCCGACCACGACGATCATGCCCTGCACCTCAGCTTCTGCGGCGCTTGCCGCCACCTCGTTCGGGCGATCCGCCGTGGATCTTCTTGCGGAACGCGTCGGCCTCTTTGCTGACGGCCTGCTCTTCGCGGCCGTCGTTGTAGGCATGCTTGATCTGCCCGATCCGTGCTTCCTCGGCGGTGAGCGCGCGCGGTGCGACGAAGTCGACTAGAGGCTCCTGAACGCCGACCTCTGGCCGCTCCTCCGGACGGATGAAGGCGCGCGCAAACTGCTGTTGGGCCTGATCCATCTGCGTCGCCCAGGCGCGCTGGACCTGCAGCCACTCTTCTTGGTGCTGGCTGATGGTCTCGAATTCCTCGCGGATCAGCTTTTGATCGAGGATGTCAGGGATGCGTTTCTGTAGGTCGAGGATCTTCTTGTCGATCTCGAGGATCTCGCTCTTTTCTTTAATCTCGACTTTCAGCTCCTTGAAAATTTTCGAGGTCACACAGACGTCCCTCGGCTCGGAGGTGATGCCGTTGGCGATCACGCGCAGTTTGTAGCATTTGAAAGGCACGTTGGAGGGTATCGTGAAGCTGCAACTGTGGATCACGGTCCCGGTTTGCAGGCCCATCGTCGAGAAGTTGGACGTGCGGCAGTAGTACACCTCGCTGCCGCTGGTCGATTCGAGCCGCACGATCGGGTAGTTGGTTGCCTGCGTTGCATCGTTACCGTAGTAGACGCATTGAGAGAGCCCATTGATCTGGCGGCCGCGCAACGTGTAGGTGTGGTTGCGCCGCACCGTTGCGGGGCAGCTCGTGATCGTGGGTCGCCACACCGGATCCGCCGTCCCATCGGGCGTGTACAGCTCGACGGTGGTCGTTCCGTAGGTGTACAGCACTTGTCCCGAGGGGAGCATGAGCATCCGGCCCCAGTATGGTTTGCCGCTCGAGTTGCTGGCGGTCGGGACTGCGTCGATCGTGTTCGCGACCGGGTCGTACTCGAAGTAGTAGGTCGGTGCCTGGAAGGTGGCCGGAGTCGTAATCGGCCCAGCCGAGAACAGCACGCGGCCGTTGGGCAGCAGGCACGCGGGTGCGTCGACGGTTCCTAGCGCCTGACCCGGATTGACCGGTGGAATGCTAGGTCCACTGACCCAGACCCCAGGCTGGTTGGCGATCGGCGGCGGCGTGTAGAGCGCGGTGAAGCTCGTCGCGCCGATGACGAACACCCGGCCGTCGGGCAGCAGCACCGAAGCGCCGATCTCCCGGATGGAGTCGACCAACGTCTGCGGTGTCGCGCCCGCGGGAACCCACGCGTCGGCTGCGATGACGTACTTCTCCGCATTCGGTGCATTGAAGCAGTCGACCGCATGGATGCTGCCGTCGGGGAGGAGTGACCAGCTCTCCTCGCCGACGGTGGATAGCTTGTCCGCCGTTGCGGTCCATGCGTTGGCGGCCGGATCGTAGACCGCTGTGTTCGTCGTGGCCACTTCGCCAACGATGAAGCGTCCGTCGGGAAGCACGCAGCCGGGCGCATCGCCGATTTTTGCCCAACCTGCGGGCGTGGGCAGCGTGGTCCACGTGTTCGCGACGGGGTCGTAGATCTCGGCAGCGACCAGCCAGACCAATGCGCCGAAGTTGTACTCACCGCCGACGACGATCAGGCGTCCGTCACGCAGGATTCCGGATGCGTAATACAGTGGCGCGTTCACGCTGTCGGCCATCGTCGACCATGTGCCGTTAGCGTAGTTCCCGCTGGTGTCGGGAGTGAGCTTGTACCACTTGTTCGTGCTGACGCCTTGAGCGAGCACCGTCCCGTCCGTCAACAGGAACGTCGTGCACACGGTTGCGGGCGGCACGTTTGCGAGCGTGCTCCAGGTACCAGCCATGGCCCTCTCCTCCCAGTGCTTCAGTGGTCGGTCGTACGCGTCCGACCTCAGTGTTCCTTCGAGCCCACGAGCAGCCTGCATGCCAAGGTGCGAGGAATCGCCATTTTGAGTTTCGCCCTAGGAATCCGCTTGCCACGGGGAGTGAGGTTTCGCACGGCCTGGCCTGAGGGTCCAGAACACGAACAGTCGCTGGAGTCCTCGTTCGCTTCCCGTACGTCGCTACTGGCTACTGCGCTCATCCGGAGATCAGGCCGCGAGCCGGTGGTCATGGTGAAGCCCGCCGCGTACCTGATCGGCGACGACCGAGCCGTGCGCTGGCGGAGGTCGCTCCGGCGGGACAGGGATTCACTGTGCGAAACCATGACGCCACCTGGCCGGTGTCATGCGCTTCAAGCCGCTTCTTGGGGCAGGGAACTGGGGCTCGATCGAGATCACCGATCCGTTCCCGAGCGTCCTCCGTTGGACGAAGGACTGCGCTGGCAAGTTCGTTTCGAACGGCTACAACATCTTGCGCGACGACAGCCACCCGATCGCTGAGATAGGGCGCCTCGTCGATGTCGTGCGTCACCAGGACCGTGGTCGGGCGATCGCCCTCGCGCTCCCAGATCGACAGCGGCTCCTGGTGCATCGTGTTCTCGGTGAGCGCGTCGCGCGCCGCGAAAGGCTCGTCGAGCAGCAGCACGGCGGGATCCACGACGAGCGTCCGGGCGATCGCGACGCGCTGTTCCATGCCGCCCGATAGCTGGTGCGGCCGCTTCCCAGCCGTGCTCGGTAGGACCGACCCGGCGCTGGGCTCGATCGGCAAGCGCTCGGCGTTCGTGCCTCAGCAGGTCGGTGCACACCGAGTCGATCGCGACCCGGACGTTCTCGACCACGGCGAGCCAGGGGAGGAGGGAGTACTGCTGGAACACCAGGCCGCGGTCATGGCCGGGAGCGTGGATCGGTTTTCCGTCCAGCACGAGGGTGCCTCGGGTTGGCCGCTCGAGTCCCGCGATCAGGTGGATCATCGTGCTCTTGTCGCAGCCCGAGTAGTTGATGATGGAGACGAACTCTCCGCTCGACGCCGCGAGATTCACGTCGCAGATCGCGACGGTGTCCCCGAGGGCCCTTCATGGACGGTTATCGAACGCTGTGTGAGGACCGGTTTGCCCGAATCGCTCCGGTCTTGCGGCCGCCTCTCCGCGCTCGGCGTCGCCTGATCCGCTGGTGAGCGAGCGCCGGTCTCGATCGAACCCGAGCTCTCGAGCTTCGGACCATCGGATCGGCTGAATGCAGCGACACGACCAGGCGATCGGCGCGGAGACGGCTCGGATCGTCGCGCCGTGGTCGTCCTTTCCGCAGCCCTCTCCCTCGGCAACCTGGCGACTTCGAGCGCGGGTGGAGGAGCTCGGTTGCACCGACGCAGGTGGCGACGTGTATCACGTCGAAGCTGCCACGTGCGGCCGCGCCGACTCCGCCGCCGACGCCCCACTCTTACACTCCGGTGCCCTCGGCGTACCGAGCGACGGCGTCGACGACGATTCCAACTCTCTGACGCCGGGCGGGTGTTCGCTCTCGGTCGCCGAGGCGTGGGTCGCGGGCGGCTCGACTGCGAGTCCAGGGGTACCACTCGACTTCTTGCCGACCGCGCGGGCTGACCGGGGTGGACGCTGGTGGTGCTCGAGTTGGTGCTCAAGGCGCTTCTGGTCGCGGCCGTGTGCCCATGCGTACCGCGTGCGGCCATCGTGCCACCGGGGCGGCACTTCTCCCGTTTCATCTCGAGCTGGCGCTCCGGGACCGGATCGCTCGGTGGTGGCTCACTTTGCCCGGGATCATCTCGGCCGAGTCGCGCGGGTCTGGGGACCCGGCGGCGGGCACGGCTCGCCGCAA
>CAYVDO010000352.1:0-8605 GCA_964450125.1 uncultured bacterium
CCATGAGCGTGGACTCGAAGCCGGCAAGCACCCCCTCCGCAGCACTCACCCAGACCAGAGCAGCGGACATCGCCGAGCGCGCACCCGGCCTCACGGCGCCGTGGTCGCTGATGCGCACACGCGGCCTCCTGCTCCAGCGTCGCTGGACTTGGGCGGCGAGCGAGATCCTGCTCGCCGACGCTCCCGTGGATCCCGGCGTGGGGCGGGACTGGTTGCCGCCGGGGTTGCGCCTCGCGTCCCAGCCGCGCGCCACCGTCTTCGTCGCCCACTACCCGGACACGGCGATGGGCTTCGCTTACCGCGAAGCAGGAGTCCTGATCCACGCGCGGCTTCGCCGCAAGCCAGTCCTGCATTGCGTGTGGATGGTCGTCGACGACGACACAGCGCTCATCCTCGGCCGTGAGCTCTTGGGCTTCCCGAAGAAGCTGGCGCAGATCGACCTCGAATTCACCGGCACGCGCCCGCGGGCTGCCGTCGCGCGACGCGGCGCGCAGGTGTTGGTCATGGAAGCCCAGGCTGCACCGGCGCCCACGGCAGCGCGCGCAGCGTTTCCGGCACCGATCGTGAACGTCCGCGGGATTCCCGGCGCACTTCCCGACGGGCTCATCGCGATGCACCCCAACGAGCGCTGCCACTCGTGCGAGGCCGTGACGTTCCGCATCGCGAGTGACGCGAGCGCCTGCGATCCGCTTGCGAGCCTCGGCCTCGCCGGTGTCCACCCGGGCCATCGCTTGGTCGTCGATCTCGCCAACCCGGATGCGCCGGGTGCCACACGTCTGCCGGCGCGGCCGGCGTCGTGGCTGAGACCCACGTGGCTTTGGAAGGCGTACCCATTTCGCGCCTGGTGAACCACCACGAACCTCGAGGAGAACCCCCATGGCTTCGTCCCACGAGCCATCGTTCACGCGCATTCGCGCCGTCATCGACGAGCTGATGCAAGAGGGTGAGATCGCATCCCCGCCAGTCGTACCGAGGCTGGCCCACGTGGTGCTGAACGTCCCCGACGTGAAGGCCGCCCTCGATTTCTACGTGGGCTTCCTGGGCTACACGGTCACGGCCGTCGATCGCCAGCTCGGTGTCCATTTCCTCTCGTCTGGCGACGATCACCACACCCTCGCGATCGGCGAGTGCCTGCCCTGGGACCTGCGCGCGTTGGTGCGCTGGCCGCGGCTGGTGCCGCGGCTGACGCGTCTGATCCGAGCGCGCCTCTCGGGCGAGCGCTCAGCCACCGGCAAGCGGCGTGTGCGCCCCACCCTCGGCGCGATCCGCATGGCGCTTCGGCCTGGGCTTCAGCACATCGGGCTTCGGGTCGCGAGTGAAGCAGAGCTCAAGCGGATCTACGCGAGGCTGCGTTCGCGCGGCATCCGTGTCCAATGGGCGGTGAACCACGGCGACATGATCAAGGGGATCTACGTCCACGACGGCAACGGCAACATGGTCGAGCTCTTCGTCGACGGGTCGCGCGGGCGCGAGGTGCTCGATCTCGCGAAGCGCGTGGGCGGCTTCCATGCCTTCCAGCGCGTGACCGCGCGCGTGGGCGCGCCCGACGAGCTGCCGAGCTTCGATCTCGATCCCGAGACCGAGCTCTCGGAGGTCGACTGATGCGTGGCTACGAAGAGCTCGAGGTTCCCTACTCCCACGTGGGCGGCCGGACGCGGATGCTCTCGATCACGCGTCCCGTCGGTCGCGGCTGCGGCCGCTTCCCGACGCTGCTCGATTTCCACGGCGGTGCGTGGACCCACTTCGAGCCGCGCGTGGACCTCGCGTGGTGCCGGGAGCTGGCACGCGCCGGCGTGCTCACGGCGTCTGTCGAGTTCCGCTTGGCGCCCGAGCATCCCTGGCCGGCGTTTCTCGCCGATGCGCGCGCCGCGCTGCGCTGGATCACCGCCCACGGCGGCGAGGTCGGCGCCGACGCCACGCGGCTCGGCACCATCGGCGGCTCGACGGGCGGCTTTCTCTCGATCCTGCTCGCGCTCTGCCCGCGCGGCGAGGACGAGACACCCACGCCCGCCCTCGACACCCCCGACGATCTCCCACCCGCCGCCCCGCGAGTGGCCGTCGGCTTCTACCCCATTCTCGACGTGGTGGGCCGCTACCGCATGGTGCGGGATGCGCGCTTCTCGCGGACCACCCGAATGCTGCGCGAGCGCATCGGCCCACGGCGCCGGGCCGCCGGCCACCACCTGAAGGCACCCATGGCGCGTCTGGAACGGCTCCACGCGCTCAAGTCGTGGGGCGGCGGGCTCGGCCGCGCAGCAGGCACCGCCGTGAACCGCGCGCTCGCCGCGGCCAGCTCGCTCGACTTCCTGCGGCTCGCCGTGTTCGAGGAATTGGCGGCAAATCACGAGGGTGCATTCGGGTCGATCGAGGAGATGCACGCGGCCTCGCCGCTGGCGCGCGTCGAGGAAGGCCGCATCCAGGCGAAGCCCGCGATCCTCGTGATCCAGGGGCGCGAGGACATCAACCTGACGGCTGCGATGAGCGAGCGCTTCGCCGCGGCGTACGGGCGCGCCGGCGGTGAGATCTCGCTCGTCCTCGAGCCCGGCTTCCCGCACGCATTCGCATCCATTCCCAGCCGGCAATCCGATCGCGCCATCGAGCGCACGCTCGCGTTTCTCACCGCGCACTCGCTTCTTCCCCCCGCCGCCTGAGTGCCGCTTTGGAAAGGAGATTCCCGATGCCCAAGCCCCGCCCCGCGCCACGAACCTCGCCCCGCGCTCGTCCCGCCGACGTCGAGCTTCACGTACGCAAACCGAGCTTCGACTTCCGCGACGTCCCCACCTATTGGTTCGGCGGCAGCCCCTGGAAGACCCACTTCGGGACTGCGCTGATGCTGGTCTTCCCGAGTGGCGAGCGATTCGTCGTGCAAGGTGTGCGGCACTTCGCGAAGGAGCTCACCGATCCCGCGCTTTGCGAGGATGTGGCTCGGTTCTGCGCCCAGGAGGGCTTCCACAGTCGCGAGCACTCGAAGCTCAATCGATTCCTGTTCGAGCAGGGCTACCCGGCGCTCAGCGGCTTCGAGCGCTTCCAGTCGGAGTCGATGAAGCGCATGTCGCGCCATCTGCCCAAGCGCTTCCAGCTCGCCCTGGCGGCGTCGATCGAGCACCTCACCTCGAGCTTCGGCCACCAGGCGCTGCGCGTGCGCGACGAGCTCGAGCCGATGCACCCGGTGCTTCGCGAGCTGTTGGTGTGGCACGCCATCGAGGAGATGGAGCACAAGGCGGTGGCATTCGACGTCCACACCGCCACCGGCGGCTGGCACGCAACCCGGGTCGCCGGGCTGCTCGCGATCCTGCCCGTGCTGCTGGCGGTGACCTACGCGATCTTCCTCTACCTCCTCGCCGCCGACGGACGGCTCCTCGACTTCCGCATGTGGAAGACCGAGCTTCTCGACAGGCTCGCCGCCGACGCCAAACGGATGGCTGCCGGCGAGCGCCCGCGGGGGCTCTTCGGCGCCTTGCCCTACGACGTGATCGCGTTCCTGCGACCGTCGTTCCATCCCTGGGACATCGACGACCGTGCGCTTCTCGGCGACAGCCGAGACTACGATCCGATGTCGGCCCTCGCTCGAGCACGGGCCGCGTCATCGGCGCCGTGTGGTGAAGCAAGCGCCGCCCGATCCCTTCCGCGGCAAGGACACATCTCGTGAGCCTTGCTACGAGGACGTGACGTCCGCACGCGCTGGATTCGAAGCGCGAGTGGCTGCAACTCGCGGGTGTCTAGGGCTTCCTCCGCGCGTCACGGGGAGGAACGGCTGGCCGCGCGCTGCTGGCACCATCCTGGCAGCGTCGAGAGTTGCGGTCGTCGTCGCAGCAGCGTGGGCGCACGCGGTCCGTCCACCCGTGGCTTTCGTGGGAACGCCCAGAGCGGCTGCCCGAGCCCAGGGGGAGGGATGGTCATGCGCGATCCGAATCGCTTGAGCCCACTCGACACCTCGTTCCTCCACATCGAAAGCGAGCGCGGCCCGATGCACGTCGGCGCCATGTGCCGCTTCGACGGCGCGCGCTTGCGCGACGCATCCGGGGCGCTCGACCGGGAGAGGATCCTGCGCTACGTCGAGGCGCGGGTTTCCCGTGCGCCCCGCTTCCGTCAGCGCCTCGCTCCGGTGCCCTTCGATGGCGGGCGTCCGATCTGGACGGACGATCCCCACTTCAACATCCGCTACCACGTGCGCTTCACGGGGCTCCCCCGCCCCGGCGGCCTCGCCGAGCTCGAGCGGCTCACCGCCGAGCGGATGGCGCAGCGCCTCGATCGGGACCGGCCACTCTGGGAGATGCACTGGGTGGATGGCCTCGAGCACGACGCCGTCGGGCTGGTGCTCAAGGTCCACCACTGCATGGTCGATGGCGTCGCCGGCATGGACGTGGCCATGGTCATCTTCGACGTCGACCCGGGCGCCGCGGATGGTGAGGTTCCAGCCTGGAAACCACGACCGGCGCCCCACCCGCTTCGGCGGTGGGTCGATGCGGTGGTGGAACGGGTCAGCGAGCCACGCGAGTGGGCACACGTCGCGAACGGCGCGCTGCGTTCGCCGCGGGCCTTCATGCGCGGAGTCGCGAGCGAGATCGCAGGATTGCACGCGTGGCTCGGCGAGGGCCTGGCTCCGCGTACCTGCCTCAACGTGCCGATCGGCCCACATCGACGGTTCGCCGCCGTGTCGCTTCCGCTCGAGGACGCGAAGCGGGTCAAGAGCTCGCTCGGGGGCACGATCAACGACGTCGTCTTGGCGACGGTCACCGGCGCCCTGCGCCGACTACTCCTCGCGCGGGGTGCCGCATGCGCCGGGATCGAGCTGCACGTCGCCGTGCCGGTGAACGTCCGGCGAGCCGATCGGGGCGGCGAGCTCGGCAACCAGGTGTCCGCGATGATGGTTCGACTGCCGATCGAGCTGGCCGATCCCGTCGCGCGCCACGCACGCGTGCGCGAGTCGGCTCGTGCCCACAAGACATCCCACGAGATCGAGGCTGCCGAGGTGCTCACCCAGCTTCCCGGGTTCCCTCCGACCACGTTTCTCCAGCGGCTGACGGACTTCCAGGCGGCGCAGCGCTTCCTGAACACGGTCGTGACCAACGTGCCGGGACCGCAGTTCCCGCTCTACGCGTGCGGCGCACGGCTGCGTGACCTCTACCCCTGCATCCCCCTCGGTCCGAACCTGCCGCTCATGATCGGGGTGGTGAGCTACGACGGCGCGCTCTGCTTCGGATTGATGGGCGACTGGGACGCGTTGGCGGATCTCGCGGCACTGGCCCACCACTTCGACGAAGCGTTCGACGAGCTGCGACGGGCCGCGGCGACGCTGAGTGCGAGCAACACCCCTGCCGAGCCTGCGGCACTGCCCCGCCCAGCGCTGCGGCGCGACCGCGGCCACCGCGTCAGCGCGCTCGGCCGCCGGGGCGCCGGTGGGAAAGCAGCCGCGCCAGTCGCAGGTGCTCCTCGCGCTCGCGCTCGTCGAGCGTCCGTCGTATCGACGCGAGGCTCTCGCTGAGACGGGGCGTGACCCGAAACTCGAGGACGTTCACCTGTCGCGAGGTGCGCGACACCGCTTCGCCCACACGTCGCAGCATCGCCTCGCGTCCCGCTGCTTCCAGGAGCAGCTCGGCCAAGCGCTCCATCTCGGAGGCGGCCGTGACCGCCGCGGCGCCGACGGCGCTGGGCGGCGTGCCCCGAGCCGCGAGCGTGCGGCGGATCGCGGGCTTCCCCACGATCTCCGCGAAAGGGATGCCCCACACCCGCGCGTCGCGCATCTCGACCCCGAACGACCGGCCGGGCCATGCGATCGCCCGCAGCCCTGCATAGCCCTCGTCGGCGAGCGCGGCCGCCAGCGCCGGGTACGCGATCGCAGCCTGTGCGGCGATGGCCGTGCGCAGCTGCACCGCCGGCCGCGCCACGCGGAAGAGCTCGTTCACCAGCGCCTCGCGCTTTCGCCGCAGCAAGTCGGAGCCCTTACGTACGCGTTCCAGCCGGCGCGCCGTCTGAATCAGGTTCTGGCGTGTGGCGGCGCCGCCGCGGGCGTCCGCGCCGCTCATCGAGCCGCTCCGCCCGCGCCCGCGACGTTCTTCTCGGGCGGTGTCGTACGGGCGTTCCGCCGCGCGTCCCAGGTTGCGTCGCGAATGCGGATGAGATCGTCGCGATCGAGCGTTTCGAGGAGCTGCCAACCCACCTCGATGGTCTCGGCGATCGTGCGGCGTTTGCTCACCTGGCCCACCAGCTCCTGCTCGAAGCGCTCCGCAAACGCGAGCGCGCGGCGATCCGCGTCGGCGAGCCCCGCCTCGCCTACGATCGCCGCCATGAGCCGCGCCTCGCGGCCCTGGGTGTAGCTCGCGTAGAGCTGATCGGCCCATTCGCGATGCTCGCGAACGGTGTGGGCCGCGCCGATGCCCGAGTTCATGAGCCGCGACAGCGACGGCAGCACGTCGATGGGCGGCGACACGCCGCGCCTGTGAAGCTCGGGGCTCAGCACCAATTGACCCTCGGTGATGTAGCCCGTGAGATCGGGAATCGGATGGGTCATGTCGTTGTCGAGCATCGTGAGGATCGGAAGCTGGGTGACCGAGCCTGCGGCACCTTCGAGAATGCCCGCCCGCTCCAAGAGCGTCGCGAGATCCGTGTACATCGAGCCCGGATAGCCGCGCCGGCCGGGGATCTCCTCGCGCGCCGTGGCCAGCTCACGCAAGGTCTCGCAGTAGTGGGCGAGGTCGGCCATCACCACCAGCACGTGCAGCCCCGTGTGAAACGCCAAGAACTCCGCTTCCGCGAGCGCCACGCGCGGCGCCAGGATGCGCTCGATCGACGGATCGCGAGTCTCGTTGAGGTAGAGCACCGCGCGCTCGAGGGCGCCGGAGCGCTCGAAGCGTTCGAGGAAGGCCTGGGTCTCGCGGGTGGTGATCCCCATCCCCACGAACACCACCGCGAAGGGCTCGCCGCGCGGCGCGCGCGCTCCTTCGACGATCTGCGCCGCCAGCTCGAGACCGGGGAGGCCCGCACCCGAGAACACCGGCAGCTTCTGACCACGCACCAGCGTGTTGAGGCCATCGATGGCCGAGATGCCGGTCTCGATGAAGTCCGAGGGCTTGGCGCGGCGTGCGGGGTTCATGGGCGCGCCTTGCACCGAGCGCAGCTCGTCGCCGACGGGAGGCGGCAAACCGTCGCGGGGACGGCCGGCGCCGTCGAGCACGCGTCCGAGAAGCTCACGCCCCACCGGCACCGACGCCACCTCGCCGGTGAGCACCACATCGCAACGCGCGGGCGCGAGCCCGAGGGTGTCGTCGAGGACCTGCACGACCGTGAACGCTTCGCCCGCGTCGATCACCTGCCCGCGCCGCCGCGCCTGGCCCGGCATCTCGATCGTCACCCATTCGCCGAGCGCCACGCGGCGGGTGCGTCGCAAGAAGAGCAGCGGCCCCGACGAGCCCGAGGCACCGTGGTAGATGCGGGGCGGCAGGGTCGCGATCACGACCGCTCCTCCGCGGGCGCGACCGGCACCGCCGCTCGACCGAGCGCGTCGATCGTCGCCTCGGCGCGTGCCGCTGCTTCGGCGAGCTCGGCGAGGGGCGCGAAGCGCAACGCCGCTAGCTGGCGCCGGAGCGGGCCGAGCTCCAGCGAGTCGAACGGCACTCCTGCGTGGATGCGCTCGGCAGCGCGCCGATGGACGCGCACCACCAGCGCTGCGAGGAGATGCGTCTTGCCAGGCGGCGAGGCGGCATCGTGGGGATCGAAGGCGCTCTGCCCGAGCACCACGTCGCGCGCCAGCCGCGCGGTCTCGAGCAGCAAGCGATCCTGATCCTGAAGCGCCTCCGGTCCGACCAGCCCCGCGATGTCGAGGACCTCGCGACCGCGGCCGAGGAGCTCGAGCAGCTCGCGGCGGAGCACGTGCCATTCTCCGCCACACGCGGCGCAGAACCACGGGCTGAGCTTCTCAGCGTAGGCCGAGTAACTCGTCTCCCAATCCACCGCCGGAAACTGGCGCTGGTGGGCGAGCGCAGGATCGAGCGCCCACAACGCGCCCGCCACACGCAGCGTCGCTTGTGTCACCGGCTCGGCGAGATCGCCGCCGGGCGGCGATACCGCGGCGATCAGCGACACCGAACCGGTCCGCGACGCCGCGGCGCCGCAGGTCTGGACGCGGCCGGCGCGCTCGTAGAACTGGCCGATGCGATTGCCGAGGTAGGTCGGATAGCCCTCTTCTCCGGGCATCTCGGCGAGTCGGGCGCCGATCTCGCGCAGCGCTTCCGCCCAGCGCGACAGGCTGTCGGCGAGCATCAGCACGCGGTAACCCTGATCGCGGTAGTACTCGGCGATCGTCATGCCCAAGTACACGGACGCCTCGCGCGCGGCGACGGGCATGTTCGAGGTGTTCACCACCATCACGGTGCGATCGAGGATCGAGCGCTGGGTGACGGGATCGACGAGCCTCGGGAACTCGTTCAACACCTCCGACATCTCGTTGCCGCGCTCGCCGCAGCCGACGTAGACGACCACATCGGCGTCGGCGTGCTTGGCGAGCGAGTGCTCGATCACGGTTTTGCCGGTTCCGAAACCTCCGGGTATCGCGACCGAGCCGCCTTCCGCCACCGGGAAGAAGAGATCGAAAACCCGCTGGCGGGTC
>CAYVDO010000353.1:0-8585 GCA_964450125.1 uncultured bacterium
CGAGGAGCTCGTCGACCGCGCTCGCGAGCGCGCGCTCGCCCATGCGCTCGACCCAGGCGCGGAGCCGCGCGACACCCACCGAATTGGCGCCGCGCTGGGCTGCCAGATCGCCGAAGCGCTCCTCGGGCACACGCATGTTCGCGAGCACCAGCGCCAGCACTTCGCGATCCAGATTGCCGCGCCGTGCGATGCGCACGGGCGGGATCCGCAATCCCTCTTGGTAGATCTCGCGCGCCAGCGGCATCGAGCCCGCGGCCATTCCGCCCACGTCCGCATGGTGGGCCCGGCTCGCCACGAAGAACGAAGGCGCGCGTCGGCGCGCGAGAAAGACCGGCGTCACGAGCGTGATGTCGGGGAGGTGCGTGCCACCGGCGAACGGATCGTTGACCAGCACCTCGTCGCCGGGCTCGAACGACACGCGCGATACGGCGGCCTCGACCGCCAGGGCCATCGATCCGAGGTGCACGGGGATGTGCGCCGCTTGCGCGATGAGCCGGCAGCGCGCATCGAAGACCGCGCACGAGAAGTCACGCCGTTCCTTCACGTTGGGCGAGAGCCCGGTGCGCTCCAGGGTACTGCCCATCTCCTCGGCGATCGACGCGAAGAGATCCTTCACGAGTTGGAGGCGAACGGGATCGAATCGCGGCCCCGCTCTCGTCGCGTGCGCGCTCACGAGCCCACCTCGATCCAGAGCTCGCCCAAGCGCCCCACCCGCGCCGCGGCGCCCGACGGCAGGTACGTGGTCGCCGTCTCTTCTGCGAGGATCGCCGGACCAGCGATGCGTGCATCGCGAAGGAGCCGCACGCGTTCGAGCACCGGAACGCGCCGCGTTCCACGCGACTCCACGAGCCGCGCGCTTCCCACCTGCGCTGCCGCACGAACCTGCCGCGCGGCAGCTCGGGCCAATCGGGTCGCGCGACCCGGCCGCGACCACGCACCCGCAGCGTCACCACCTCGATCGGTCGCTCGGGATGGGAGTGGCCGTAGAGCCGCTGATGCGCCGCATGAAACGCGCTCGCGTAGTGGTCGCCGAACGGCACTTCGATCTCGTGTGATTGGCCGGCGTAACGCACGTCGACTCGCGGCGCGATCTCGATCGTGCTCATCGCGAAGCCACGCCCCCGCAGCGTCGCTCGCACCTCTCGTTCGAGCGGTGCAAGCCGAACGCGCAGCGCCTGCGACTCCGCCGCCCGGCCGCGCGCGAAACGAGTCTTGCTGGCATCGACCACCACGTCTGCGTGCACCATGCCGAGCGCGGAGAAAATCCCCGGTGACGGCGGCACCAGCACCTCGCGCATGCCGACTTCACGTGCCAGCGCCACGGCGTGCACCGGACCGGCGCCGCCGAACGCGAGCAGCGCAAACGTGGCCGGATCGTGACCGCGCTCGACGCTCACCTTGCGCAGCGCGCGCGCCATGCTCGCTTCCACCACCCGCGCCACGCCGAGGGCCGCGCTGGAGACGTCGAGATGCGCGCGTCGTGCGAGCGTGGCGATCGCGCCGTGGGCCGCGTCCTCGTCGAGCTGCATGCGGCCGCCGAGGAAATGCCGCGGCTGGATTCGACCCAAGACCACGTCTGCGTCGGTGACGGTGGCCTCGCGGCCGCCACGCCCGTAGCACGCGGGGCCGGGCACGGCGCCGGCGCTCGCGGGACCGACCACCAACGCGCCACCCTCGTCGACGCGGGCCAGCGAGCCGCCGCCAGCGCCCACGGTGTGGATGTCGAGCACCGGCATGCGCACCGGCAGCCCCGCGATCTGGGTCGCCGGCGCGAGGCGCGCCTCGCCATCGAGCAACGACACGTCGGTCGAGGTGCCACCCATGTCGAAGCTGATGAGCCGCGACACGCCGAGCGCGCGGCCGAGCGCCTCCGCAGCGGCCACTCCTCCCGCCGGACCCGAGAGCACGGTTTCGATGGGCCGCTCGGCGGCGTACGCAGCGGTGGTCATGCCGCCGCTCGAATGCATGATGCTGAGCTCTGTGTCGCCGAGGGCATCGGCGAGGCGGCCGAGGTAGCGCGCCATGAGCGGCACCAGCGCGGCGTTGAGCGCGGTGGTCGTGGTGCGCTCGTATTCGCGGAACTCGGGGCGCAGCCGCGACGAGCACGTGATCGGCATTCCCGCGGCGGCGAGGATGCGCGCCGCGCGCTCTTCGTCGACGTCGTTCGCGTAAGAGTGCAGGAACGAGATGGCGATCGAGCGCGCGCTGCTTCGGCGCAGTCGCGGCACGAGCGCTCGAAGCGCGTTCACGTCGAGGGCCTCGATCCGCTCGCCATCCGCCCCGAGGCGGCCCCGCACGCCGAAACGCAACTTCGGCGGCACCGGTGGCTCGGGCCGCATGACGAACGGGTCGTAGAGATCCGGCCGATCCTGGCGGCCGATCTCGATCACGTCCTCGAGCCCGGCGTTGGTCACCAGCGCCGTGGGCGCGAGCGTCCGTTCCAGCACCGCGTTGGTGGCCACCGTGGTGCCGTGGATCACCTGCTGGGGTGCGGCGCCGGCGGCGAGCTCGCGAATGCCGATGCCGATCGCCTCCGACGGATCGCGCGGTGTCGATGGGACCTTGTGGATACGAAGGCGATCCGCCTCGAGCAATACCAGATCGGTGAAGGTGCCGCCCGTGTCCACGCCGACGAGACGAGTGATCATCGCAGGCCGAGACGACCGGCCCGGCGCTGACGGAGCAGCGCCCTCCACCGTGCGGCGTCGCCGGCGCCGGGAAAGCGTGACGGCGCGCGTGGAGACCGAGCGCCTGGTCGCACCACGCTTCGTCGCTCGCGTCACGGCGAGCGCTCAGCGCGCGACATGCAGCAGCACCTTCAACACTCCTGGTGCCGTCGCGCGCTGGAACGCTTCGACGCCACGCTCGAGTGGAAACGTGGCGCTCACCATCTTCGACACGTCGACGCGCTTCGCCGCGAGTGCCTCGATCGCCGGCTCGAAGCGCCCGCAGCGCGAGCCCTGGATCCGGATCTCGTTGATGACCGCCGGTGCCAGATCGAGCGACGCGTTGCCGGCGACGGTGCTCTTCAGGAACACGGTCCCACGCGGACGCACGATCGCGAGCGCCGTCGCGAGCCCGCTCGCCGTTCCTGTGCACTCGGCGACGACGTCCGCGCGAAGCCGGCCAAGACGGTCGAGGAGGCGCACGCGCGCGCCGCACTTGCGCAAGGTGCGCAGCTTGTCCTCGTGCTTACCGATCGCGGTCACCGCGTAGCCCGCCTGCGCCAGCACTTGCGCCACCACGAGCCCGAGCTTGCCGTCACCGAGCACCACGGCTTCGCGTCCGGAATCGGCAGGCATCTGCTCCAGGATCTCGAACGCCGCGGCCACGGGCTCCACGAAGACCGCCGCCTCGTCGGGCAACGATTCGGGTACGCGCCTGAGATTCACCGCCGGCAACAGCAGCTGGTCGGCGAATGCACCATCGCGTCCGAGGATGCCGAGCACCGTGCGCTTCGGGCAGTGTCGCGAGTCGCCGCGCCTGCAGCCCTCGCATCGGCCGCAGCCGGCGTTGATCTCGCCGACTACTCGCTGGCCCACGAGCTTCGCAGGCCCCTCCACGACGCGCCCCACGAATTCGTGGCCGGGCACACCCGTGAAGCCCATGTAGCCGCGCGCCAGCTCGAGATCGGTGTTGCAGATGCCGGCGACGAGCACCTCGACGCGCGCTTCCTCGCGCGGAAGCCGCGGCGCGCGGCGGTTCGCGCGATAGTGCAGGCCGTGATCCAGCACCAACGCTCGCATGCGATCGTTTATAGCATCGCGTCACGCCGCTGCTGGGCACGCGCGCCGACCGCTCGCAGCAGCGTGCGTTTCCGGCCAAGCTCGGACCGTGAACGGGCGCGTCCTCTCCGGCCTCGCGATCCTGCTCGCGTTCCAGCTCGCGGGCGAGACGATCGCACCCCACCTGCCGATCCCCGTGCCTGGCGCAGTGGTGGGCATGGTGCTGGTGGTCGGGGCGCTGGCGCTCGGCGTGGTGCGCGCCGAGTGGGTGCGCGGCGCCGCCGACGCGCTGCTCTCCCGACTCGGGCTCTTCTTCGTGCCCGCGGGCGTGGGTGTCATGGCCCACGGCGCGCTCTTGCGCGAGCAGTGGCTGCCGATCGTGGCGGCGATGCTCGTGAGCACGGCGGCGGTGATCGCCGTCACCGGCTGGACCGAGCGCTGGCTGGCGGGAAAGCGAACGCGTGGTGCCGGCTGAGCTCGTCCGATCGCCGCTCTTCGGTGTGGCGCTGACGCTGGCCGTGTACGCGCTCGCGGACCGGCTCTACCTTCGCGTGCGCACACCGCTCGCCCATCCGGTGGCGGTCTCGATCGTCACGATCATCGCGACGCTCACGCTCCTCGCGATCCCGCACGACGCATACGCGGCGGGCGGAAAGCTGTTGCTGTTCTTGCTCGGGCCGGCGGTGGTGGCGCTGGCCGTGCCGCTTTACGACCAGCGCGCTCGCCTCGACGGCCGGGCGCTACCGATCTTCGCGGGCATCCTCGCAGGCGCCGTCACCTCGATCGTGACCGCGGTCGGCACCGCCAAGCTACTGGGTGCGAGCGGCGCGGTGGCGATGTCGCTAGCGCCCAAATCGGTGACCACGCCGATCGCCATCGCCCTCGCCGAGCGCATCGGCGGCATTCCGCCGCTCACCGCGTGTGTCGTCGTGCTCACGGGTTGTCTCGGCGCTGTGGGCGGCCCCGAGCTCTGCCGCGCGCTCGGCATTCGCGAGCCGGTGGCGATGGGGCTGGCGATGGGTACCGCGTGTCACGGGATCGGCACCGCGCGGATGCTGGAAATCGATGCGCTCGCGGGAGCCGTTGCCGGCCTCGCGATCGGCCTCAACGGGATCGCCACATCCGTGGTGCTGCCGCTCGTGCTGCGTTTCCTGGGTTGATACGCCGAATGCCCTTGCAGGATTCATCGCGGGTTGCTGGTAGGGGAGCCCGTGACGCCGGGCGCAACCGCCCTGCATCTACGGGCGGGCTCTCTCTCGCCCGCCCTCACGCCGCCCGCCTCACGCGCGTCGAACCTCGGCGTCTTGCGACTCACGTCCACTGCCAGTCCTTGTAGCGCTCGCGCAGCGCGGACTTGAGGAACTTGCCCGTCGACGTTCGCGGGATCTCGTCGATGAACACGAATGCATCGGGCACCCACCACTTGGCGATCTTGCCTTCGAGATAGGCGCGCAGCTCGGCCTCGCTCAGCTCGCGCCCGGACTCGCGCACGATCACCGCCAGCGGACGCTCGTCCCATTTCGGGTGCGGCACCGCGATCACCGCCGCTTCCTTCACGTCGGGATGACCCATGAGCGTGTTTTCGAGGTCCACCGAGCTGATCCACTCGCCTCCCGACTTGATCAAATCCTTGGTGCGGTCGGTGAGCTTCACGTAGCCGTCGGGATCGATCGTCGCGACGTCGCCGGTGCGGAACCAGCCGTCCTCGGTCCACTTCCCTTCGACGTCGTCGAGACGGAAATAGCTGCCGGCGACCCACGGTCCCCGCACTTGCAGCTCTCCCATGGTCTTGCCGTCCCACGGCGCGGCGCCGGTCTCCGCGATCACCCGGCACTCCACGAAGGGCGCGGGAATGCCCTGCTTGGCGCGATACGTGTATTGCTCGTCGAGCGGCCGATCGAGAAGGTGATCCCTCACGTAGCTCACGGTGCCGAGCGGTGCGGTCTCGGTCATGCCCCAGGCTTGGATGAGCTTCCAACCGAGTCGATCGAACTCGCGGATCATGCTTTCGGGTGGTGCCGAGCCGCCCACGGCCATGCGCAACCCAGCTTGGGTCTTCCAGCGGCCGGGATTGCGGTTCATGGCGTCGAGCATCCCCATCCAGATCGTGGGCACGCCCGCCGACATCGTGACCTGCTCGTCCTGGAAGAGATCGAGCAGCAGATCCGGTGCGAGATGCGGACCCGGGAAGGCGAGCTTCGCGCCCACCATCACCGCGGTGAACGGCAATCCCCAGGCGTTGGCGTGGAACATCGGCACCACCGGCGTGATGACGTCGCGCTGGCAGAGCGCCAGGGTGTCCACGAGGCCTGCGGCGAAAGTGTGCAGCACGATCGCGCGGTGCGAATAGAGAACGCCTTTCGGCGTCCCGGTGGTGCCCGACGTGTAGCACAGGCCTGCCGCCTCGTTTTCGTCGAGGGTCGGCGGCATCCAGCCGGGGTTGGCGCCGGCGATGAAGTCGTCGTAGGCGATGGTGCCGGGGGGCACCGGCTTCCCCGTGAGCGGCACAACGATCACGCGTTCGAACGAATGCTTGTCCTTCCAGGCCTCGTAGATGGGCCAGAGCACGTCGTCCACGATCAAGAAGCGGTCCTCGGCGTGCTTGGCGATGTACGCGATGTCGTCGGGATGAAGCCGCAAGTTGAGGGTGTGCAACACGCCGCCCGACGCGGGGATGCCGAAATACGCCTCGAGATGCCACGCGTGATTCCACATGAGGGTCGCCACGCGATCGCCACGCCGCAGCCCGGCCAGGGTGAGCGCCTCGGCGAGCGCCAACGAGCGGCGATGAAACGCCGCGTAGTCGGTGCGATGAATCGACTTGTCCGGCATCCGCGAACAGATCTCGCGGCGCGCGAAGAGCGTGCCCGCGCGATCGAGGATCGCGGTGAGCGTGAGCGGGAAGTCCATCATCTGACCGCGCATGGGTGGTTCCTCCGTTGACGAGCGGCTGGCGCGCGAGTCGATCGAGCGGTGCCGAGTCGATGAAGGATCGTATCTCGACTCCATCGTCGATCTCGCCGTCGGTGGCGCCGGCGCATCACGCGGGGCGCGCATGCGCGTCACGGAACGCCTCCTTCGAGGCCTGAAGCATCCGGGAAAATCGTCCCCTCTCACCCAGAGATTTCGCGGCGCGCGTGTGCACGTCATGCGAGCGCAGAGATGCTCGGCAACCGCGGACTGGGAAACGGGGGCTTGCGCTCGAACCGAAAGCGTGGGCAGCATCTATCACGTAGCAACGACGAACATTTCGTGATGCCCCCCCCGCTCGACGCGCCTCGTCGAGCGGGGGGGGGAGCGCCTGTCCCGCATGGGCACGGGGTGGGGAGGTGTCGGTGCGTTGGTCGATCGCCGCCCTCCTGCTGCCGATCCTCTGCGGTCCGAATCGTCCGCTCGCCAGCGGATCGTGGAGCGGGTCCGGAGACGATGCGACCGCGTCCGCATCGCCCGTGAACGACGCGCACGACGCCTCGGATGACGGAATGGATGCGGACGAAGCGGTCGAGGCTCGTTCCGGCGATCCCGAACCGGCGCCGACGACGAGGTTGCGCTTCGAGGCCCTCTCGCCGCCCGCTCGGCGGCAGGCCCCAATCCCCCTCCCGCGGAGGTTTCCATGAAGTCTGGTCGCACTGCGCCCCGTCCACTCGTCCTGCTGTCGCTGGTGTTGCTGGCCTGGGGACCATGGGACGCCCTTCACCGGGCTGAGGCGGGTCAACCGCCGTCGGATCCGGTCGTGAGCACCGCAGGCGGCGTCTTCATCGACAACGGAGTTGTGAAGCTGGGGGTAGATCCGGCGGGATACCTGAACGTGCCCGGCGGCACACCGGACTTGAACAACGTGAGCACGGTCGGACTGCGCATCCTGAATCCGAACGGATCCGAGGTCGACGGGCTCTCGCCCGGCACTCCCGCCGAGGGTTGGGGAATCGCAGCCGACAGCGTGGCGGGCTGGGCTTCGTCACATCTGGGCACTTCCAATCTGACCGTTGGAACCTTCAGCTCGACGGCAACCACCGCCACATCGCGAACCCAACTGGGCACGACGCTGGAGATCACCCACGAGTTCGCACCGGCGACTGAGTCCACGCGCCTCTACCGAATCTTCATCACGATCAAGAACATCTCGGCATCCTCCATCTCGAGCCTCAAGTACCGCCGCAGCGGTGATTGGGACATCTATCCTACGGCGTTCTCCGAGCGCGTGACGCTGCAATCGGGAGGACGGCCCGAAGTCCTGGCGTTTGGAAACTACGGGTTCTGCCCTCTCAACCTCCTTCAGTCGGTTTCCTCGAGTTGCTCTCAGGCGACACTCGGTGACGTCGTGGATGGCCCAGCTGGCGATCGTGGCTTCGTGATCGACCTCAACTTCCCCGACGTGACGGCTACACACCCCCTCGCGCCCGGCGAGAGTCGAACGCTGCTGCTCTTCTACGGGGCTGCGTTCGACGAGGCCAGCGCGCTCGGCGCGCTCGCCGCCGTCGGCGCACCGATCTACTCCCTCGGCCAGCCGAGCAGCGCGGGTGGACCGGACCTCGGCCAACCGAACACGTTCATGTTTGGAGCTTCGTTTCTCGCGAGCCCCAACGCGAGCATCCAGACCGGCGATTTCGATGGCGATGGCACGTCCGACTACCTGTACACGACCGGGAGCGACGGCGGATATGTCTTCACCTCGCATCCGCTCAACGGCTTCTCGTACGGCGGCAACCGCCTCCAAGGCTGGGGCACGGGCACAACCGGCTGGCACGTCGGCGACTTCAACGGTGACGGGAAGGCTGACGTCTTCCGAACCGGACCGACGTTCAACGTCAACGTGTTGCTCTCGACCGGCTCGGGATTCGGATCCCCATCGGACTGGCT